>NZ_JBLXDO010000010.1:0-142447 GCF_048263965.1 Ferrimonas sp. | reverse complement strand
TTTGTTTGGCGACTACACAATAACCTTTCCAGCCGTTTTCGTATCTAGTTCCCGCTAATGTGCGAAGAACCTTTTTTATGGGCTCATCTCACCATGCTGCTCAGTTGGCTCAGCAGTATCTCCTTGGTGTTGGCCAGATTCTGCAGGGCAATGTCGAGGCGGGCGTTCTGCCCCTTGTGTCTGGCGTCATGCACCTGGCTGGCGTAGCGCTGCAGCTCGGCGTAGAGGTGCTCCAGGGTCTGGTAGTCGGCGTGCCCGGCGTAGAGCTGTTTGGCCTCCCCGAGCAGCCACTGGCCAAAGCGGCAGTCGTGGCCGCCCAGCGCCGGTGGGTGGGGCCGCCTTCCCTCCAGGTACCATTGCAGCTCGTTGTGCCAGGAGCGGATCTCCACCATGGAGATGACGATGGCGAGCCGGGTGGGATCCAGGGAGCGGGTGCTCAGCCAGCTGGCCGGGGGGGTCCAGCTGGCCTGCCAATCGGGGATCTCTGTTCCCGGCATGGGCTGGGCAATGAAGAAGCCCTGGGCGTGTTCGCAGCCCAGCCACAACAGCAACTTGCCATGCTCTTCCGAGGCTACCCCCTCGGCGATCACCTGTTGGCGGAACGCCAGGGACATGGCTAGTATGCTCTGGACAATGGCCAGGTCCACCGGGTCCTGCATGATGTCGCGAATGAAGCTGCGGTCCACCTTCAGTTGGGTGGCGGGCAACTGCTTGAGGTAGGAGAGGGTGGAGTAGCCGGTACCAAAATCGTCCAGGGCGAAGCGGATCCCCATCTGCTGACAGGATTGCATCACCTTGGAGACCTCATCAATCTTGCGGATGGCGTTGGTCTCGAGAATCTCAAACTCTATGGAGTCTGTGGTCACCGATTTGTGGCGCGCCTTGATGGTCTCGATCAGCTTAATGAAGTCCGGCGACTGCAGTTGCCGGGCGCCGATGTTGATGCTGATGGGGGTGGAGAACCCTTGTTGTTGCCAGCTCTCCAGCTGGTTCATCGCCTCGTTGATCACCCATTCGCCAATCTGGGCGTAGACCGAGTGTTCGTGCACCAGGGGCAGGAAGTGGTTGGGTTCCAGCAGGCCGCGCTCGGGGTGCTGCCAGCGTAGCAGGGCTTCTACTCCTAGCAGGTTGCCCCGGGCCATGTTCACCTTGGGCTGGTAGTGCAAAATGAACTCGCCGCGCTTGAGGGCCTGGGCAATGCGCTCTACCGCCTTGTGGTGTTTGCCCAGGTTATCCGCGTGTTCGTGGTCGTAGAAGCTGTAGCGATTCTTGCCGGCCAGCTTGCTGAGGTACATCGCCTGGTCCGACTGACGCAGCAACTGCTCTACCGTGGTTTCTGCCCGCTGAGGGTAGAGGGTGACCCCGATGCTGGTGGACACGCTCAGGGAGTGGGAGTCGACCTGGATCGGGGTGGCTGCGGCGATCAGCAGACGGTCGAGCAGGGCCTTGCCCTCATCCTGGGGGGGAAAGTCATTGAGGATGGCCACAAACTCATCGCCGCCGAGACGGGCTATGGTGTCCTCCTCACGGATGGCGGTCAGCAGATTGGACGCCACCTGCACCAACACCTGGTCGCCCACGTCGTGGCCGTGCTCATCGTTGATCTGTTTAAAACCGTCCAGGTCCATAAACACCACGGCAAACTGGGTGGAGTGACGCTGGGCGTAGGCCAGGGCCTGTTGCAACCGGTCCAGCAGCAGGGCCCGGTTGGGCAGTTTGGTGAGGTTGTCGTAGTGGGCGATGCGCTCCAGCTCAAGCTGCTGCTCCTTGAACTTGGTGATGTTGCGACACACCCCGATCCAGCGCTGCGGCATGCCTGTGCTGTCGATGATCGGCAGGGCGCGGTCACTCCAGTATTGGTAGCTGCCATCTTTGGCACGGATGCGGTATTCGTAGTTCAGCTCCTGAGTGGAGATCCGGTGCAGCTCCACTGCGTCACTGAGCGTCTGGCGATCCTCTTCATGAATCAGGGCCAGCCAGGCGTCGATGTCTTCGGAGATCTCCCCGGGGTCAAAGCCGAGAAAGCCGTCGATGTTGCCGAACCATTGCAGCTTGTCTGTGGCCACATCCCACTCGTAGATCAGGTCGTAGGCCACCTGGCCGGCCACCTGCAGCCGAGCCTCGCTGTCTTTGAGCGCCTGCTGATGCTGCTTGCGCTCGGTGATGTCCATGGTCAGGCCGCGCATCAGAACTGCTTTCCCCTGTGGGTCCCGCTCTGCATCGCCGATGGTGTGCATCCAGCGCACAGCCCCATCGGGCAGCAGCAGTCGATACTCCAGGTTGTGCTCTTTGCCGTCCTCGACACAGGCCCTGAGGCTCTCCTCCCAGGCGGGCCGATCTTCCGGGTGGATGGAGGCGGTGACGCTGTCCAGCCTGCCGTTGAAGCTGCCCTTTTCCATGCCCCAGATCTGTTCCATCTTCTCAGACCAGAACACCTCCTTGGTGGAGAGGTTGATCTCCCACGAGCCGGTGTTGGTGACCTTCAGAGTCTGGCGGTAATGGGCTTCTTTTCTCTGCAGATCATCGCGAATGCGATGCAGCTCGGTGATGTCCTGAATCACCACGGCAAAGTACTTGGGGGTGCCGTTTGGGCTTCGCACCAGGGAGGCGGTCAGGGAGACCCAGACGATGTCGCCGGATTTCTGGATGTAGCGCTTGTCCATGGTGTAGGACTGGCTGTCGCCGGCCAGGGCCTGTTGCTGAAGCTGGAGGTTGATCTCGAGGTCGTCAGGGTGGGTAACGTCGCTGAAGGTGAGGCGCAGCAGCTCCTGCTCGGAGTAGCCGAGTATCTGGCACATCTTTTCGTTGACCTCAAGCCACATGCCATCTGGCGCGATGCGAGCGATGCCCACCGCTGCCTGATGGAATATGGCCTGATAACGTTGGTCTGCGTCCGTTGTTCTGGTCATCTCTCAGCTTTGGTCACAGTGGATTATTGTGCTCGGATTGGGGCGGTTATTGGTGGCGATCAGGCGATCTGGAGCAACTTGGTAATAACTATAGTTTTGGCTGGCGGGATTTGCCCTTTACCCCGGCTTGAATCGGCCCGGTGGTGTCGGTGTTTGTGAGGGGAAAAGCAGGAGAGGCCGCAGCCTCTCTTGGTTGTGGGGGAGCGGCGGGCCTACTCTACCGAATAGAGGGCGTTACCCTGACCGTCGTCGCTGACCGTCAGTGAGAAGATGTTCTTCGGGGTGGTGTTTCCGGCGCTGCCTTTGTCCTCGGTCAGTGAAATCTGGCGGGGACCAAAAGTGGTGCCGTTGCCCAGGTAGAGGGTGACGCTGGCGGTCTCCGGCCCGTTGCCATTGAAGTAGTTCACGCCCACCCTGTAGGTGCCTTCGCTGATGTCGTTGCAGGCCACATAGTAGTTTTCCGGGCCAAAGCCGTTGGTGTCGTCCACGTCCAGGGTGCCGTCGTTGCCCTGGGGGTTGCGATAGTACACATGGGCGCCGCCGGGCTCGAACACGTGCAGGTCCACGTCGGGCTGGTCGCCCCAGGTGAGGGTGGCGCGTATCGCTCCCTCACCGGCGATCAGCTCGGGATACTTGAGCGTGTTGGCCAGTTGGATGATGCCTGAATCGATGCGTTCACGGGAGTTCAGCCGACCGTCCAGATAGCTTTCCAGAAAGCCATGGTTGAGGAAGTCCCTAGGGTCATGGAGCAGGCCTGGGTCGTTATCGATGTTGGCCGGCAATACGGTCTCACTGACCCGCAACAGCTGAATGACCCTGTCATCGTCGGCAGTGACATAGTCGGCCCCGTTGACGGTTTCTGCCGCTGGTGAGGCCACCCCGAAGTAGCCGATGCTCTCTTTGTACTCCGGCAGCATCTCAATCACCCTGGCCAGCGAGGAGTTGGTGAACAGATTGCCCTGGCTGTGGGCCACCACCAGTACCCGCTTGCCGTTGAGCAGGGCATCGGCGTAGAGGCCACTGTGCAGATCATTGACCTGGTTCAGGTCCTTCATGGCGTCGGCGGAGATCTGTGCCATGGTATCGGCCAGATCATCGAGCAGTTCATCGGTGAGGGCGGCAGCCAGCAGGTAGCCGTCGGTCACGGCGATGGCCACGGTCTGACGGATGGCGTCGTTGGTCAGGCCCGCCTGCAACATGTCGTATACCATGTAGGCTATGCTACCATCCGGGTCCTCCTGCATTTTTTGCTGAAACACCTGAATCACGTCCGTGGTAAACCCCTGGCTGAGGTTGTAGGCCGGGAAAAACTGATAGGAGGCGTTTTCCTCCACCCCTTCCAGTGGCCCCTTATAGATACTGCGCAGAGTGTCGCTGGCGATCAGGGCGTCGGCGTACCTGGTGTTGATGCCGTTGGCAAAGTAGACCTGGGTCTGACGGCTACCCTGATCCTGAAAGGTGCAGCCACTGAGGCTGGCCTCGGCGGCAGGGGCCAGGGTGAGGGCGCTGACGATCCCCAGTGCAATGGTGCTGTGCTTCATCTTCATGTCTCCTTACTCCTGAGGCAGCTGGCAGTCGAGGTCGGCGGGGTCATAGCTGTTGCCCACAGTGCCGCTGCGGGAGCGGTCGAAGGCGTCGTAGGCCTGCTGGCGCTCGCGGGTGTTGAGCATCAGAGCCCGGATGACGGCGGCCTTTTTACTGGCGTCCATGCCGTACTCGCCCACGAAACAGGCGCTCATCTTGGCCAGCTCGTTGGCGGCCAGGGTCTGTTTGACGTCGTCCTCTTCGGTGCCAGAGGCGATCACCTCGGCGTACTTGGCCGCGCCCATGCGGGCCAGTTCCCGCTCAGGTTGGGACAGGGGATAGAGTTCGAGAATCTTGATCTCCACGTCATCGCGAACGCCGTCACTGTCGGCGTCGACGCCGGTGACCGCCTCATCCGGGTTGTCTGGCATCGGCGGCAACTGATCTCTGTCCAGCTCCTCCAGGGTGAGGATGAGGGCGAAGGTATCGTCGGCGCCCTGGTCATCCAACACGGTGATGGCCACTTCGATTTCGGCATCCTCGGCCAGTTCACCCACCTTGAGAGTGGCGGTCTCGCCGCTGGGCAGCAGTGAGATCTGGCCGTCGTCGTAGCCGTTCAGGTTCAATTGCCACTGATAACTGACGATGCCGCCGTCGCTGTCGCTGGAGGCCTCGGCGCTCAGCAGTACGCTGGTGCGCTCCGGCACCGATGCCGGACCATCCAGTTGTGCCACAGGCAGCAGATTGACTTGTGGCTGAGGCTCGGGATTGTTGTCGGAGTCGGAGCCGCCACAGGCGGAGAGCAGCCCCACCAGGCTCAGGGCGAGCAGATGGCGTCGCGTGATGAAATGGGGGATAGAGTGCATATGGCTTCCTTGTGTCGATTCAACGGGGGCAAGGCCCTAAGTTCTTGTTTCGTTGGGGTTGAATCTAAGGAAGTGGCCGCAGACCATCTACGAGAAAAGCGGGCGCTTTTCTCGGTGAACCTGGATGTGGCGGTGCTAAGGGGGAGGGCGGTCACCCCAGGGCTGAGGTGATCCTGGAGCGTGTTGAGGAACTAGTCGAGGCGCTTGCCGCAGACGCTGTCCAGGGCTTGGCGCAACTGGCTCAGGGCCTGAATGTGCTCGGACAGTTCCACCTTGATGCCGTTGAGCTCGTTTTCGGAGATCTTGTAGTCGCTGAGGGCCGAGGTGAGGGCCACCTGCACATCGCCGTGCTCCTTGTTGAGCCCCATCCAGTCTTCCATGAAGGACTTGTAGTCGTGCTCCCGTTCTCCGCCGCTCTTGAGGTACTCCAGTCGCATGCCATAGAGGGAGAGCAGGTCATCGAGTACCGGCGCGTGCTGGTTCTCCTCCTTAAGCGCCATCAGGACCAGGATGAACTCATCCACATTGAGTTTGTGAGCCTCCCTGTCCGGATTGATCTTGTTGTGGAAGGTGCTCTTTTTGATGCTGTGGCCACGGTTTTGCTGGAAGACGTCGTCGACTTTGGCGTAGAGGCGGTCGATGCCCATCAGCTTGCTCTGGGCATGGAGGGTCTTGTGAAACTTGTAGATCTTGTCGTCACTCACCTTGGGCGTCCTGGTGGTTGAATGGGTCGGCTAGAGCAATTTACAGATATTTTTCAAAGTATTGAAGGGGCTGTTCTTCGATGGGGGAGGCGTGGGCTAGGCGGGGTGCGGGGTTAACACAGGTTCAGCTGATCCCATGGAAAGGAAAAGCCAGGCGTATTGCCTGGCTTTTTTATGCCTGTATCGAGCGAATGATCAGTAGCCCTTCTTCATTCGCCGGGAGGCGGTGCCGACGGATTTCACCATCTTGCCAAACTCCTTGTCCTGGGCGCGAAGCTGCTGCAGGGAGGCGGCATTTCTGGCCTGTTCCGACTGCAACTTGAGGTAGTTGCCCAATCGCCTGGGCTCCAGTTGCCCCTGCTCTATGGCCTGCTGTACGGCGCAGCCCGGCTCACTGCCATGCTGACAATCACTGAAGCGGCACTGCTGGGCCAGGGCGTCGATGTCGGCGAAGGTGCGCCGCACCCCCTGCTCACACTCGGCCAACTGCAGCTCCCGCATCCCCGGAGTGTCGATGATCACCGCACCGCTCGGGAGTGGGTGCATGGATCGGGCGGTAGTGGTGTGCCTGCCCTTGCTGTCGTTTTCGCGGATGCCGCCGGTATGCTGCGCATCACTGCCCAGCAGGGTGTTGATCAGGGTGGACTTGCCTACTCCTGAGGAACCCAGCACCGACAGGGTCTGGCAGGGGCGACACCAGCTCAGCAGAGACTGGCAGCTGTCACTCTCAAGGGCGTTGACCGATTCCACCATCAGCAGTGGGTCCAGTTGCTGCACCTGGCGCCGCTTCTCTTCGGCATCGTCGCACAGGTCCGCCTTGGTCAGCACCACCACAGGGTCGACGCCCGCTTCGTGGGCCAGGGCCAGGTAGCGCTCAATCCGGCTCAGGTTGAAGTCCTGATTGAGGGAGCAGACCACCAACAGGGTGTCGATGTTGGCGGCGATCAGTTGCTGCCCCAGCTTGCTGCCGGGGGCCTTACGGCTGAACAGGGATTTTCGCTCCAGCAGGCGCACAAACTGGCCCTGGTCATCCAGCAGCAGCCAGTCCCCCGGGGTCATCTGTGGCAGGGAGGGGTTGAGGGCCAGGGTATGCTTGCCCCGCTCACTCAGCAGCTGATACTCGCTGCGATGATGGGCGACGACGCGGGCGGGATAAGTCGATTCGAACTCGTCCAGGCTCAGTTGTTGTTGGAAGCTGGGTTGCCACCCCAGTTGTGATAGAGAAAGCTGTGTATTCATTGGGTTTCCCTAGGCATACAGAGTCGGCTCTGTGTGCACAAAACAGAGAAGTGTTGGAAACCTGTGTGGTCGTGGTCGACCGGTTCCCGGTTACAGAGCACCGGGCAAAGGAGGGGAAGCGGAGACGGGGTCTGTTGGGTCTCTACTTGGTGGCCTTTACCGGGTGGGTGGCTGGCACAATCATCAAAATCTCCTGTTTCTGTATCTATGACTTGGCCCGAAGTATACCAGTTTTTAGGCTGGCAGCCAGCGGGCCTTATTGGTAAAAAACGGCTTAGAACGGCGAGTGCAGCTCCGCCAGATTACCCATCTTGGGGGTAAACAGGTTCTGGTGCAGGCGGGCGGCAAATTCGTCGGTCATGCCGGAGATGTAGTCGGCGATCACCCGGTGGCCGCTTTGGCCCGCTTCCCGGGCGGCCTGCCAGCGCTTCTGGGTGGACTTGGGCAGCAGCCGCAGTGGGTCGGAGGCGAAGGCTTCGAACAACTCCATCACCACCTGTTGCCCCTTGTACTCCAGGATCTGCACTTCGGGCTTGCGGATGACGCACTCGAAGACGAAGCGCTTGAGCTGGTTGAGGCAGGTATCGAACCCCGGTTCCATCACCGCGTGGTAGGCCAGCAGCGGTGAGTCAAACTCCCCCTGTTTGTCGATGCGGATGTGGGTGACGAAGGCGTTGACCAGGGTGCCGATGGCGTCCTTGCGCTGATGATGCTCGTCGGAAAACAGCTTCTCGCCGATGGCATCGATGCGCGTGGCCAGGTAGTTGTCGCCGATGGCGCCTATGGGCTCGGCCACCTTCTGACGCCAGCTGGCGTAGGAGACGATCCCCATGACGATGGCATCCTCCAGATCGTGCACCGAGTAGGCGATGTCGTCGGCCATCTCCATGATGGAGGCATCCAGTGAACGGTAGAGGGAGCGTGGCCGGCCGCTGGGGCCTGGTCTGGTCTGGGTGAGCAGGGTTTTATCCCGGTCGCTCAGGGGCGCTAGCACCCAGTTGAGAATTTCGGCGTCATCATCGAAGATCCCTTTACCCGGGGCCCACTCATCGGCCTTGAGCTGGCGAAAGTTGCCGCTGTGAGCCTCCTCCGGATGCCCCCCCAGGCTGGAGAGCAGCACAGGGTACTTGAGTACGCCCAGCAGGGTGCGCCGGGTCAGGTTCATCCCGAAGGATTCGGTGTAGGGCTCCAGCCGGGCCAGGATGCGGAAGGTCTGGCCATTGCCCTCGAAGCCGCCGTGATCGCGCATCATGTAGTTGAGTGCCACCTCGCCGCCGTGACCGTAGGGCGGGTGTCCCAGGTCGTGGGCCAGGCACAGGGATTCAATCAGGTGGTCACTGCCAATCACCTCGGCGTGCTGCGGATGAGCGCGGCGCAGCTGGGCGGCGATGCCGGTGCCGATTTGGGCCGCTTCCAGGGAGTGGGTCAGCCGGGTGCGGTAGAAGTCGTTCATCCCTACACCCAGCACCTGGGTCTTGGCCTGCAACCGGCGAAAGGCGGCGGAGTGCATGATGCGGGCTTTGTCCCGCTGCAGGGGGGAGCGTTGATCGTCCTGGCGCTGTTTGGACTCTTCGAACCGGCGCGCCATCGAGTCTGAATACTGCATATCGGGCTCCCTCTGGGTTGTCTTCCTTTAGTGTTGACTAACTCCCTATTCGAATCAATGGCTTGTTATGACGCGTCCTGGGCGCTGAAGGCGATGCAGCCGCTGTCGTTGGCCACGTCGGAGAGGGCCTTAGCGATGGTGGACAGGCTGGAGGAGGGCACAAACAGGTGTCGTTTCCCCTGCTGTTTACAGAACTTTTTCAGTCGGTAATAGGCATCGTGGCTGATGCAGTCGGTGGCACAGATCACCGCATCGGCGCTCCACAGCAGGGCGTCCAGACGTTTGCGGCTGTCTTCGACGCCACCGTCGTGATGGCTGAATTCGCCCTGGCAGCGCTCCACCAGCCCCTTGTACTGATCCACCATGCGGTGCAGACCGCCCACCACCAGGATCTTCTGGCCCTTGAGGTCGGGCACCTTGGTGCAGTCGGTGCAACCACCCTTCTCGGGGCCACAGCCTCCGCAGGGTGAGAGACTCTGGCTGACCATCCCCTCCAGGGCGATGGTCTCCTCCTGTTTGAGGGTTAGCTGCTGAGTCAGGGTGATCACCTGGGCTTCGGTCTGCTCCAGCTTCTGCTGCCAGGCTTCCTTCTGGCGAGCCAGGGCCTGGGCGGACGCCTGGGCACTGGTCAGTTCACTCTTGAGCTGAATCACCTGCTCCAGGTTATCTCCCGGCTTGGTTGTGGCCTGTTGCAGCTGTTGCTGAAGCTTCTGGTTTTCCGCCTTGAGCAGGGTGATCTCCCGCTGCTGGTTGATCATCTGCTTCTCTTTGTTGGCCAGGCTCTGGGCCGCCTTCTGCTGGCTGCGCTCCAGGTTGCGCTTGAGATCGGCGACCTCCTTCTCCAGGGCGTGCAATCGCTTGAGATCCGCCCGTTCACCGGCCCCCACCTGGTGGGAGAGCATATGGATGGTCTCGTAGGCCATGTCCTGGGTGGGGATGTCGCACAGAGAGTGAGTCAGCAGGGCCCACAGGGCTTCGGCGGCGGCACCCCGGTCGATGTGCTCCTTCCACGCCTGCTTGAGCTCTTCCCGCTCTTTTATCTGACCGAAGCGCTTGGTGGCGGCGGAGAACTTGCGATCCAGGTGCTTCTGCACCGCCATGGAGAGACGATTCTTGTCATCACAGTTGGAGACCGCCCAGGTGTGCAGCCAGTAGTCGCTGTTGCGAGCGGCTTGCTTGTCGGCCACTTTCTCCACCAGCTTGCGGATCTCGGCGGTGGTCAGGCAGGTGCCGATCACCGGGCACAGCAGCTTGGAGTTGAGCTCCCACAGCTTGCGCTTGCCCTTGAAGGTGGTGATGACGGTGGACCCGACTGGGGTGGCGTGTTGCTCACACATTGAGAACTCCTGTGATTCAACCCGATATGTTTCAGTAGTGATTCAAGTCTAGCGGCGGGACAAATGATGTCAATGAGAATTATTATCATTTGGCTCGTTAGCCAAGGCCTGAGGCCTTTGCTAGAGTAGCCGCCAGTGTATCAAGCTTATTGTTGGACGGAACCATGCTGTGTCGCCTTTTTGCCCTTTCACTGGTGTTTTTGACTGTGCCAGCCCTGGCAAAGCTGCCCACCATCGCGGCTTTGACGCCCCATTCGGTGGAGCTGCTGTTCGAGGTGGGGGCCGGTGAGCAGATTGTGGCCACGGTGGAGTACGCCGATTATCCCGACGCCGCCCGTTCCATCCGCCGGGTGGGACGTCATAACCAGATGGACTTTGAAGCCCTGATGGCCCTCAAGCCGGATCTGGTGGTGCTTGGGGTTAGCGACACCTCCATGCACTTTGTGACCCGCTTAAGGGAGTTGGGGTTCAATGTGGTTGATACCAGTGTCGCCCAAGTGGCGGAAATTGCGCCATTGCTGGCCCGTTTGGGTGAGCTTACCGGTCACAAGGAGCAGGGGGCCAGAGCGGCAGCCCGATTTTCCGCTGAGTACGACAGGCTGAAGTCGGCTTACCAGGGGCGTACGCCGGTGTCTGTGTTCTATCAGCTGTGGTCTGAGCCTTTGATGACCGCATCCAGCAGCTGGATGGATGGCCTGATCAGCGATTGTGGTGGGGTGAACCTGTTTGCCGACAGTCTGGCTGAGTATCCCCAGGTGAGCATTGAGCAGGTGGTGGCCGCCGCCCCGCAAGGGATCATCGTACCCACCAACCACGGGTTGGGGGACAACAGCATTGAGCGTTGGCAGAGCTGGCCGGAGATCCCGGCGGTGGCCAATGGCCAGATTCTGTCGGTCAACAGCGACTGGTTGCATCGTACCGGCCCGCGCATCGTCAAAGGGATGGCCCAGCTGTGTGAAGCCATAGAGCAGGTGCGCGGTTCACAGAAAAAAGACCCCGCGGGAGCGGGGCCAAATTAAGGCTGGGTCAAACTGGATCAGGCACAGGTGCGCATAAGGTGGGTGTTTCCGCTGATCCGCCGGAAACCGGTCGTGACCGGGGCAGAGACCGGTAGCTGACCGTTGTTTTGGGTGTGGTTTCGATAGGCTCTCCTCCTTGATTGCCAATGAATGCGGTGGCCCTGAGCACAGGGGAGAGCGTCGGGTGCCGGCCCAGGGGGAATCTGCCCCTTTCAGGCACCCATTCGCGCAGTCAGAGAGGGTGCCCTCCCCTGTGAATCAGAATAATGACCGCATGGGTAGTGAAAGTATAAGAGAGATATCCGGTTTGGCAGGGGGGATTCTAGAACGTTTGGCTATATGCTTAATGGTTGATTCTTAAGGGAAAAGGCGTCAAAAGAATGACGCCGACAAGATTTCGTCACCTCTCCGTTGATGCCTACTCTTCGCTGGAGGTGATCAGGTGGTCTACCGAGCAGTCACTGTCCTCCCCAAACCACTGATGCAGGGTGGTTAATTCCGGGTAGTTGTTGCACACCTCCTCCACCGCGTCCTCCATCCGAGCCAGGGCATCGCCAAACTCCACCGAGTTGCCGAAGGCCACCTCCAGCCGACACTTGAGGTAGGCGGAGTAGATGTCACAGGCTTTGACCAACTCCTGCTCAATACCACCCGGATTAAACGCTTCCTCGATGGCTTCATGGAGCTCGGGCGGAGTGGTGTTGAGGATCTTCTGCTCTGCGGTGCGCTCCAGGGCCTTGAACTCGTTGTAGAGGGTGTCTGAGGAGCGCTTCACCGGGGTGACCACGTCGCCGGTGATGGTCTCGGAGATGTCGTGGAGCAGGGCGTGGGACAGCATCTTGGACAGATCCAGGTCGCGGCCATTCTGCTGGGCAATTTTGCCTACCAGGAAACTGAGGATGCCGACAATGGCGGAGTGCTCCAGCACAGATTCCGGCTGCATGGAGTACATCAGGCTCCAGCGCTTCAGCAGGCGTTGGCGCAGGGCCAGGTTCAAAAACTTATAACTCATGGACACTTCCTGTGGAGATTCATCGACTGAGCATAACAAAGGGGAGGGGGACTGAAAACGCGCTCGCTGACTAAGGGGGCAAACAAAAAGCGCCCGGACAGGGCGCTTAGGATCAATCTGCGTGAGTTACTGGCGGTAGCGGCCGAGGAACTGCTCAAACTTATCCAGGGCCTTCTCCAGATCCTCGATGTGGGGCAGGAACACAAACCTCAGGTGATCCGGCTCCGGCCAGTTGAAGGCGGTGCCCTGGACCAGCAGGATCTTCTCCTGCATCAACAGGTCCAGCACCAGCTTCTCATCGTCCATCAGGTTGAACTTCTTCACATCCAGCCTGGGGAAGGCGTACATGGCGCCCTTGGGCATCTTGCAGGAGACTCCGTCGATGGCGTTCAGCCGGTCCACGGTCAGCTGGCGTTGTTCATAGAGGCGGCCTCCGGGAATGATCAGCTCATTGATGCTCTGATACCCCCCCAGGGCGGTCTGGATGGCGTGCTGCACCGGAACGTTGGCACACAGGCGCATGGAGGCCAGCATCTCCAATCCCTCGATGTAACTCTTGGCACGGCCTCTGTCCCCGGAGAGGACCATCCAGCCGGCGCGGAAGCCGGCAGCCCGATACACCTTGGAGAGACCGTTCATGGTGATGATGAACAGGTCGTCGGCCAGGGTGCAGGTGGGGATGTGCTCGGCACAGTCGTAGAGGATCTTGTCGTAGATCTCGTCGGAGAACACCACCAGGTTGTGCTCACGGGCGATCTCCAGCATCCCCAGCAGGATCTCCTTGCTGTAGACGGCCCCGGTTGGGTTGTTGGGGTTGATCAGCACCATGGCCCGGGTCCGCGGGGTGATCTTGGCGCGGACATCGTCTAGATCCGGGAACCAGTCTGCCTCCTCGTCACAGCGGTAGTGGCGGGCGTTGCCCCCGGCCAGGTGCACCGCCGCGGTCCACAGGGGATAGTCGGGGGCGGGGACGAGCACTTCATCGCCGTTATTCAACAGACCCTGCATCGCCATTACGATGAGCTCGGACACACCGTTGCCGATGTAGACGTCGTCCACATCCACGTCTTGGATCCCCATCTGCTGGAAGTAGTGCACCACCGCCTTACGGGCAGAAAACAGCCCCTTGGCATCGCAGTAGCCCTGACTCTCCGGCAGGTTATGGATGACGTCGCGGACGATCTCCTCCGGGGCTTCGAAGCCAAAGGGGGCCGGGTTGCCGATATTGAGTTTGAGGACCCGGTGACCCTCCTCCTCCAAGCGCTTCGCTTCCCGTGCTACCGGACCTCGAATGTCGTAGCAGACGGTACTGAGCTTGTCGGATTTTAGGATGGGATGCATACCACGGAACCTCTGGGTGGGGGGTGAAAAACAGTGCCTGGAGGCTCACCATAGCGAAATATGCTGGTGGTGAAAAGCCTTGGATTTATTGGTTTGGCGGCGTCAAACGGCTTTGGGAATGAGGTGTGCAGTCAAATGCACTGGTGTTGTGGTTGGGGTGAGGCAGGAGAGTGAGGTGAGCGCCTTTCAAGCCTCATTTATCTGCTGATTTCAATTATTGATTCTACAGATGACTTTTTGTTCATCCTGGGCTATAACACCTGCTTAACAACAGGTCATACCAGTATGGAGGCTCATGGCTATCCCCTTTTCCGCGGCCGCATTTCGCCGCCTGATCAATCTTTGGCCGCCCTTTCTGTTCAGCAGCATCAAGCTGGAACATCTGGAGCCGGACTACAGCTACTGCCGGGTGGCGCTGAAGGAGCGCCCCTGGAACCGCAACATCAATCGCAGTCACTTTGGTGGCAGCCTGTTTTCCATGACCGATCCCATCTATGCATTGCTGCTGATGGGAAAGCTGGGTCGGGGCTACCGGGTGTGGGACAAGGCCGCGTCCATCGATTTCATCAAGCCGGGTAAGGGCAAGCTGATAGCGGAGTTTCGCGTCAGTGAAGAGCAGCTGGCCAAGATTCGGGAGGCCACCGAGTGTGGTTCCAAGCATCACCCGGAGTTTGTGGTGGAGGTGATCGACGCCCGGGGGGAGGTGGTGTGTCGTTTGCACCGCACTCTCTATGTGCGCAAGGTGTACGCCAACAAGCAGGATCAAGCTGCCTGATGCCGGCGGTGTTCGGGCCCTTCGGTGTCAGCCGGAAGGCCCTTTAGATCACTTCCTGATTGCCCCCATTTGATCACCCAGACAGGCATGCGTTAGTCTAGGCAGCCTCATCTCCATGTTATTGGGTTTTAAGCTGTTTTCCTTTCTAACCAGATGGTTTTCCTCCACGGCGCCAACGCCCGATTCGTCCCCTGAGGCCACCCAGTCCGTTGATGACCCGTTTCTGCAGGACAGGCTCTACTCCCCCGGCGAGCAAGCCGGTGAGCCGATCCAATGGTTGGCGCCACAGGAAGATGCCCCGTTCAGTGATGACGATCCCTTCGCCAATACCACCTGTAATGTGTCGATGATGGAGCATGACAGCCTGGGCTCTTCTGCGATCAACCCCGTCACCGGACTGCCCATGTGCGGCAGTCTGGATGTGGCCGGCAACCCCTTTGGTTGCGACAGCAGCATTGGGATGGACCCCATCGGCAGCGTAGACGCTGGGATCGGCGACAGTTTCGGCTCTGACATCGGCTGCAGCTTCGACAGTGGCATTAGCGACAGTTTCGGCTCTGACATCGGCTGCAGTTTCGACAGTGGCATCAGCGACAGCTTTGATTGCGGCATCGGTTCCAGTTTTGATGACTGGTAACCCGACCTTGTCAGACAACACCTTATACAAGTAACAACCAAGGACCATTCGTGGGAAGCATTGAAATTGCCGTCACTCAATCCAAACGGATTGAAGCGGAACTCACAGAGCAGTTCGGCGCCGAGGGGCGGGGCCTGCATGAAAAGGTCAGCAGCGTCGAGCATCAGTTGCCCAAGCTGCTTATCAGGCAGATTCGCTGGATAGCCACCTTGAGAAACAAGGCGGTACACGAGCCTGGCTTTAGCCTGAACGATCCCGATGAGTTTGTTCGCCGGGCGGATCACGTGATGGCCCAGTTGAAGGCGCTGCAGGAGCAAGCCGCTGCCAAGGCTGCCGAGCCCCAAGCCCATAAAGTCCCCGCTGCTGACAGCAGTGCCGCCTGGCAAGCATCGGGACAGGTGTCTCTGCCCAAAGCGTTGAATTGGGTCCTCGGATTAGGGCTGTGCCTGTTGCTGCTGAAAGTGGGTGTCAGCCTGTATGAGGGTAAGCTTCACTCTGAAGTACAAAGGGAGAGAGCGGAGCGTCGCCAGCGCCCTGCGGCCGAGGTGACTCAGGTGGCAGCGGAGCCCAAACAGTCTCAAGGGCAGAGCTCACCGACGTCATCGAAGCCGGTTGTGACGGTGAAGCCCAAGAGCAGCTCCGAATCAGCCTCGACCTCTTCTGCCGAGTCCAATGGCGGCACCACCATCAAGGTGGCCACGGCGGGGCTGGCCAGCAAGGTTCAGCAGGCTCAGGATGGCCTGAGCCAGGGCAAGGCACAGCTCAGCGAGCAGTTGCTGCTGGGGATGATGAACAACCTGACGGTGACCGTCGGCGAGATCAGCGCCGCCGCCGATGACGGGGGCAAGGTGTCGCTGCTGTTGCCCCTGAGTTGGCAGGTGGAGCAGTCCCCGTTGCTCAAGGTAATCAATGAGCACTTTCGCGATTACAAAGGGCGCGCCATTACCGGGGGCAGGGTGGCGCTGGACAAAGGCCGCGATAAGCTCAGTGACGGCATAGTGATTGAGAGGCTCTGGAATCAGGGGGAGTACCAACACCAAGCGCATAGCGAGGTGCTGTTCCGCTGGCTGGTGACCCACCAGTTGAGGCTGGAAGCCCGTTTTGCGGGTCAGAGCGCCTCTTTGGTGCTGGTGTCAGGGCGTGATTGCCATGTGGGCTGTCGAGGCCGGGGTGATGACCAGTTTCAACTGCTGACGGCTCACCGGGGCAAGGGCGAGCCTCTGATGTTGTACCGTGAGCAGAACCCGCTGAGGATTACCGGGCTCACTGCCAGGAGTTTTGACAAGGGGGCGGCGCTGTCACTGGCTCTGGTTCTTGTGGAGGGCGAGAGGGAGGTGGCTCGCCGCGACCTCAGTACCCTGTTGCCTGACAGCCAGTTTGCCGGGATGGCCCAAGACGCCACTAAGCAGTGGCAGCAGATGCAGCAGCAGTTGCAGCAGAATGTCATTGACGCCGTCCTGCAGCAGGCCGGGCTCCAGGTGGGTGAGCTTCGGGTTGAGCCTGCCGACGCCGGCCACTCCAACCTCTATATTCCTCTGCATTGGCAGCTGCCTGAACACAGGATTGTGGCCGAGCTGAACCGCCACTTTCATGATTATCGGCGCCGTCCGCTGAGTTCCGGCGCCATTGAGATAAACGGCCGTTTCGGTCCCAAGTTGCCGGGCATCGAGGTGGTCCAGTTTGCCAACAAGCTGAACAACCAGAAGCACCCGCTGTCTGAACGGGCTTATCAGTTTCTGCTGGACAACCCCATTGGGGTACGCGCCAGAATTGGCAAGCAGGAGGGTCGGCTCTACCTGACCTCCGGCCTGGACTGCCATGTGAGTTGTCGTGCTGGCGGGAAGGATCGCTATCGTATCCTGTTTTCCGATAAGCAGAGCGGCAAGCAGTATGGCGACAGGCGCGCCAATGAGCTGCTGATTGAAGGGGTACCCAATGCGCAGCTCAGCAAGCTGGACGGACTGACCCTGACCATAGAGCGGCTTTAGGCCTTTGGTTCCTGTTGGAGCAATAAAAAACGGACCCAGTTGGGTCCGTTTTTTTAAAGCTTTTAAGGCTTAAGCCAGCTCGGCCAGGCACATCTCTTCGAAGATCTGCTTCACCCAGGCGTCAACACGGGCTTCGGTCAGCTCGGGCTGACGGTCTTCGTCGATGCCCAGGCCGATAAAGGTGTTGTCGTCCACCAGGGCCTTGGAGGCTTCGAACTCGTAGCCTTCAGTAGAGGTGTGACCAACGATGATGCCGCCACGGTCACGAACGATGTCGCCCACCATGCCCATGGCATCCAGGAAGTACTCGGCGTAGTCTTCCTGATCGCCGCAGCCGAAGATGGCTACCAGCTTGTCGTTGAAGTCGATCTGCTCCAGCTCGGGGAAGAAATCATCCCAGTCGCACTGGGCTTCACCGTAGTACCAGGTGGGGATGCCGAACAGCAGTAGGCTGAACTCATCAATCTCTTCCTTGGTGCTCTTGGCGATGTCTTTAACGTCGCACATTCCGCCCAGCTTCTTCTGGATCATCTTGGCCACGGCTTCGGTGTTGCCGGTGTCACTGCCAAAAAACAGACCTACACTTGCCATTTATCTACCTATCTTTTTCACTGACTTAGGCCAGGAGTTAATCCTGGGCCTTACCAACTTGTTGAAACTGTTCGAGTAGGATGGACTCAATCAGTTGACTGCGGCTGACGTTGTCGGTCATCGCCTGCTCATTCAACGCATTATAGAGTGCATCCGACACTTTTAGTTCAATACGTTTCAACCCCTGAGAACGGTCTCGCTGAATCTGATTTCGCTTGTTGACGCGCAGTTGCTCTTTACGAGGCAAGGGGTTGGTTTTGGGTCTGCCGCGTCGCCTTTCGGTGGCGAACAGATCCATGGTGGTTCTATCGGTCTTTTCTACTGCCATGCAAAGTCGCTGCTCAACCTACTCCGCTCCCTTCCCACACCAGCTGAATAATGCCTTTGGCGATGAAGCCGGCACAGCCGAGAAAGAGAACCAACCAGACGATGTAGCGACCAAACGCAGGTACATCGCCTCGATTTAATACGTCCCGGATCGACATTCCTATCAGGAAAAACACTGCTGCAAAAAAGAGGTTCAATCCTACTGCTTCGAGCTGTGCTACATCACTGACTAACATCTATTTACCATCCTGGCGAAACCGGCGGGCTACTATAGCACAACCACATTGGCGTTAGAACGCCTTTCCTGTGTGGATTAGCACAGCAGCCAACGCCCTCTAGTTCATGTGTGGCGCGAGGAAATCCGCCACATGACGGTTAAACTGCTCCGGCTTTTCTGCATGCAGCCAGTGGCCGGTGCCGGTAATCACCCGCGCCTTGGAGGCGGGGAAGCGGCGAACGATCTCTTCGCGATGCTCCGGCAACAGGTATTCCGACAGCTCACCTTTCAAAAACAGCACCGGGCCGGAGAAGGGCGGCAGCTCAGGCACAGGGCCGATGATCTCCGGGTAGTAGTGAACGATGGCGCTGATATCCAGCTGCCAGTCGTAACTGCCCTGTTTCTCCGGTTTCAGACTCTTCATCAGAAACGCGGTGGTGCCGGTTTCGATGCCTGCTTCCATAAAGGCTTGCTGAGCCATCTTCCGGGTCAGGCCGGGCTGATTCTCCAGCTGGGTCAGGGTGGCCAGAATGCTCTGGTGGCGGTTGGTGCGATAGCCATTGGGGGCGATGTCCGCCACCGCCAGGGCCAATACCCGCTGCGGATGGCTCTGGGCATAGGTCATGGCGACCTTGCCACCTAAGGAGTGGCCCACCAGAGCCCACTGCTCCAGCCCCAGTTGCTGGCGAAGGGACTCCAGTTCGCCGGCCATATCGGTCAGCACCATGGACTGGCCCTTTGGGGAGTCGCCGTGGTTGGGCAGATCCACCCGGATCACCCGCCAATGGCGCTCCAACAGGGCCTGGCCCAGGCGCCCCAGGTTGTCTGCGCTGCCGAATAAACCGTGGACCAATACCACCGCCGGCCCGCTGCCCTGGTCAATAAAATTCAACATGACATCCTGATTCCTAGGGTGTGTTGATCTTTGATGGTGAACTTTTGGCTGAGAATGACGGCAACCAATTAAGGCGTTCGATTGCAGGCATAGTTGCTCTACGTCAATATCGAACAACGCAGAGTGGTTGTCGTCAGGCCAGCCCCGTAGGGCGCTCCAATCCGCTTGGAGGCAACCCAGTTCAGGGCAAACTTCGATCTTATTGATGTCACAGAGGCCAGGTGCTGGCGCAAAAGTATTCAGTAAAGATCTACATGCCCTAAAGTTTGATGGCGCAAATTGTGCGGATGGCAACGGCAAAAAGCAATCGGTGGCTTGGTCTGATCTCCCCAGGTGTGTTTATAATGCGTGACGACTTGAACCCCGGCGATTGGAAAGCCCATGAAATACATCGAAATCGACGACGAACTTTACAGTCATATTGCCAGCAACACTCAGCGTATCGGCGAGAGTGCTTCTGACATCTTGCGCCGTCTTTTGGACCTGCCCGGTACCGCGGCAGAAGCCCCTAAGCCCAAGCATGTAAGCCAGCCCGGACTGGAGTCCGGTGAAGCCGTCGTTGAAGCGCCCAAGGCGCAGGTGGAAGTTCGTTCCCGAGTGGCCGAGGCCGGCCAGTTCAATGAACTGTTGGACGATGCCCTGCTGGAGAAGCAGAAGGGCGCCGTTGGTCGCTTCCTGTATCTGCTGGACGCCCTCTATCGTCAGCAGCCAGAAGCCTTTTCCTCCGTACTGGAGATTCGCGGTCGTGACCGCCTCTACTTTGCCACCAGCAAAGACGAGTTGCTCTCCGCCAGTAAGAGTGCCAACCCCAAGCAGATTGGCGACAGCCAGTACTGGGTGACCACCAACAACAACACCGGCAAGAAGCGCTCCCTGCTGAGCTCTGCTGCCGAGTCTCTGGGCTGCCCAGTGGACGTAGCCAAGGATATTGCGGCCCGAATCTGAGGCCGCTACCTTTACTACTCCGACGCACGGAAGCCACTTAGTAGGACAATTTATGGCAATCCATTCCCGGGCCGGCACTGTTGCCGGCCCGGCTGATGTTACCGACGTCAGCCATCTCATCAGCAGTTATTACACCCTAAAGCCCAACCCTAACCAGGGCGCCGAGCAGGTCAGCTTCGGGACCTCGGGTCATCGTGGCTGTGCCCTCAATCGCTCCTTTAACGAGCAGCATATCCTGGCCATTACCCAGGCGGTGGTGGACTACCGCAGTGAGCAGGGATTTACCGGTCCCCTCTACCTGGGTTTTGACACCCATGGCCTGAGCCAGCCCGCCTTTGCCTCTGTGCTGCAGGTGCTGGCCGCCAATGGCGTGACGGTTCGAGTTCAGCTGGAGCGTGGCTTTGTGGCCACCCCGGTGGTGTCCCACGCCATCCTGGACCATAACCGCCAGGGCGGTGAACTGGCCGACGGCCTGATTCTGACGCCCTCTCACAACCCGCCACAGGACGGGGGCATCAAGTACAACCCACCCCATGGTGGTCCGGCGGATACCGACGCCACCGGCTACATCGCCAATCGTGCCAATGCCTATCTGAGTGACGGCCTGCAGGGCGTGCGTCAGGTGACCCTGGATGTGGCCATGGCCACCGGCCTGGTGGAGCAGGTGGACATGATTGGCACCTATGTGGAGCACCTGGCCGAGGTGATCGATTTCGAGGCGATCCGCAAGGTGGGCCTGAAGATTGGTGTCGACCCCATGGGCGGCTCCGGCATCCACACCTGGCCTCGCATCGCCGAGCGTTATGGCCTGAATATTGATGTGGCCAATCCCGTGGTGGACCCGGCGTTTGCCTTCATGCCTCTGGATAAGGATGGCAAGATCCGCATGGATTGCTCCTCCCCTTATGCCATGGCCAACCTGCTGAAGATTAAAGACCAGTTCGACATCAGCATCGGCAATGATCCCGACTTCGACCGCCACGGCATCGTCTGTCGCGATGGTGGCCTGATGAATCCAAATCATTATCTGGCGGTGGCCATCGATTACCTGCTGGGTCATCGCCCCAACTGGCGCAGCGACCTGCCAGTGGGTAAGACCCTGGTGTCCAGTGCCATCATCGATAAGGTGGTGGCGGATCATGGCCGGGTGTTGAACGAAGTGCCTGTGGGCTTCAAATGGTTCGTCAGTGGCCTCCATGGCGGCGACCTGGCCTTTGGCGGCGAAGAGAGCGCCGGGGCCAGCTTCCTGGACAGGGCTGGAAACGCCTTCTCCACGGACAAGGATGGTTTCATCCTGGGCCTGCTGGCGGCGGAGATCCTGGCGGTAACCGGCGAGTCGCCTGCCGAGCACTACCGTCGCCTGGAGCAGAAGTTTGGTCAGGCGTTCTACAGCCGCATCGATGCCCCGGCCAACGATGAACAGAAGGCGCTGCTGAAGGCGATGGACCCCGAAATGGTCAAGTCCGACACCCTGGCTGGCGAGGCGATCACCGCGAAGCTGACCCAGGCCCCCGGCAACGGCGCGGCCATCGGCGGCCTCAAGGTGACCACGGAGAATGGCTGGTTTGCTGCTCGCCCTTCCGGCACCGAGGCGATCTACAAGATCTACGCCGAGAGCCTCAAGAGTGAAGCCCACCTGGCTGAGCTGATTGAGGATGCCAAGGCTTTGGTGGACAGTGTGTTCGCCGCCAAGTAAGGCACAGCGATGCAGAAAACGGCAGCCCTGGGCTGCCGTTTTTTTTTGGAGTAATGCCACAGCAGGTGGCCAGACGGCTTGCCAGAGGTGTCGTGATAAAGGCATGGTGAATGAGTGAGTTGTTGCCTGAGGATTAGGCAGAGCAGACAAGGACCAGTAATGTCAACGAATTCCATGAGCGGCCTGGAGGTGATGAGTGCCATCGCCACCCTGGAAGGCGCATCGATTTCCAAGTAGCCAGTTTTGAGGATGTAAAGGAGAAGGCCGATGACCGCACAGACTCCCGATTTTATCTATCTTGATGGTGAGTTTCATGTTCTCGATGATTGGCCGTTGCTGCCGGAGCTTGGGCAGGGCGTCGCGGCGCGTGCCGAAGCCGAGTGGGAGGCGGTGGACAGAGCCCTGCTGTCCTCCTGTTGCTGGCGTGAATACCTGGGTACCTGGACCATAGAATCGGGCCAGTTGTATCTGAAGGAGATCAGGGGGAAGTACCGGCTCACCGACGGCCCGGTGTTTGCCCATTGGTTCAGCGGGGAGTTGCTCCTACCCCAGGGGGAGCTGCTGGACTGCAAACCGGAACTGGATTTTAAGCTGATCTATGAACGGGCCCGGGTGCTGGAGATAGAGCAGGGCAGGGTAGTGGCAGATCGCATCGAAACCCCGGAGCAGAACTAAGGAGAAAGTCTTGACCGAATTGAGCCTCAGGCCACTGACGGCGGAGGATGAGCAGTGGCTTTATGAGCTGGAGCGCGACCCACAAGTGATGCGCTTTACCGACCGCGGCCCGCAGACACTGGCGCAGATCCAGCAGCAGATGCCAAGTTTGCTGGCGGGGTACGACGACCCCGAGGGATTGAAGCTGTGGGTGGTGGAACACCCCGTTCTCGGCAGCGTAGGTACCGCCGCCTTCTACCGGGGGGAGAGCGCCCACTACGAGGTGGGCTATAAGCTGGCCCGACGTTACTGGGGACAGGGACTGGGCAGTGCCTCAATGGCGGCGCTGATGCTCTGGGTGGCGGAGCACCACCCCGATGCGCCTCTGGTGGCGGAAGCCTTTGAGCAGAATGCCGCATCCGCGAGGATCCTGGAGAAATTTGGCTTTCAGTGCACCCGGCGCCACTTCAACGAGGCGAGGCAGTTGTGGGATCTTACCTTTGAGCGCCCCCCCATAGCGGTGCTTCCCCTGACCCTTTAGCGCTCAGGCCGGAAGCAGCGGCTTGGTCGAGAGGTCTGCCTCAGTACAGTGCGATGTGGCAGCTGGGCAGGTCGTGCTTGTCGAAGTAGCCCTGGTGGTACTCTTCGGCGCGGAAGAAGGTGGTTACCGGTTCGATGGCGGTGACTATGGTCTTCTCTTTCCAATATCCCTCTGCCTGTTGGTGTGCCTTGGAGGCCTCTGCGGTGTCACGCTGGGTGTCGTCGTGGAAGAACACCACACTGCGGTACTGGCTGCCATGATCCTCACCCTGCTGATTCACCGTGGTGGGGTTGTGGAACTGCCAGAAGGTATCCAGCAGTTGCTGATAGCTGATCCTGGATTCATCGAACTCCACCTGCACCACTTCGGCGTGGCCGGATTCTCCTGTTTTTACCTGCTCATAGCTGGGGTTGTCCTGCTGGCCGCCCATGTAGCCACACACCGCCGAAGTCACGCCATCGAGCTCCTTGAAGAACTGCTCTACACCCCAAAAACATCCTGCACCGAAGGTGGCAATGGCCATAACCTGACTCCTTAATCTGGATTTCTAGACGGCTAAACGTCCAAATGTCCGTAAACTGTATCAGCTCCATGACAGATTGCAACCCCGAATCTTAATCGTCCGGGGTGCCGCTTTCCCGCTTCTGAGGCTACAATGGCCGGCACAAGAAAAAAGCAATTGGAGTGCGACGTGTTATTTGAACACCAGGATCTTTTGGCGCTGACCTTGGCCCATCCCCATCCCCGCAAGCAGCCGCAAAGCCGCACACTGGCCGACGGCACCCTACTGACCCTCATCGACACCGGCATCCTGGCCATCGAACCGGCTGAGCCCGGCGACAGCGACATTGTGCTTTCCTGTGGTGTCCACGGCAATGAGACCGCTCCCATAGAGCTGGTGAATGATCTGGTGAACGCCATCATCGATGGCAGCCTCACCTGTCGCCAGCGGCTGCTGGTGCAACTGGGCAATACCCAGGCGATGGTCAATGGCACCCGGGGCGTGGCAGAGAACATGAACCGGTTGTTCAGTGGTGCCCACGCCAAGGGAGAGCCCAACGACGAGAAGCGTCGCGCCGCTTTGCTGGAGCAGACGGTCAGAGAGTTTTTCAAGGAGCCGGGGCGCAAGCGGTTCCACTACGACCTGCATACCGCCATCCGTGACTCCCAGCGGGAGAAGTTTGCGGTTTATCCCTACCGCCCGGGGCGTCCCTGGAGCATCGAGCAGATTCGATTCCTGGCCGGGTGTGGCGTGGAGACCATACTGCTGTCTCACAACCCCACCACCACCTACAGCTACTTCTCCTCCAACGAGTTTGGCGCCGATGCTTTTACCGTGGAGCTGGGCAAGGTGTTCCCCTTTGGCCACAACGACATGAGCCGCTTCGAGGCGTGCAAGGCCCAGCTGGCCAGGTTGATTGCCGCCGAGGCGCTGGAGTACCCGCCCCTGGAACAGAGCGTGGTGTTCGATGTGAGCCAGGTGGTGAACAAGCACCATGAGGATTTTCAGTTCACCTTTGCCGACGATCAGGCCAACTTCACCGAGTTTGCCCCGGGCCATCTGCTGGCCAACGATGGCGAGTTGGAGGTGAGGGTTGGGGAGGTGGCGGAGTCGATCATCTTCCCCAACGCCAACGTGGCCATCGGCCAGAGGGCGCTGCTGACCGTGGTGCCCACAGAGATAGACGACAGATTTGAGTAGATTCGGTGCCGGGGCGCTCTACAGATAGAATCACCTGTAGGGCGCTTTGATGAGAAGTCACTGTAAATATTGCGATACAGCTGACAAAGTGTGATCGCGATCATGGATGGCTCTCGCCTTGAGCACCCTCTGGGCAGGCAGTAACCTTAGCCCAAACATAACAATTCCGGACCTAGGTCCGGAGATAATAAACGGCCACGGATGTTGGCCCCAGACACAAGACGGAAGCGAAATAATGAGCCTCGAACCTCAGCATCAGGTGCACAAGGCGGTCATGACCTCGGGTCACGCTTTGAAGATCCCTGAACTTAAGATCTTGCAGTCCGACGGAACCCCTTACCCCGGCGCCACCCTGCCTGACATTGATCAGGAACTGGCGCTCAAAATCTACGACACCGCGGTGTTTACCCGGGTGCTGGATGAGCGGATGTTGGCCGCCCAGCGTCAGGGCCGCATCAGCTTCTACATGACCTGCATCGGCGAAGAAGCCGCCGTGGTGGGCAGCGCCGCAGCCCTGGGCCAGGATGACATGATCATGGCCCAGTACCGTGAACAGGCCGCCCTGCGATATCGCGGTTTTACCACCGAGCAGTTCATGAACCAGATGTTCTCCAATGTGAAGGACCTGGGTAAGGGCCGTCAGATGCCGATCCACTACGGCAGCAACGAGCTCAACTACATGACGGTCTCCTCGCCTCTGGGCACCCAGATCCCCCAGGCCGCCGGCTACGCCTATGGTCAGAAGCGGGCGGGTAAAGAGGCGGTGACCCTGTGTTACTTCGGTGAAGGCGCCGCGTCCGAGGGCGACTTCCACGCCGGTTTGAACATGGCGGCGGTGCTCAACTGCCCGGCCATCTTCTTCTGCCGCAACAATGGTTACGCCATCTCCACCCCCACCTCAGAGCAGTTTGCCGGCGACGGCATCGCCCCCCGTGGTGTGGGGTATGGCATCAACACCATCCGGGTGGACGGCAACGACATGCTGGCGGTACTGGCCGCCACTCAGCAGGCCCGCGCCATCGCCGTGGCGGAGAACAAGCCGGTGCTGATTGAGGCAATGAGCTACCGCCTGGGAGCGCACTCCAGCTCAGACGATCCCTCCGGCTACCGCTCCCGTGAGGAGGAGGCCAAGTGGCGCGAGCACGACCCTGTGCTGCGCTTCAAACTGTGGCTGCTGGCCCAGGGCTGGTGGAGTGAGGAGCAGGACGAGGCCCTCTATGACCAGTACCGCAAGGAGGTGCTGGCGGCGGTGAAGGTGGCGGAAACCCTGCCCAAACCCGCCTACGATACCCTGGTGACCGACGTGTACGACACCGTACCCGAGCACCTGGAGAAACAACTGCAAGAGACCCGGGATCACATGGCTCGTTACCCCGACCACTACCCCGCAGACAGTGGCAAGGAGGCGTAACCCATGGCCCAGATGAACCTGTTACAAGCGATCAACAGCGCCATGGACATCGCCATGGCCACCGATGACTCCGCCGTGGTGTTTGGTGAGGACGTCGGCCACTTCGGCGGCGTGTTCCGCGCCACCTCCAAACTGCAGGAGAAGTACGGCAAGGAGCGTTGCTTCAACACCCCGCTCACCGAGCAGGGGATCATCGGCTTTGCCAATGGTCTGGCTGCCCAGGGCAGCACCGCCATCGCCGAGATCCAATTTGCCGACTACATCTTCCCGGCCTTTGACCAGTTGGTTAACGAGTCCGCCAAGTTCCGTTACCGCTCCGGCAACGAGTTTGACGTCGGCCGCCTGACCGTGCGCACCCCCTATGGCGGTGGCATCGCCGGCGGTCACTACCACTCCCAGTCCCCGGAGGCCTACTTTACCCACACCCCAGGGCTGAAAATTGTGGTGCCGCGTAATCCCTATGAGGCCAAGGGATTGCTGTTGGCCTCTATCCGCGACGACAACCCTGTGGTGTTCTTCGAGCCCAAACGTCTCTACCGAGCCTCCGTGGGCGAGGTGCCCGAGGGCGAGTACACCATCAGCCTCTCCAAGGCAGAGGTGGTACAGAGCGGCAGCGACATCACCCTGCTGGGCTGGGGTGCCCAGATGGAGCTGATTGAGAAGGCCGCCAAGATGGCAGCCGACATCGGCATCAGCTGTGAGATCATCGACCTGCGTACCCTGCTGCCCTGGGACGTGGACACCGTGGCCAAGTCGGTATGCAAGACCGGCCGTTTGCTGGTGAGCCATGAAGCGCCCATCACCGGCGGTTTTGCCGGCGAAATCGCCGCCACCATTCAGCAGGAGTGCTTCCTGCATCTGGAGTCCCCCATCGCCCGGGTGTGTGGCATGGACACTCCATACCCCCTGGCGCTGGAGCAGGCGCATATGGCGGATCATCTGAAGATCTTTGAAGCCATCAAGGCCAGCGTAGAGTTTTAAGGGAGCGCAGCATGATTAAGGAATTTATCCTGCCGGACATCGGCGAAGGTGTCGTCGAGTGTGAGGTGATGGATTGGCTGGTGGCCGAAGGTGACGAGATCAAAGAGGATCAGGTGGTCGCCGAGGTGATGACAGACAAGGCCCTGGTGGAGATCCCCGCCCCCTACGATGGCAAGGTGGTCAAACTGCACTACAAAAAGGGCCAGGTGGCCAAGGTGCATGAGCCGCTGTTCTCGGTGGAGCTCAACGGTGCCAGCGCTGAGGTGGCCGCACCGGCTGTCCCCGCCAAGGCGCCTGAGCCACAGGCCCCCAAGGCCGAGTCTGCTGCTGTCCCCCAGGGCGAGCAGGTGGAGGAGTTTATCCTGCCGGACATCGGCGAGGGGATCGTCGAGTGTGAAGTGGCCGAATGGCTGGTGAGCGAAGGGGATGAGGTAGTCGAGGACCAGCCCATCTGTGACGTGATGACCGATAAGGCCCTGGTGCAGATCCCGGCGGTGAAGAGTGGCACCATCCACAAGCTTCACTACCAGAAGGGGGAGATCGCCAAGGTGCATGAGCCGCTGTTCTCCCTCAAGGTGAGTGGTGCGACTTCGGCCGAGCCTGCCAAAGCGGAGCCTGCTCCAGCGGCAGAGGTGCCGGCACAGGCGCCTGAACCGGTGAGCCGCCAGATAGCCGCCGACAGTGGCGCCGTGGCCCAGGGTAAGGCCCTGGCCAGCCCGGCGGTGCGGCGCATGGCCCGGACCCTGAATGTGGATATCGCCGAGGTGCCCGGCAGTGGCAAGAACGGCCGGGTCTACAAGGAGGACATTCAGGCCTTTGTGGATGGTCCGAGCCAGCCAGTGGCAGCTTCGCAGCCCGTGGTACAAGCTGCAGCCCCCGCTTCTCAAGACCGGGTGGAAGCCATCCGCGGCATCAAGGCGGCCATGGCCAGGCAGATGACCGCCTCGGTGCAGACCATTCCTCACTTTACCTATTGTGAGGAGCTGGATCTGACCGAACTGGTGGCCCTGCGCGCCTCCCTCAAGCAGCGTTATGCCGACAAGGGGATCAAGCTGACCCTGATGCCCTTTATCATCAAGGCGATGTCTGTGGCAGCCAAGGAGTACCCTGTGCTGAACGCCCAGGTGAACGACGACTGCAGCGAGATCACCTACAAGGGGGATCACAACATCGGCATGGCGGTGGACGGTAAGATGGGACTCATCGTACCCAACGTCAAGAAGGTGCAGGAGAAGTCTATTATCGAGGTGGCCCAGGAGGTGACCCGACTCACCACCGCGGCCCGTGATGGCCGGGTTTCCCCGGAAGACCTGCGCGATGGCACCCTGTCGGTGTCCAACATCGGCGCCCTGGGTGGCACCGTGGCCACTCCCATCATCAACAAGCCAGAGGTGGCCATTGTCGCCCTGGGTAAGCTGCAGACGCTGCCCAGATTCAACGACAAGGGCGAGGTGGAAGCGCGCACCATCATGCAGGTCAGCTGGTCCGGCGACCACAGGGTGATCGACGGCGGCACCATCGCCCGATTCTGTAACCTGTGGAAGTCGCTGCTGGAGAACCCGGCAGAGATGATGCTCCATCTCAGCTAAGTTCGATGAACCCCTTTATGGCGGGCCCTTCCGGGCCCGCCTGCATTCTGCTCTGGCCCTTCTGCCCATTTCCCACCCTATTGATGCACCAAAGTTAAGACAGTTTTGTCCTTCTTAATCGATTTTGTGACTTAGCACGGCGGTTCTAATTAGGTATAATGGCGTCAGACCCAAATTAGAGGCTGTTGTAAAGAATCATGATGGAAGTCCCTCAACTGGACGATATGCACTATCCCTTCCCGCCCAAGCCGGCCAAGCTGAGCGATGAGGAGAAGCAGCAGTATCGTGAGCGCATCAAGACCCTGCTGAAGCAGAAAGACGCCGTTCTGGTGGCGCACTACTACACCGACCCCGAGATCCAGGCCCTGGCTGAGGAGACCGGTGGCTGTGTGGCTGACTCCCTGGAGATGGCCCGTTTCGGCAACGAACACCCAGCCAAGACTCTGGTGGTGGCGGGCGTGCGCTTTATGGGGGAGACCGCCAAGATTCTCACCCCGGAGAAACGGGTGCTGATGCCGACCCTTGAGGCCACCTGTTCCCTGGATATCGGTTGTCCCGCCGATAAATTTGGTGAGTTCTGCGACCAGCACCCTGACCATACCGTGGTGGTGTACGCCAACACCTCGGCGGCGGTGAAGGCCCGTGCCGACTGGGTAGTGACCTCCTCCATTGCGCTGGAGATCGTTGAGCACCTGGACAGCGAAGACAAGAAGATCATCTGGGGGCCTGACCGTCACCTGGGCGGCTACATCGCCAAGCAGACCGGTGCCGAGATGATCATGTGGCAGGGCCACTGTGTGGTGCACGATGAGTTCAAGTACCGTGCCCTGGTGGACCTGAAGAAGCAGCACCCCGAGGCGGCGGTGCTGGTGCATCCGGAGTCGCCTGATTTCATTGTCGAGATTGCCGACGCCGTGGGGTCCACCAGTCAGCTGATCAAGGCCAGCCAGGAGCTGCCCAACAACACCTTCATCGTGGCCACCGACCGCGGCATCTTCTACAAGATGCAGCAGCTCTCTCCGGAGAAAACCTTCCTTGAGGCCCCCACCGGCGGTGATGGCGCGACCTGTCGCAGCTGTGCTCACTGTCCCTGGATGGCGATGAACGGCCTGCAGGCCATTGAGCGCTGTCTGAACACCGACGACCTGACGGATCATGAGGTGTTTGTGGATGAGTCTCTGGCTGAAAAGGCGATGATTCCGCTAAACCGGATGCTGGACTTTGCCGCCGACCTGCGCATGCAGGTAAAGGGCAACGCCTGACACCAAGGCGATAACAGGAAACGGGGCCATAGGCCCCGTTTTTTTATGCTCTCAACCCATCAGTAGCGGGTGGTGATCTCCCCGGTCAGGCCGTTATAGGTGAGCCTGGGGCTGGCCAGGCCCTCACCGGAGGCGACATAGTAGAGGTCACACTGGTGGACACCAGCGTAATGGATCACCAGGGTGTGGTAGTTGGCCGCGTCCTGGTAGCTGGCCTCGTTTTGGGGCAGGGCGCTGATGTTGTGCTCGGGAATCGGTTCGAGCAGTCCCTCCACCGTCTGCAGGCAGTCGGCAAAGTCACTGATTCGGCCATCTCCAAGGCCAGCCTCCGGGTAGCAACTGCCCAGGGTACTGGAGCGGACGCCCAACTCCGGAAAATCGAGGCCGCCGCCAATCCCCAGGGCACCCTGACCAACGATATCGCCGCCCCTGGCCATGCACAGGCCGTGAAACTGGCCGACCGCAGAACTGAATGCGCCAAAGATGGTTCTGGCCTGGGCCTGGTGGGCATCGTCATTCAGGGAGATAAAGCGTGGCAAGGCCACTGTCGCGAGCAGCGCCAGCAGAATGATGACGACCACGATCTCTATGAGGGTAAATCCTCGTGATGGCAAAGGAGTGACTCCTGACTTTTCTCTCTGTGTTCGAGGATAGAAAACTGATGTCCCTGGGTAAAGGGCGATGACAGCAAAGCCTGATTTGGGTTCGCCGTCTAGACTGAACACAGTTGAATTCAGGAGGTGATCTATGACGCGCCGGTTGATCCCCGCACTTCAGCCACGGTTGGCGGCACTGTATCTGCACGCGCTTGAGCAGGGGATGGCGATGGATTGTCATGGGGATATCGAACCTCTGCACCGGTATCGTGTGGCCCTGAGAAAGTTGCGTTGCCTGCTTAAGCTCTACCGTCCCTACCTGCCGGAGCAACCGGTGCAAGCGTTGCTGGCCAGCACGGGGCAGCAAGCTCGTATCAGCAACCGGATGCGTGATCTGGACGTGTTTGCCGAGTCTCTGGGGCGGGCGCATCCATTGGCTGCTCAGGTGGAGCGGTGGCGGCAGCAGAGTTTCACCGAGCTCTATCTTGCTCTGGGCCAGCTCAAGCGGGAGAGGATGCTGTGCCAGACCTGTCTCTCTGTGCCCTGGGGCAAGGACAAGGGGTCCTTTGAGGAGGTGACCGACCAGGTGGAGCGCAAACTGACCAGCAAGGCACACAAGGACCTGCAGAAAGCTCGGGAGAGCGGTGCCCCGGAAGCCTGGCACCGGCTCAGGCTGAGAATCAAGGCTCAGCGTTACCTCAAAGAGGTGTGTTTGCCCCACAAGCCCTGGAAGCGGGAAAAGGCGCTGCAGGATGCGCTGGGGGAGCTCAATGACAGTTGCAGCCAGATAGGGTTTCTTGAGTCCAGGTTGGATGAAGTGGACACTGGGATGAGGCCGTTGATGGAGAGGCTGCTTCAGGACACCCGGGAGCGAATGGCGCAGCAATTGGCGGCGCTGAACCAGCAGAGTTGGCACTCTGAACAAAATTAGAGCATTCAACAGAAAAACCGAAAAAAGGGTTTGCAATCCCAGTCTCACCTCCCTAATATACGCATCCGCAGCAACGATGAAGCATCGCTGTTAGCAACAATTTGGTTAGGTGTCCGAGTGGCTGAAGGAGCACGCCTGGAAAGTGTGTATACGGCAACGTATCGAGAGTTCGAATCTCTCCCTAACCGCCATATTAGAAGAAAGGCTCAATCGAAAGATTGGGCCTTTTTTCGTTTGGTTAGGTGTCCGAGTGGCTGCCCCGCGAAGCGGAAAAAGAGGCACGCCTATGTGTGCGCAGCCCAAGCCGCTATCCCACTCAGCCCTCATAAAACTCCAATGCCAATACAGCAACTGAGGCCGATGGGCTGCCATGCATACCTGGAAAGTGTGTATACGGCAACGTATCGAGAGTTCGCAACGAAGTAACGCCGAAGGCGATCATCTCTCCCTAGTTCGGCCCCGCGGCGGTGGTTTGAAAAGCTGCCTTTGAATTGTTCGTTAAGACAGCGTCGTTGATTCGTGCCGCCTTCGGCGATCATCTCTCCCTAATTCGGCGCCGCAGTGGCAGTTCGAAGAATGGTCTTTGAACTCGTAGCCACAGCGACCTCATTGACTTGTGCAGTCTCCGGCGATCGGCCCCCCCTTGTCTCTTGTTGCCACCCATCCTCTACGCTGATCACCAATTGCGACTATTCTTGATGGTTATTGCCTCAGGTTGCGCCCTTAAGGAGCCGCCGTGCCCCTCACCCGAACCCTGGCCAGGCGCCTGGTCAACTACCAAGACAGCCGCTGCCTGGGGGCGAGGTTGAGGCGCGCCAGGTTGGAACCTCTGCTTGAGATGATTCAGCGCTTGTCGGCCAGCGGTCAGCCGGTAAAACTGCTGGATATTGGCGGTACCGAGCAATACTGGCGCATCGTTCCTGAGTCCTTTTTGTCAAAGCACAAGGTGGAGATCACCATTGCCAACCCGGCTCCTCATAAGCGAGATACCGGCTGTGGCCACTTTCGCCAGCTTAAAGCCGATGGCTGTAACCTGAGCCTGTGCGAGGACCGAAGCTTTCACCTGGTGCACTCCAACTCGGTGATTGAGCATGTGGGAGACTGGCAGCGGATGAAGCGCTTCGCCGCCGAGGTGGCCAGAGTCGGTCAGGGCTATTTTGTGCAGACCCCGCACTACTGGTTTCCCATGGAGCCTCACTGCATGACTCCCTGCTTTCACTGGTTGCCCCGCCCCTGGAGGCTGGCCCTGGTGCAGCGTTTCGCCCTGGGAAACTGGAAGCAGGCGAGAAATTTGGAGCAGGCGATGACCACAGTGGACAGTGCACGGCTGCTGAATACTCCCATGATGGCGGCACTGTTTCCTGATGGGGAGCTTCGCTATGAGCGTATCTTGGGTCTGCCCAAGTCCATTCTTGCTCTCCGTCAGCCACCATTGCCTTGAGCCCGGGTCACTGCCCCTGCTACCATGAAATCTGTTTAGATATCGAGAGGATAAACAGTGTCCAAGTACATTATTATCGCCATGGTGGTGCTGCTGATCGGCTACTTCTTCTATAAGAGTTCCGCCAATGGCAAGGTGGCTCAGGAGAATGCCCGTATCGGCGATGAGTTTCTTGAGGAAAACGCCAAGCGCGATGGGGTGATCACCACAGAAAGCGGCCTGCAGATGCTGGTGCTGCAGCCTGGCGCCGGCGCGGTGCACCCAACTGCCAAGGACAAGGTGAAGGTTCACTACCACGGTTCTCTGCTGGATGGCACGGTGTTTGATAGCTCAGTGGATCGCGGTGAGCCTATCGAGTTCAAGCTGAATCAGGTGATCCCCGGTTGGACCGAGGGCGTGCAGCGCATGGTAGAGGGTGAGAAGACCCGCCTGTTTATCCCCGCTCGACTGGCTTATGGCAATCGCGGTGTGGGCAAGATCCCTCCAGGATCCCTGCTGATCTTCGAAGTGGAGCTGCTGGCCATTAACTAAGGCCAAAGTCTCCATCAAAAAAACGCCCCTGAACCTGAGTTTGGGGGCGTTTTTTTCTTTCCAGAGCTCCCAATTGGCAGGACCGCCTGCCTTCTCGGCTTCGAAGGCGTGACTGGGCCTTACCCCCTCCTGCCGGTACCGGTTTGCGCTAGCCGGCGAATGTGCCTGCTGACGTCGGTGCTTTAGACGGGGCTGAAGAGGTGATTTTCGCCTAGCGGCTTGCCTCCCGGGTTCATCCACCACTCCTTGTACTCCTTAAATGTCATGCCGCTGGCGTGTACGAACCTCTTTGTGACAGAGCTTTGGCTGCGTATTCCGAATTCGTGCATCACCGCCTTCACATTCCAGTTGTGCCGAACAACAGCCTGCTGAATCCTGGAAAAAATCGCCGCATTAACCATCTTTAGGGGCGTCGTTCCATGCTGTCGCAGCACTATTTCCAGATGCCGGCGTGAGCAACCCAGCATCAGGGACAACTGCTCTACATTGAGGCATTCGAAGGGTAGGGAGTTCAGTGCCCCCTGAACCTGCCTGATGACGCCAATGCGCTTACCCAGGCAACCTGCGCCGGGCGAAGCCGTGCTGCCGTCAGGGCCGTTGATAGTGAATTCGAAGGCATCGCCATCAAATTCCGCGTGTTCCAGGCAGGGCTTGTCTCCTCCATAAAACCTCCCTCCAAGAGGCAGCTTCAGTGTCATTGAGCTTGGTTTCAGCCCGGCATAACGCATCATCAACTGCAGGAAGATGATCATGTTCAGGTCACTGTATTTACCCACCAGGTCCTTCCTTGCGTGAGTGTGGGAGAGCCTCAGGGATGTGCCGTCGCAGGCAATGGATAGGTTGGGGTTGGCTATGGTTGAAGAGTAAACCAACAAGTATCGACACATTGAGGAGAGGGCAAGGTTATCTTGACCGACAATATTGGGTAACACGGGGTGGGTTGAGGTGGCCATTCTGTGGAGGTGGTCCGTAAAAAACTTATCGCTGCCCGCTTCCTCCTCCATGACTTGAAATATTCTGTTTGCGGTGAGTTTACCTATTGGCTCTAAGTCATGCAGTTGCAGAATATGATTATAAGGTTTAAGCCTGGATACCCCCATCTCTCTGCCTGATTTCAACAGTGATTTTACGGAGATGGCTGGAGAGATTTCGTATTGCATTAGGCATCCATGGAGCATAAGCCGGAATATATCACCTGACTCTAGCTAAGGAGGTGGGGGGCACCAACTGTGACTTTACACAGACTTGTGGTCTTTATGTCCTGCATCACCGAAACAATCAACTGGCAACCATGTTTACCGCAGGTCTATTTGTAGCTATGGGACCGATAGAAAAAGGCGCTTCATCGAAGCGCCTTAGAAAACTCAACCAGTGATAATTAACTGCATCGATTATTGAGTGCTTGCATCCAAGAATCTTTGGTAGCGCTTCTCACCTTCGATGAGCTTGTTACGCTCTTCATCACTGAATACGCCGGGAGTGGGGAACTCTGCACTATGGCAGCTTGAACAGGCGTTAGGCATGATGTCGAACTGAGTGCATTGCTTCATGTTCGGCGGGTAGGCGAAGTTTTCATAGCAATTGCCCATAGCCTGGATGGTCTGCCAGGCCTTGGTCAGATCCTGCTCCTCATCTGCGCCCTCCTCAGTAAAGGGGAGAAGCGCATCATAAACAGCCAAAGAGTCGGTTGGCGAGTAAGCCTTGAATGAGTGGCTGCGAATATCATAACGACGTGAGCGCTCAAAACTGTGCTTGCTGAATGGCATGTGACAATCGATGCAATCAACGCCCAGCATATCGTGGCTGGTCATCTTGTGAGCCGCATTGTCCTTATCCGTGTGACAGGAACTGCACAACTGGTCACCCGGCAACTTGAGTTCCTGGGAGTGGGGGTTATGACAGGAACTGCATGTCAGTCCAGCCTCACCGTGGGACGATGCCGCGATCTCCTCCGGATGGCTCTTGGAGCCGCGTTTATGGCCGTTACCGATCCAGTTTGCCCTTTCCATATAGGTGTAGAACTCGAAGAGGTTGTCGCCAACATTGAAATGCTCACCTTTGTCTTCCGGGTTGTCCTCATTGAACTTGTAGGGCAGCTCCAATGCATATGGGATAGGCTTGTTCGCCGGCATGCCTGACTGGTGACAATTGGAGCATTCTGAGCCCCTGTTCTCGCCTGTCAGGTCCGCTGGATTGACAATATCGTCTTTGTTCATGGATCGACTGTGCTTGGCACCGGGCCCATGGCATTTTTCACAACCCGTTTCCCAGTGTGCGTCCCAGATATTGGATTCGGTGACCACTGGGAAGCCGATAGGCAGCTGTTCCCATTTATCAATTTCAAATGCAGTCAGGTGACACTCTGCGCATTTGTTCTCGTAGGAGGATATCGATCTGTACATGCTCCACGTGGGCTCGGCGATGAATGAACCATCTGGGTTATACCAGAAGTAAGACAGCCAGGTTGTCCATCGCTCGTTTTCGCCGACACCTGTGTCGGGCCAATACACCAGTGGCAGTACCTGTAGGGAGTTCTTTTCTTCGTCATAGCTGAAGAAATTGATTTGGGTGCGATAGCCAACGGCGTCGATTTTATAGGAGACCTCCTTAGTGGCATCCACACCGTCATGCAGAGTCACCCAATATTCATCTCCTTTCATAAAGGTGGTGTATTTATGCTGATAGTCGGCATAGACAACCCGGGGCGTATCTTCTGTGCCCCAGGGCGCATCGATGGTATGGCCCTCTTCGGTGTAGAGTTTGCGCATCACGGTAGCATGCCGGGTATCTTTCCACTCGTCATACTGACGACTGTGACAGGTGGAACACTCCTTTGAGCCGACAAACTCTCCCCGGCTTAAGGGAGGCAGCTCAGTGTCCTTTTCGAGAACGTTGATGGTAATGGAGGAGCTGGCCTCCAGTGTACCGTCGGAGATTGTATAAGAGATGGAGATCTCGCCCGGTGGCTGATCCTCCTCGGCGGCATAGAGTACCTGATTATCCTCGACGGTCAGGTTGCCGGCCTTAACGACGCTCAGTGTGTCGCCGTCCGGGTCGGTGTCGTTTGCCAATACATCGATTGATACTGTCTCTCCCTGATAGAGGGTTACCTCATCCGGGTTTGCCAAAGGCGCGGAGTTTTTTACCTCAGGCGGGCTGTCATCACTGCCATTGCAACCAAAAAGCAATGGAATTAAAGCAGCACACAATAGGTTTACTTTTCTCATCATCATTCCTGTAAAAATATTAAATGGCGAGCTGCATGGCTGCGGTTCGCTACTCTATTTTTCCCTTAGGGATGATTTGAAGACAAATGCAAAACTTTTCCGATTAGCGAACGGTGTGGTGCCGATCGCCTAAACAGTTCACAAATTCATACTTGATTCGGAAGTGGAAGTAGTGACGGACAAAATTAGAGGTTTGGCATCTATATATTGTGCCGAATTTTATCCGTTGGACGATGAGCCCAAGGTGAAATGATTCACTTTTGGGTGAGGTATATGTGGGTGGAAAGGTGTTATTTCGCCATTGAGATTAAAGCTCTTGGTACCTTGCTGGCTAATGACGCCGAATACAAAAAAGGGCAGCGGCTGGTGCCGCTGCCCTGAATTAACCACTTTTAGGGTTAGGTAAGTAGGTGTTACTTCTGCTGGTCCAGGAAGCGCTGGTAGCGCTCTGTGCCTTCAACCAGTTTGGCGCGTTCGGTCTCGTCGAACACCCCAGGCTTGGGATATTCACCGTCGTGACAGTCGCTGCAGGCATTGGGCAGGACATCGAAGTAATCACACACCTGGCTCGGGCGGAAGATTCCGTCGCTGTAACACACTCCATTGGCGCCACCCATCATCTGGATGTAGTTCCACCAGTTGGTCATCACGGGATCGGTGCCTTCACCACGGGAGTAGGGGGCAAGGGCATCGAAGTTGGCCAGGGACTCGGCCGGGCTGATGGCATCGAAGCTGTGGTTGTCGTTGCTCCAGCGGTTGGCGACCGATTCGGTGGCGACGAAGTGACAGTCAACGCAGGAGACACCCACCATGTCGTGGATTGGCAGGGTGTGGTTGGTGCCGCGGTCCTGGTGACATTGGGTGCACACAGCATCTCCCTCTTTCTGCATGCCCATGGCGTGAGGGTCATGACAGGTCACGCAGTCGATCTGCATCTCGAAGTGCTTGGAGGTCATGTAGGTGGCCACCTGATTCTTCTGCCCCTTGGGGTAGTCGGTGCCAAGGAACACGTCCTGGGTATCCACTTCGGTAAACAGGCTCAGGTCATCGCCGGTCCGGTAGTGCTTTCCGGGGTTGGTGGTGATGTTTCCACCTTCATCGAACTCAGGCAGGTAGGGCTGAGAGTAGTGGTAGATGTCCGGATGCTTGGCCATCTGGTGGCATTGGGCGCAGGAATCCACGGATTGCTGGAAGCTCATCTTGCCTGGGTTGGTGATGTCGTCGCCCCTCATGCTGGTGGCGTGAATGGAGCCCTCGTTGTGGCAGCGTTCGCAACTGATGCCATCCTCTACCGCATCGGAGTCTTTGGAGTTGGTGTGGGCTGCCAGCATGGTGTATTTTTCGCTGACGTCCCACCCCTCAATATTGCCGCCAGTGGTGTGACAGGTGAAGCACTGGTTGTCCCAGCTCATCTTCTTAAGTTCTTCACGCTGGTCGATGGGGCCAGCAGGCGGGAAGTATGACATAACCATCTCGCCGTCTTTGACCAGGCTGCCGTCCTGGTTCCAGAAAATCCCGGTGGTGTAGAACGAAGTGAACCGGGCCACATCGCCGTTATTATACCAGGCAAAGGGCATCATCCGGCCATAACTGCTCTCCACGTTTGGATCGTTGTCGGAGGGGAAGTCGTAGCTGACGAATTGCTTGGAGGTGGTGCTGGAGATGCCGTCGATACGGTACACCACAGACTCGTCAGTATTGACCGCATCGTGCAGTTCGGCGTAGTACTTACCATCGGCCCCTTTATAGGTGGAGAACTCCATGTTGGGTTTGCCATAAATGGTGTGACGCTTGGGGTCGGCCTCGGTGCCCCAATCCAGTTCCGGGATGATTACCTCAATGGTCTTGTTTTCCTTGGTGTAGAGGCGACGGTAATCCTGGGCGTGCTTGGTGGGCTGCCAATCGTTGTAGTGGCTGGAGTGGCAGCTCTTACAGGTTTTGGCGGTAACGAAAGTGGCCTCGGTCGGCTCGATGACGCCATCTTCGATGGTGATGTAGACGGTTCCCTTGGTTTGGTTCTCACCGTCGGAGACGGTGTAGCTGAAGCTGGACTCACCCAGGGGGGCATCGGCTGCGGCACTGAAGCTCAGTTTGCCATCTCCGGTGATGGTCAGGTCGCTGGACACTATGGTGAGGGTGTCGCCATCGGCGTCGGTGTCGTTGGCCAGGGCATCGATCACCAGCGTGTCGCCACGGTTTATGGTGGCGTAATCGGGCTGGGTGACCGGAGCGCGGTTGTCAGGCAGTTGTATTATCTTGTTGTTGTCATCACTGCCACAGCCAACCAGGCCCACTGACAGTGCCAGCATGAGGGGCGTAGTTTTCTTCATCATCACTTGGTTATCCTTTTTGCGCATTTTTCTTTGCAAATAGATCGTACCGTGGAAAGGCATTGGCGCTGAGTGAGCGCGCTGACAGAGATTCATGGGCTGGGTGTCTCTTAGGTCGAGGCGTGACATTTCCTTTACAAACCTGCATCTGGGGCGAAACAGTTTCATTTTCAGGGTTTGAATAGGCCGGCCAGGTCACGGACTGTAGGTCATCGTCTGGCTACCTATGTCAAAAAGTGGAGAAGTTCTCCAATCGGTTGGGAAGGGGCGTGGTTGTTAATAATCCTCTTTTAAAATCAATCTCTTCAGTATGTTGCTGCTAGTTGCTGGTAATGCCGTTCGTGAGATAAAGGGTGAAATTTTCAGATTCATCGACGCGGGTGAATTCGCCTTGCCAACGAATCGAATGTAGAGTCCACTGCCACAGAGTTATCAAGCTAAGGGGCCAGCAATGGAAAACGACAACGCTCGAAAGTTGAAAGTAGCCAAAATTGCATTAGGAATGATTCGGGAACGCGGTTACTTGCAGTTTACTATGAATGACCTCAGTAAGGCCGCTAATGTTTCTCCTGGCACATTATATCGGACGTTCCCATCTAAAGATGACCTGCTCGTTTATCTGTTCGGATCCGTTGTAGGATCCTTGAGAGCATCATTAAGAATGTTCGACCGTATGGACCTCTCTGAAAGAGAAAAAGTGATTTGTCGAATCTGCTATCAGTATTATATTCGAAGCTATAACCCAGATCTTTCATCCCTGGACTTGATCGGTACAAATGCTGCGATTTTTAACCAGGCATCTCAGGAAACCAGGAATCGATTCAAAGAGATTTTTGATGAGACAACTCAGTGGCAGGCCGCTAACTTCACCAATTTGGTTTTCACGGGGAAATTGATTTGTAGCAAAGAGGAGTTAAAAAAGACCATTAAACGGTTGATAGTAATTTCCAGAGGCGGAATGGTTATAGCAAATCATATATTTGTCGAGAAAGAGATGTATCAGATAGAAGATCTGATGGAGTTTTGTGATTTGGTCCTGGAGCAGTTGACTTGGATTGGGAACGAGGGACGATGTGATTTTAGACTCATTCTATTGGCGATGCGTACCGTTCGCGACAAGTCAGCATCTGGTCATTCATCTCAGTTTCCTTTTGCCAGATAACGCTCTTTATATGGTTATTTCATAGGGCTGTATTCGATTTCTGATTCTTCCAAAGGGGGCTACGAATGATCGGCGGATTAATCTTTGGGCTCCCTCTGATTTTTGCTGGCTGTCTGATGATGAGTACGGTGGAGAAACTCTCCATTTCCCTGATCTCACTCGAGCATTAGTGAGGTGTTGATCATGCAAGGGGAGCGAGAAAGTGAAAAAGTATTCTGATGAGTGTGGCGGAAACGTTATCCCCATAGAAAAAAGCGTGAGGTTAAGCGTTTTGCACCTTTGGTGAGAAGCCTCTAGCGGTAAAAAACGTGGTCGAATTTACAATATTTGGTGCTGGTAGATACTGAGTCGCTCTAAGTTGACAGAGGATCAGTCTATCGTTTTTCCCTAAGTTACATTGGATTCGCTTATATGCCTGTCCAGGGATTTGTAGTATCAAAATTTGGATGATGATTATGAGACCATGTAGACTCGCGCAACTGTGCGCGTCATATCTGTTATTGGCTACGCTGACCGCTTGCGGTGGCTCCGATGGTGATGAATCAACGGCTCCGGAAGTGCCCCCGGTAGAGCCGCCCGTGGGCAGCAAACCTCACCAATCACTGGATATTGTGCAGCCACAAAAGGCCAGTTTCGACGGTGAGATCACCATCTATCTTGGCAGGTGGTACCCCTGTATGGAGCGTGAATACAAGGGTGACGGTGTCGACATCAGTCAATATTGCACCGGTGATGAGCCCCCAACGCCGATGGGTGAATACGCGGATAACGAGTTTAACCGCAATAAAATTACCCCGGATGATAGTAAGTACATCTTCAAGGTGAAGGCCGATGACATCAAGGCCTATGCGGCACAGCCGGACTCCCCCATTCCCCTTCGCCCCGATGTCTATGCTGAAGGCCATTTCTCGGTAATGGATGTGGTGCTCTATGCCTCTCACGTCCGCGACGACCTGGATGTGAAAGCGATCTGGAGTGAGGAACTTGGCACCCATCTGCTCAGCACCGCCTGGGACACCGATGGCGATGGCACCCTGTCTGAAACCGAATTGAATAACCGGAGCACTGACTGGTATCCCTCCTACATCTGGCATGACGGCGAGTTCGATCGCCTCCAGGGTACGCCAAACCTGGAGACGGTGTATGTTCGCGCCGACCTAGGCCTTGCCAAGAGCAAGATGCGTATCCGCATCCAGCCATACAATTCCGCCGTGACCGAGCGTCGTAACATGCAGTTCAAACTGCAAGCGGATCGTAGGCGAGCAAACGGCGATAAAGTCATTGTGCCTTTGGTGTGGGCAATTGATGCCCAGGGCAATGACGTGGTGAAAGTTCAAAACCTGGAAGTGACCGCCCACGACCTTCGCACAGACATCTTCCAGCCCGGCGTGATCACATCCATGGATGTGTGGCTGTCGCTTCAGGACCAGGGATTGGCCGATGTGCGCTTCACCTATTGGGGCACCATGTCGACGGAAGCGGAAGTAAACAACTACGCGCTGACGTCCGTCAATGGTCTGCGTGCTCAGGGAATGGTGGGCTGGGCTGCGGCAACCGGCGAAATGTTTACAACTCAGGACTTCTTCCTGGATGACCTGGAATGGCCAACCCCCAGTGCACTGATGGCAGCCGACAGAGGGGAAGGCGATCCTAAGCTCAAGGGCAAATGTCAGTGGATGCATGGCGGTCAGGGCCATACCATCGAATCCGCCCAAATCTGTATCGACGAGTGGTATAACAAGTTTGGTGGATTCATGGACCACGACATGCCTGATCAGGAGGTCATGCACTATCCAAAGGGAGTGATTTTTGCTGGCTATCAGACGTGGATGCCTGGTCAGTTTGACATCACCGAACGCCATTTCGTGGATGAAGATGGAGACTATGAAAACCAGGTAATCGCCGACATCAATGACGCCATTGCGCCTTTGACCGACGATCACTTTGGTTGGGGAATTGCCGACTGCCGCAACTGTCACGATGATGTGCATAAGGGCTCACTGGGGGTAGAGCAGCCCTATGAGTGTGCCGCTTGTCACGGCAGCAATGGCGCCATGAAGGGGCATGGTGAAGTCAGCCGCTGCTTCTGGTGTCATACCGAAGACAATCAGATGGCTCACCACGGTTCGGCATCGGGTTTCATGAAGTTTGGTGACGTTGAGTGCCAGGGTACCAGCGTGACCGGTTTGAACCTCGATGGTATGCAAGAGGGTTCTTGTGCCAATGCAGTGAATACCCTGGATGCAGAGCGCCTTGCTGGTCCTAATGGCGAGTGGGGGGGCATTAAGCAGCCCATCCATGACCAGGCGGATAACCTGCAGTATTACGGAGCCGGTGAACGTACGGGTATCAACAGCGACTGGCACAACAGTGAGGACTTCCCTGATCCTTACTCCTGTGTAACTTGTCATCCCAACGACTAGCGCCAGGAATCTGAGTCAAGCATTTGTCAGGCGATGATATTTGTCTTGACTGAGAAGAATGAGCTCAGAATAAAATAGAAGGCATACCAATGTTGGTATGCCCTTTTTGACGATACGCCTGGTTATTTGGACTGCGATTCACCCTAAGGTGACAAAAGGTTGGTATTGACGACTTGCTTTTAATGGTTGCCAGGAAGGTAAAATCGGAACATGTAAAGATGTTCCTTCTTTATAACTCTGATGCAGTGCTACTTGGTGAGCCTTTCATTGAAGTTAATGGAGCAGTAGCGAGGAGATGCAATCCTACTTCTGAATTGCTGTCCATAACGAGGTGTATAGAAAAGCCAGTTGTCATTGACAACTGGCTTAATTAACAGCCGTTAACCGATCTTCATTCGGCTCACAGGTAGTGCGATTTACTGCTTATCTTGGTGGCAGGTACCACAGGAGAATGGGTCTGGGAATTTCTTGGTGAAGTCATAATCATTGTTTGAAGACACCCAGCGATCGCCATAGCCTTTTTCGTCTCCTTCCAGGACTTCACTATGGTTGTCGGAGAATCCATACATATTGTTGTCATCTCCTGCTTTGCGACGCGTGGTAACTGTATTAATCCAGTTATCTTCATGTTTCAGCAGCTTGCGAGTGCTGGCTGGTCCATGATTCTTGGGTAACTTGTCTTCTGAGTGGCACCAGAAACAGCGGGCTTCCCGTCCATGGGCTTTGGGAGCACCATTATTGCCATGGCAAGTGGAACAGTAGTAGGGCTGGATTTCATCGAATCCGTCCGCTGCATTCACTGGCCAAGAGTAGCCACCATGCCCCAGAGGTGCTGCTTCTTCGTTATGGCATACGGTGCAGTCAGCCACTTTCCAGCCAAAGTGGTTTTCGTTCAACAGGGGAGCTTTGCCATTCTGGTTTTCTTCCGTTGCTGGAGTCAGGGTGCGCAAAGTCACAATGTCAGAGTCTATGTAGTCTGCTTTAACCCCTTTGTCTACAAGCGCATTATGACGCCAGTTGTAATCCCACTGGATGATTTCGTTTTTTGAAACGCTATCGATCTTGGTTCCGAGGCTATGGAAACCGGCATTGTTTAGATCTTGTTTCGACAAGACTACGTTTTCGGCACCATAAGGCATCATCCACAGATCGTTGTTGATGTTTCCGAACCAGCCTCCGATGCCAAATGCACTCCAGAAATCTCGCACGCAATCGGTCATTGGCACTGGAGTGTTGATCGTATCGGAGCGACCTGTGACAGCATCAAAGTTACAGACCCCCGGCATGCGGTCTGAGAAAAAGATGTCTTTGCCGAACTCGTTCAGGACAGAAGTGGTGGTGACGAAGGAGCGCAGCCCTATGGTCTTACCCAGTTCAGGGGCACGGGATAAGGCGAAGGAGTTAACAATAGCGCCAGTCTCCAGAGTTGGCCACCAGGTGAGCCTGAAGTCGTGTCCCATATCAGCCAGGGTCAAAAATACGTCCATGTTAGTAATGACGCCCTCTTGGTACACGTCACTCCTAAGGTTGTGTGCCTTGACCTCAATGTTTGTCGCAATTGGGTTTTCTGGGTCGTCGCTCCAGCCAATCCTGTCTACAATGACTTTTCCATTGTTCGAGGCCAGGCGCTCTGCTTCACTCTTCCAGAGGTGTTTAAGGCGGGCCTTGAAGGATGAAGAGGCGTCAATGAAGCGAATGCGTTGTTCCTCTTTCACCAAGAACATATCCATTCTATTGAACGGAATCTCCCCGCTATGGTCTCTGTACAACCCGGCCTTGCCCATGCTTTGGGTGAATCTAAAGTGCCAGTTACTTGACTCCTCTCCTTCATCGCTAAAGCTGCCATTTCCGTTTCGATCGTAGGCTAAAGTGAACTCATGCGTATTGTAGTCAGAGTTTTCTGGAGTAATGATCTCTCCTACGAACTTCATGTCGTCACGAGTTGCGACCATATAGCGCAGCAGGTCAAAAACAGAGTAGCTTCCCTCCTTGAATATGTCTGGCCTCGCTGTTCCTGCGCCCAGACCGTCGGGATTCGTTGACAATACTCGATGAATATCTTCGGCTGCGACTCGAGATATGTCTGTCTGTTGATTAATGACACCGGCAAGGTTTGCATCGAGGGCATTGACAAATCCGTCGCCATTAACGTCTGTGTTACATGGATGGGTGACGTTATCTGGCAATGTCATGCAGAATTTGCTTGAGTCCATGGTGATCCCGCGGATCCACTTCCATACTTGCTCGTTCATGTAGTCAAAGGTCACATTGACATGGCCTGTTAATCCACTGGTATCGAGTGCCATTTTACCGCTTTCAACATATTGCCAAGCGGGGTTATCTGGAGTTGGGTCCGGCCCGGGGCCAGGTGTTGCGGTCGTAGAGCTGTCAGAGCCACAACCTGCAAGCATTAATGCGAGTAGGCCAGATAGTGCCTTTTTGTTTTTGATCATCGATCGATTCTCCATTTTTGACCAAGAGTCAACTTTTGGCTTTGCCATACGGATTGTAATTATCATGGCGATAATGAGATTGAATATGACCGAACCATCTGATTTTAGGTCATATTTGATCTCAGTTTTTTATAAAATGGTTTGGATTTGTCTTTTATGGAAATTATATTGTGTAAAATTAAATCTAAATCTGACTTGCATAAATGCCATAGTGTCTTTAACACTCTGGATTGCTTATAACCAGAATTTTGCCCTCTAGATTGAACCATAGAGCCAATATGCTAAATGACTTCGGTGGAAATTTGATCGAGGCGTTACACCCAGCCCAAATTTCTGGCCTCAAAAATCAAGTTTGGCTTGTTGATGGCGCCAATTTTCTGCTTGGCAACAGACAGGTGATAGTCGACACCTCGGCTGGTTAAGTGCAGCACATCGGCAATTTCGCCTGCGCTTAGGCCCAGGGCGGTCATTTTTACGACCTGAAGAGTTTTTAACTTCAGCTCTTCCGGAACTTGTCCACCATGATTGTTTTTTAGGATGGTGTTACTTGCCAGGCTTAATGCATCTTGAGTCGAAAAGCGTTCAAGCTTTTGACACTGGATCTTGTTCGAGACGACTATCAGATACCCTATCATCATGGATTGGTCAGACGAAAAGACAGAGTAAGACTTTACCGATAAGGTGTGTCCGCCTACGGTGATTTTCCCCGATCCTTTCAGGCAGTCTTTAAGCCCAATAGCAATGCCGGCACCGGCTTTTCTCAGCTTGTGGTCAGACACTGAGATGGCTGTTACTAGTGACTGATCTATCTCATTTAAGTGAATCTCAACCACCCGCGTCGGGTAGGAGAGATGCTCATTACCTGCACTGAAAAATACCCAGCCTAATTCTGATTGCATAACCATCCTCCGATAGCGGCATTTGATGGCTGTCATTGTAGGAAAAACCTAAATCCGATTTCGGAGTGCCATTCGCAAGATTCACAGGGGTGATAACAGAGCCTTGGTGGTGTGATCGGCGTCACGCCTTGACTTGCTGAGGTGAATGCTTCATACGGAATCGGCGCCCTGGGCGTGATCTGTGTCATGCACTGTGTGTTATCACATCTGTCATCCCAGTTCGAAGTGGAGAGTTTCTCCATTTTTGGGGAGCGACAGGTGCTTGATCTGATTACAAGATTAATTATTTAAAATCAGGTGCATATGTGTGAGCTCTGTATTTTGAATCAAGAGGTGGATGGAGTTTTTGCCATTCAGGGCCAAATTAGCCGCAGCTGAGTTCAGTGTTATAGTGGAGCCATACGAGTGATGGAGCAACGCTCCTATCTGCACGAGAACGCAACACTGGACGTTAAAATGTTTAATAAAGCTCAGATAAGAAAGGTTAAAATTGCCAAAGCCGCCATGAGGTTGATCAGAGAGCAGGGCTATTTGCAGTTCTCGATGAATGAGCTTGCCAAAGAGGTGGAGGTAACCGCTGGCACTTTATATCGCACCTTTGCCTCTAAAGATGATTTGCTGGTTTATCTGTTCAGTTCGGTCATAGAAACTCTAGCCGAGTCAATGTATAAGTTTGGCAGGATGGATCTGTCAACAAAGGAAAAAATTGTCTGTTGTCACTGCTACCAGTTTTACTTGAGACAGTTCTACCCAGACAGCGCGTCACTGGATCTTATAGGTACCAATAAGGCGATATTCAATCAGGCCCGGCCGGAAACCAGAGAAAAGTTCAAGCGCATTTTTGATATGTCCACGATAAGATTTAAGAAGCAGTTTTCGGACTTGGTCGATAGTGGTAAGGTCAAAGCGGATCAAGAGCTTCTATTTCAGGTGCTGAGGCAGATGACTTTAATCGGTCGTGGGGGGATGGTGATATCCAACCATGTGTTTATTCCTCAGGACACATTTAAGATTGAAGACCTGATCAGTCTGTGTTGCCATACGCTGGATCAATTGGATTGGCAAGGAGATGAGGGTAGGGCGGATAAAAGACTTATTTTGCTGGCATTGCGCTCTGAAGTTGAGCAATCAGTGTCAGAACTTTGGTAATGGTAACTAGAATCCTTAGTCACCGCCTATATCTTTAGGCAACGTTACACGGTCATTCTACTTCAATGTGCTGTTCATGCCCTTTTGAACTTATCCTTACTGGATAATATTGCGTCGGTTACAAGCGCCTGAGCCTGAGTTCGGGGGCGTTTTTATGTCCGGGCATCGCCATTGGAGCATGGTGATGAGCAGTAAGGTCACTGCCTTTGACAAGAAAGGTCATTATCAAATTCCGCCACCTTGCCTAGAGTGATAACAGGCTCACTTCAGCAAGGACGATTGATGACTCAGCACGCCTACCTCTTTGATGCCATCCGCACCCCCAGGGGGCGGGGCAAGGCAACCGGGGCCCTCCACGAGGCCAAACCCATCTCTCTGATTACCTCACTGCTTGCCAGTCTGCAGCAGCGTAACGGCTTCGACACCAGCGCGGTGGACGACGTGGTCCTCGGCTGCGTGTCTGCCGTGGGGGATCAGGGGGCGGACATCGCCAAGACCGCCACCCTGGCTGCGGGCTGGGACGATGATGTGGCCGGAGTGACCCTCAACCGATTCTGCGCCTCCGGGTTGGAGGCGGTCAACATGGCGGCGATGAAGGTGCGCTCCGGCTGGGAGCAACTGGTGGTGGCCGGCGGGGTGGAGTCCATGTCCCGGGTGCCCATGGGCTCCGACGGCGGTGCCTGGGCCAATGACCCTGCCACCAACCTGGCCACCGGCTTCATGCCCCAGGGCATCGGTGCAGATCTGATTGCGACTCTGGATGGCTATTCCAGGCAGCAGCTGGACAGCTTTGCCCAGCGTTCTCACCACAATGCGGCGGCCGCCTGGTCGCGGGGCGCCTTTGCCAACAGCGTGCTGCCGGTGACCGACCAAAACGGATTGACCCTGCTGGATCACGACGAGCTGGTGCGGCCGGACTGCACCCTGGAGAACCTGGGGGGGCTCAAGCCCTCCTTCCAGGCGCTGGGGGAGATGGGCTTCGATGAGGTGGCCCGTGCCAAGTATCCCCAGGTGGAGCGCATCGAGCACCTGCACACCCCGGGCAATGCCTCGGGCATCGTCGATGGCGCCGCCCTGGTGCTGGTGGGCAGCGAAGCCGCCGGTCAGCAGTTCAATATGACGCCCCGGGCCAGGGTGATTGCCACCGCCGTGGTGGGCACCGATGCCACCATCATGCTCACCGGGCCGGCTCCGGCGGCCCGCAAGGCGCTGGCCCTGGCCGGGCTGAGCGCAGACGACATTGACCTCTATGAGGTCAATGAAGCCTTTGCCTCGGTGGTGCTGCGCTTTATCAAGGAGATGGATGTGCCCCTGGATAAGGTGAACGTCAATGGCGGCGCCATCGCCATGGGCCACCCCCTGGGGGCCACCGGCGCCATGATTTTGGGGACCCTGCTCGATGAGTTGGAGGCCAGGGATCTGAAGCGGGGCATGGCGACCCTGTGCGTGGGCGGTGGCATGGGCATCGCCACCATCATCGAGCGAGTCTGAGGGAGCAGAACATGAGCAGCATACGTATCGAACTGGAGAGCGATGGCATCCTCCATCTGGTGCTGGACAGGTCCGGCGCCTCCGCCAACCTGATGGACCGGGCCTTTGCCGAGGACCTGGCTGAGACCGTGTCAGCCATCCAGGAGATGGACTACAAAGGCATTATCTTGCGCTCTGCCAAGAGCACCTTTTTTGCCGGAGGCGATCTGGGTCAGATTGCCCAAGTGACCCGGGAGAGCGCAGGGCCATTTTATGACATGGTGGAGTCAATCAAGGCCAGTCTGCGGGCCCTGGAGACCGGTGGCAAACCTGTGGTGGCCTGCATCGGCGGCGCCGCCCTCGGCGGTGGCTGGGAACTGGCCCTGGCCTGTCATCATCGTATCGCCCTGAACAGTAAGGGGGTGAGAATCGGGCTGCCCGAGGTCACCCTGGGGCTGCTCCCCGGGGGAGGCGGCGTGGCCCGCACCGTGCGCATGTTCGGATTGCAGCAGGCGTTGCCCCTGTTGACCGAGGGGCGGCAGTTCTCCCCGGCCGAGGCGTTGGAAGCCGGCCTGGTACACCAATTGGCAGACTCGGAGCAGGGCATGTTGCAGGCGGCCAGGGAGTATATCCAGGCCCATCCCCAGGTGGCTCAGCCCTGGGATGAGAAGGGCTATCGCCTGCCCGGTGGCAGCCCCAGCTCTCCCAAGGTGGCGCAAATGCTGGCGGTGGCTCCGGCCATGCTGCGTAAGAAGACCAAGGGGGTACTGCCGGCACCGGAGGCGATTCTCTGCGCCATGGTGGAGGGGGCCCAGGTGGACTTTGACACCGCCTGTCGCATCGAGTCCCGCTACTTCGTTGAGCTGGTGTGCAGCCAACAGGTGAAGAACCTGATCAACACCTTCTGGTTTGAACTTAACGCCATCAAAGCTGGCGCCGGGCGCCCTGAGGATGTCTCCCCGTCTAAAGTGACCCGGGTTGGGGTGCTGGGTGCCGGAATGATGGGCGCTGGCATCGCCTACGCTGCCGCGTCCAGGGGCATCGAGGTGGTGCTCAAGGATGTCAGCCTGGCTCAGGCACATAAGGGCAAGGCCTACAGCGAAGCCCTGATGGCGAAGCGGGTCCAGCGGGGACGCAGCAGTGAGGCTCAGGCCCAACAACTGCTTGAGCGCATAGTGCCGACGGAATCGGTGGCGGAACTGGCCGGGTGCGAGCTGGTGATAGAGGCGGTGTTCGAGAACCGCGACCTCAAGGCTAAGGTGACCCGGGAGGCGGAAGCGGTGCTGGCAGACACTGCCATGATGGCGTCCAACACCTCCACCCTGCCCATTACCGGCCTGGCCCAGGCCTCCAGGCAACCGCAGAACTTCATTGGTCTGCACTTCTTCTCACCGGTGGACAAGATGCCCCTGGTGGAGATCATCTGTGGCCAACAGACCTCGCCCGAGTCCCTGGCCCGGGCCTATGACTTCGTGCTGCAACTGGGCAAGACCCCGATCGTGGTCAACGACAGCCGCGGTTTCTTCACCTCCCGGGTGTTCGGCACCTTCACCAACGAGGGGATTGCCATGCTGGCGGAGGGGGTGGCCCCCGCCGCCATCGAGAATGCAGCCTGGCTGGCGGGGTTCCCCGTGGGGCCCCTGGCGGTCTCCGACGAGGTCAGCCTGACGTTGATGGAGAAAATTCGCAACCAGACGGTGGCGGACCTGGCTGAGGAGGGGAGCGCCGCATCGCCCAAGGAGGCGGACCCGGTGATTGATCGCATGCTGGAGCTGGAGCGTGCTGGCAAGGCCGCCGGTCGAGGCTTCTACGACTACCCCAAAGGGGAGAAGAAGCGGCTGTGGAACGGCCTGGCCGGGTACTTCCCTCAGGCCGAGGTTCAGCCGGACGTGCAGGAGCTCAAGGAGCGGCTGCTGTTCATCATGGCGGTGGAGACGGTGCGCTGCATGGAGGAGGGGGTGCTCAACCATCGCCGGGATGCGGACGTGGGCTCCATCTTCGGCATCGGCTTCCCCGCCTGGAGCGGCGGCGCCATTCAGTTTATCGACCACCTGGGCCCCAAGGCCTTTGTGGCCCGGGCGGACCAACTGGCCGAGAACTACGGCGAGCGTTTCCGGGTGCCCGACGGCCTCAGAGCGCGGGCTGCTAAAGGCCAGGGCTATTGATTCCAATCGATTCTCAAGGAGGAAATCATGTTTCCAAGAACTCTGTTTGACAGCGATCATCAACTGTTTCGCGACAGCGTCCGCCGTTTCCTGGAGGCGGAGGTGGTGCCCTTCCACGCCCAGTGGGAGAAGGAGGGCTGCGTCGACCGGGGCCTGTGGCTAAAAGCGGGGGAACAGGGCTTCCTCTGCCCGACTCTGCCGGAGGCCTATGGTGGGGTGGAGGTGGACTTTCGCTACAACGTCATCATCAACGAGGAGATCGCCCGGGTTGGGGCGTCCGGCCTGGGCTGGGGGCTGCATTCGGACATCGCCGTGCCCTACATCCTCCATTACGGCAGCGAGGCCCAGAAGCAGCGGCTGTTGCCGGGCTGCATCGGCGGAGAGCTGGTGACCGCCATCGCCATGACCGAACCCGGCACCGGCTCGGATCTGCAGGGGATCAAGACCAAGGCACAGCGGGACGGAGACGGTTGGCTGCTCAGCGGCGCCAAGACCTTCATCACCAATGGCCAGCACGCCAACCTGGTGATCGTGGTGGCCCGCACCGACCCGGAGGCGGGCTCCCGTGGCTTCAGCCTGTTCCTGGTGGAGGAGGGGATGGCCGGATTCAGCCGCGGCACCAACCTGGAGAAGATCGGTATGAAGGCCCAGGACACCTCTGAGCTGTTCTTCGACAATGTGCGCCTGCCCGCCGATGCCCTGCTGGGGGAGGAGGGGGCCGGTTTCGCCTACCTGATGCGGGAGCTGCCCCAGGAGCGGTTGTCGGTGGCCAGCAACGCGGTGGCCAATGCGGAGTCCATTCTGGAGCAGACCCTGGCCTATGTGGCGGAGCGCCGTGCCTTCGGCAAGCCCATCGCCGCCTTGCAGAACACCCAGTTCAAGTTGGCGGAGTGCCGCACCAAGGTGGATGCGGCCCGGGTGTTCACCGACCGCTGCATCGAACTGCACCTGGAGGGCAAACTGGATGCGGCCATGGCTGCCGAGGTGAAGCTGCTCACCACTGAGCTTCAGGGTGAGGTGCTGGATGAGTGTCTCCAGCTGCACGGCGGCTATGGCTACATGTGGGAGTACCCGGTGGCCCGGGCCTGGGCTGATGCCAGGGTGCAGCGCATCTACGCCGGCACCAGTGAGGTGATGAAGCTGATCATCGCCCGCAAGATGCTGGAGCAGCAATGAGCCCCGAAGCCAGTGGCCCCCTGACCGGCCTCAAGGTGCTGGATTTTTCCACCCTGTTGCCGGGGCCCTTCGCCAGTCAGCTGCTGGCGGACATGGGGGCTCAGGTGACTCGCATCGAGTCTCCCTCCAGGCCGGATCTGCTCAGGCAGCTGAGCCCCAGGGTGGGCGGGGAGTCGGCGGCGCACCTGACCATCAACCGCAACAAGCGCAGCCTGGCGTTGGATCTCAAGGCGCCACAGGCGATAGAGGTGGTTCGCCGCCTGGTGGCGGAGCACGACATCCTGCTGGAGCAGTTTCGCCCCGGAGTGATGGCTCGGCTGGGGCTGGATTACCCCAGCCTGAGGGAGTGTAACCCGAGGCTTATCTACTGCTCCCTGACCGGCTATGGCCAGAGCGGTCCCCTGGCCCACAGGGCGGGGCACGACATCAACTACCTGGCACTGTCCGGGTTGGCCAGCTACAGCGGCCGCACTGAGCCTGTGCTCAGCGGCACCCAGGTGGCGGATCTGGCCGGGGGTTCCCAGCAGGCGGTGATCGCCATTCTGGCGGCGCTGTTTGAACGCCAAAGCAGTGGTCTGGGCCGGCATCTGGATGTCGCCATGGCCGAGGGGGCTCTGGCGCTGAACGCCATGGCTTCGGCGGCGGTGGGTTGTGGAGCCCCGGCGCCCCAGCCGGGCACCGAGGTGCTCAACGGCGGCAGCCTCTATGACTACTATGCCACTGCCGATGGCCGTTACCTGGCGGTAGGGGCCCTGGAGCCTCAGTTTGCCCTGGCGTTTTTCCAGGCCATCGACCGGCCCAACTGGGCGGCGCATGCCCTGGCGCCCCCGGGGCAGCAGTCTGAGCTCAAGGGGGAGATCGCCGCAGTGATCGCCGAGCAGTCCTTGGATGTCTGGCGCCAGAGGTTTGCCGCGCTGGATTGCTGCGTCGAGCCGGTGCTGAACCTGGATGAGGCGATGGCCCACCCACAGTTCGTGGCGCGGGGCATGGTGCGTCAGCTGACCCATCAGGGCCAGTCTATAACTCAGCTGGCCTGCCCCCTGAATCGACAGGGGCCAATGCGGCCCGGGGCGGCTCTGGGGCAGCACAGCGAAACGGTGCTCAAAGAGCTGGGCTATGGGGAGGCGGAGATTGCCGACTTGAAAGCCAGTGGGGCAGTCGCCGGATAAGCCGAATCGGCCTAAATGGAGTCGTTAAAAAAGGCGCCACCGGCGCCTTTTTTCTGGGTGTTAAGCCACCCGCTCCTGGCGGTCATCCAGGCGCGCCGCCAGGTACTCCAGCAGCCAGGTTTCCCGCTGGATGGACATGCCCGCCTTGGGGCTGGCGGCCATGGTCTTATGGTTGTGGGCGATGGCGTCGTGGATGTTGACCCACAGCGGACGCATGCCGTTCTGCTGCTCGTAGTGCTCCAGCTGGGTCTCGCCCAACTGACGATCGGCGCTGCACAGGTAGCAGTAGGAGAGCATTCTCTGGTTGTCGGCGTCATCCTTGTACCAGGGGCGCAGCTCCTCGAACAGACCCAGCTCTTCGATAATGGTCAGATTGGCGGCCCCGGTCTCTTCGGCCACTTCACGCAGCAGCGCCTGCTCCAGGCTTTCCCCCTTATCGACGCCGCCACCCGGGAGGCTGTAATCCTCATAACGCTCGGTATAGAGCAGCAGGATCTGATCGCCGTCGAGGATGGCCGCTCGCACCGCCTTGCGCAGGGTTTCGCTGCCCTGGGGGATGGCGTCTGGGTGGGTGGTGCTGTTCAGGGGCTGCATCTGGGTCTCCGGCAATCAAAGCGCGCCATTGTACGCGCTGGATGGCTGGCTGAAAAGAGGCCCCGTAGTCTGAGATTCTGCGGGGCCGGGAAAGCCGTTCCGTGGCAGGGAGAACAGGATGGATTTATGCGGTGAGCTGGGCGGCGATCTGCAGCTCCCGGGTTTCCGGTACCTCGTTGTAGGAGAGCACATTCAGGCCCCGGGCGAAGGCCAGGGCATAACGGCCCAGCAGCGGCCTGAGCTGAGGGGCCACCAGCAGCATGGCGGGGTGACCCTGTTGGCGGGCGGCAGCCAGGTGCTCGGGCATTGCCTGCTGCAGCCGCGCCAACAACTGGGGATCGACCGGGAAGGAGTCCAGCGCCACCTGACCGCCCTGCTGGGCCTGGTTGAGCGAGGTCAGCAATTGCTGCTCCAGCTCCGGCGCCAGGGTGATGACGCTGAGCTTGCCGCTCTCGCCGGCAATCTGATGCACCAGATTGTGTTTCAGGGCACAGCGCACATCGGCGGCCAGCAGCACAGGGTCCTTGGTGGCGTCACTGGACTCCAGCAGGGTGGTGGCCACGGTGCGAATGTCCTTGAGGGAGACCTGCTCCCTGAGCAGCAACCTGAAGGTTTTCAGCTGCTGCACCGGAGTCAGGGCGGTGGAAAGCGATTCCGACAGCTTGGGCGCCACCATGGCCAGCCGCTCGCCGATGGCGTTGATGTCATCGTGTTGCAGCATCTCCGGCAGGGCTTCCCGCAGCAGCTTACTGACGTGGGTCGCGATGATGGTGGCGTGGTCCACCACCGAGTAGCCCAGGTTCAAGGCTTTGGCCTTGTCATTGCTGTCGATCCAGATGGCGTCCATCTGGTAGGCCGGGTCCTTGGTGATGATCCCCTCGATGTTGCCATACACCTGACCACTCTGAATAGCCAGCAGCCGCTCCGGCTGCAGTTCTGCCTTAGCCAGCGGGGTGCCGAGGATGGAGATCTGGTAGCCATTGGGGGGCAGGGAGAGGTTGTCCCTGACCCGCACCTCCGGCAGCAGGAAGCCTGCCTGTTCGGAGAGGGTGCGACGGATGCCGGTGAGCCGTTTGATCAGCTCCGCCCCCTGACTGCGGTCCACCAGGTGCACCAGGCGGTAACCCACCCCCAGTTCGATGATGTCGGTGTGGGGCAGGGCATCCCAGCTGGGCTGGGTGGGTTCGCTGACCAGTTCTTCCGCCTTCTCCTGCACCTCTTCCAGGGGCGCCTCCGGGGCCAGCTGAGACTGACGGAATGCGACGAACCCCAGGACGGTGGCAAAGGAGAGGAACACCAGGGCGGGCATGCCGGGGACCAGTCCCAGGATCGCCATGACGCCGGCGGCGGTGCCCAGCACCTTGGGGTTGGCCAGCAGCTGGCGGGAGAGCTGTTTGGGCATCTCCTCCGCGTCGGACACCCGGGTGACAATGATGGCGGCGGCGGTGGCCAGCAGCAGTGACGGGATCTGGGCCACCAGGCCGTCACCTATGGTAAGCAGTGCGTAGGTCTTGAAGGCGTCGGCGGCGCCAAGATCGTACATGAAGATGCCGATGCAGATACCGCCGATGATGTTGATGGCCAGGATCAGTATGCCGGCGATGGCATCACCGCGGACAAACTTGGAGGCGCCGTCCATGGCTCCGTAGAAGTCCGCTTCCCGGGCCACCTCCTGGCGTCGGGTTCTGGCCTGCTCCTGAGTCAGGGTGCCGGCATTGAGATCCGCGTCGATGGCCATCTGTTTGCCAGGCAGGGCGTCCAGGGTGAAGCGGGCGGACACCTCGGAGATACGCTCGCCGCCCTTGGTGATCACCACGAAGTTGATGATCATCAGGATCAGGAACACCACGGCACCGACGACGTAGTTGCCGCCAATCACCACCTCACCGAAGGCCTGAATCACCTTACCGGCGGCGTCGCCGCCCTGGTGGCCCTCAATCAGTACCACCCGTGTGGAGGCGACGTTCAGGGTCAGCCTCATCAGGGTCGCCAGCAGCAGCAGGGTCGGGAAGACGGAGAACTCCAGCGGGCGGCGGATGGAGACCGACACCAGCAGCACCAGAATGGCCAGGATGATGTTGAAGGTGAACAGGATGTCCAGCAGCCAAGGGGGCAGTGGCAGAATCACCATCGCCAGGATCGCCAGCAGCATCACCGGGATGCCCATAAAGCCTTTGTTGTTAGTCAGTGACTGTAGCAGCCGTGTCATCGGTTATCCTCAATCGTGACGCAGGTGTTGGGGAATGTGGAACTGGGGCAGGGGCTCGGGGCGCCCCTGTTTGCCACGCCGGTGGGCCTTGAGCTGCAGCACATAGCTGAGCACATGGGCGATGGCATGGTAGAGCTGGGCCGGAATCTGCTGCTCCACCTGGGTGGAGTGGTAGATGGCCCGGGTCAGAGGGGGCGCGCTGACCACCTCCAGATCGTATTTGGGTGCCAGGGAGCGCATGTAGAGGGCTACCTCGTCCACCCCCTTGGCCAGCACATAGGGGGCATCGGCCTTCTCTGGCTCATACTTGAGTGCCACCGCGTAGTGGCTGGGGTTAATCAGCAGCACGTCCGCCTGGGGCAGGGCCACCTCGGCGCGGCTTCTGGCCATCTTCTGCTGCAGCTGGCGGATGCGGGATTTGACCTCGGGTTTGCCCTCCTGCTGCTTATGCTCATCCTTGATCTCCTGCTTGCTCATCTTCAGTTTGCGCTTATGGCTCCAGGCCTGATACGGCAGGTCTATCACCCCCACAATGGCGACGGCGCCTGCCAGCCAGTAGAGGCCGCTGGTGAGCACGTCGGACGCCCGCTCCAGGGCCAGTGGCAGGGGCTGCTGGGCCAGCTTGGGCAGGGTGATCCACACCTGGCGCAGGTAGAGCAGCATGGTGCCGGCAATCAGCACCACCTTGAGAATGGACTTGCCCAGCTCTGCCAAGGAGTTCAGGGAGAACAGCCGGCCGAAGCCGGAGATCAGGCTGATGCGGCTAAGCTTGAAACCGGCGTTGCCCAGGTTGAGCAGAGGGCCCTCGGGCAGGGCGGCGGCCGCGGCGGTCAGCAGGTAGAGGCCAGCGAGTAAGGGAACCAGGGTCTGCAGCAACATCAGCAGGGCCAGCCCCAGGTGCTGCTGCATCATGCCGGGAGCCTCCAGGGCGGCCCGGGTGACGGAGAAGTTGTTGCTCCCCACCCCCTGAATGAAACTGGCCAGGTAGCCACTGCCGCTGTCCAGCAGGGTGGCGGCCCCCAGCAGCAGTACCGCACTGGAAAAATCCTTGGAGCGGGCAACCTGCCCCTGCTCCCTGGCCTTGCGCAGCCGGTTGGCCGTGGGTTGTTCGGTCTTGTCGCCGGACTGCTCATTGCTCATGGCGTCCCCCCGATCGCGTGCAGCATCACCCTCAGGGCGTCACTGGTCAGCTCCGCGTACAGTCCGGGAAGGCCGGTGAACACCAGCAGCAGGCACACCAGGCCCATCATCATCGACATGGGAAAGCCCAGGGCGAAGACGTTGAGGCTGGGGGCGGCCCGGCTGAGGACACCAAAGGTGAGGTTGACCAGCAGCATGGCGGTGACCGCCGGTACTGCCAGGGTGAGGGCCGAGGCAAAGATCCAGCCAAACCTCAGGGCCAGCATCTCCAGGGGCAGGTTGAAGATGCCGCTGCCCACCGGCCACAGGGTGAAACTGTCCACCAGGATGCCCAGGGCCACCAGGTGGCCCTCCAGGGCCAGAAACATCAGGATGCCGTAGAGCATCAGCAGCTGGCTGACGATGGCTTGACTCATGCCATTGACCGGGTCGTTCATGATCGCCATGGAGAGCCCCATCTGCATGGAAACCACAGAGCCCAGTACGGTAAGCACATGAACAAGCAGCAGCAGGGGAAACGCCAGCAGCATGCCGGTGAGGATCTGTTCGGCGGCCAGCAATACCGCGGTGAGTGAGGCGGCATCCACCTGGGGCGGCGTGGGCACCATGGGGGCCATCACCACAGAGAGCACTAGGGCCAGCAGTATCTTGACGCGGATGGTGACGTGGGCGCTGGAGAACATGGGCATCACGCTGAAGGCGCCCATCAACCGGCAGAAGGGCCACCAGATGTGGCCTAGCAGGCTGCCCAGTTCGGCGCTGGTCAGAGTCAGCATGGGCTAGCCGATGAGGTAGGGGATGTCATTGAACAGACGCTGAAACAGGTCCATCACCTGTTGCAGCAACCAGTGGCCGGCAAAGAGCACCATCAGCAGGGTCATGATCAGCTTGGGCAGAAAGCTCAGGGTCTGTTCGTTGACCTGGGTGGCGGCCTGAAACACCGCGATGATGATCCCCAGGGCCAGGCCGGGGAGAATCAGTATCGCCACCATATTGACCACCAGCAATACGGCATCGGCAAACAGGGTACTGAGAACTTGAGTATCCATGAGGCTATCCGAAACTGGCCGCCAGGGTGCCTACCGTCATGCTCCAGCCATCCACCAGCACAAACACCATCAGTTTGAAGGGGAGGGAGATGATCAGCGGTGATAGCATCATCATCCCCATGGACATCAGCACACTGGCGACCACCAGATCGATGACCAGGAAGGGAAGAAACAGTAGAAAGCCGATTTGGAAGGCGGTCTTGAGTTCACTGAGCACGAAGGCGGGCATCAGGGTCAGGAAGGGCACTTCATTTGGCGTCAGATCCAGAGAATCGCCGGAGATGCGCATCATCTGCTCCAGGTCCGACTCCCGGGTCTGAGTCAGCATAAAGGCGCGCAGGGGCACCTCTGCCCGCCGGGCGGCCTCTACCAGGTTGATCTCGCCGCCGTCGTAGGGCTGAACCGCGTTGGCGTAGATCTGCTCGCCCACCGGGCGCATGATAAACAGGGTCAGGATCAGGGCGATCCCCAGCAGAACCTTGTTGGGGGGGCTCTGCTGCAGGCCCAGGGCCTGGCGCAGTACCGCCAGTACCACAATGATTCGGGTGAAACTGGTGGCCATCAGCAGCAGCGCCGGCAGCAGACTGATGGCGGTCATCAGTGCCAGGATCTCCAGTTTGATGTTGATCGCCTGGGACTGGTCACCGTCGTCCAGAGTCAGCAGGGTCAGGCCCTCTGCACTGGCGGCAAAGGGCAGGACCAACAGCAGCAGAGGCCAGAAGCGGGCCAGCTTAGCCATCGTAGCCGCCAGAGACCTTGGTATTTTCCACCTCCAGCAGGCGAACGCCGTAGCGGCCATTGACCTCGACCACCTCACCCCGCCCCAGCAGGGCGCCGTTGACACGCAGATCCAGGGGTTCGCCTACCATGCGGTCCAGGGTGATCACGTCCCCCTCGCCCAGGGTGGTCAGCTCTCCCAGGGTCATTTCGGCGCTCGCCAGCTCCAGGGAGACCTGCACGGGCAACTGCTGAAAAAAGCCCATATCCTTCTTGGGACGGGATTGAGGGGAAGCGGAAACGGTGGCCGTCGGTACCTCCTCCTCCAGCAGGTCATCCAGCAGCAGATCATCATCCAGCAGGTTGTCATCAACCACGTTAGTACTCCTCAGCTTTATGGGCATCCTGGTTGAGCTTGGCCACCAGTTTGCCGTCTTGGGCATGCACGCTGGCGTAGAACTGGGTGCGGCCACCTATGGTAACCGGGCAGCGGGCGTGCAGATGTATGGGCAGAATGTCGCCCTCTTTCAATTCGTTGAGTGTCTGGACCGGCACCGCTTTGCGGGCCAGTTCCACCCGGGCCTGGACCGGAATCTGGGTCATTCGCTGTTTCACCTTGGACATCAGCTCAGGATCGGCTTTGTGCTCGGTGCGCTGTTCGGACAGGGAACCGAGCAGGGCTTCGCTGACATAGAAGCGGATGGCCTCGAAGGGGTGGCTCCGGGGCCACTCGAAACGCCAGCAAGCGGGAGACTGAATGCCGTCCAGGCTGGGCACCACCTCCAGATCCAGCTCATCCATGGAGAGTCGGGTCTTGGGCAGGGTTTCCAGGCTGGTTTCGACAATGCGATGAGCCAGGCGCAGTTCGGAGTGGCTGATGGGACGCAGGGGGCTGACCAGCCGTTGGCTGGCGCCGCCGTAGTAGCTGCTGGCCAACTGATCCAGGGTACAGCGGTCGATGGCCAGCCAGGCCAGGGCGGTGCGTCCGTGACTGAGGACAAAACAGGCATTGCCCTGATTCGGCGGCAGGGGCTGTTCGTCCAGCCTGACCCGCACCGGTGTGGCCTGGCCAAGGCGCATCAGGGGTTTGAAGATCTGCAGCACCGCATCCAGCATCTGGCTGTATCCCAGTTCAAGCTGGCGAAGCAGGCGGCTGCGAGCCAGCTTTTCCTGGACCAAAACCACAGGCCTTACCGTTGCGTCAGTGTCACCAGCTAATAGTTTTGCTTTTGCTGTTGTCTTCATTATGAACTGTTCTTTAATTGAGCTTAAATTCGTAAAACCCTGCTGCCATTAGACCTGGGCTGGGTGTAAAGCGCTGTCCAACACGAATGTTGCGTAATATATGGATCAATCATATCAGCACTGCTTTTATTTATTTCTTTACTCTTGGCTAGTATTTAGAACATCAGTCAATTATCTGACAAAGTCAAAAATACGTTGTCCAAATCATGCCGTTCATTCACGACGATGGCTAACATATCAGGGGTTTGCGGGGCGTTCAATGATATTTAATGAAAAATAAATCTCATTGATTGCTCGGTAGAAAAATATAAATTCAAACTTGATTTCTTGGTCGAAAAAATAATAGTCTGCCAACTCTTAAAAATTCGCCCAGTGACTATAATGTCTAGTTTGATAAATAAGGTATTTTTGACGGCTGTCGTTTTTCCGGCGCTCGCTAACGCAGCGGTGGTTAAATTTGGCACGCCGCTGGAAAGAGCTGGATGGAAATTTGACGGTGACAAATTTCAGTGCCGTCTCATACATGAAGTCGATAATTTCGGCCGATTTGTCTTACGCCGTCACGCCGGTCACCCACTCTCCCTGGCCCTGGAAGCAGACTGGCTGCCTGGGCAGGGCATCGACGCCGAGTTCAGCCTTCAGAAACCTGGGTGGCAACCCTCCTCTCCCGATGTTGCCCATCACTATTCTGCCCATTGGCAGCAGAGCCAAGCCAGGCTGGTTGGGGCGGGCGAGCCCTTCCTTCAGGCCCTGGAGCTGGGTTGGAATTGGCAGGTGGATCTCGGTGACCAACTGGGTCAGCAGTGGCGGGTATCCAGTGCCAATGTCCAGGGCCAGTCGGCCGCCCTGGAGATGCGCCAATGTCTGAACCAGTTGCTGCCCATGTCCTATGAGCAGGTGAGACGATTGGAGATTCGGTACTCCAGCGGCGGTGTGGAGCCGGCTTTTGGAGCCGCTGACAACATCCACGCCGCTGCCGCCTATGTTCAGGCAGACGCTCGCATCAACAAGGTGCTGGTGGATGGTCATACCGACAGCGACGGAGACAGCCTGTCCAACCTGGTGCTAAGCCGCACCCGCGCCGACGAGATCGCAGCCCGACTGGTGGCTGCCGGCGTGCCCGCGGCAAAGATAGAGATTCGAGGCCACGGGGAGCGTTTCCCCCTGGTCAGCAATGGCAGTGCCGCAGGGCGCGCCAAGAACCGCAGGGTCACCATTCGCCTGGTGATGGCCGGAGATGACCAGGCCCCCTCACAGGAGGCGGCGCCGGACATGAGCAGCACCCTGCCAAAAATACTCAATGCTCAGGAGAGCGGAGAATGAGCGATTACTCCATTCGAATTGCTGGATTTGAACTCAGTGGGTGCGACCGGGCTCAGCTGGACCTTCAGGGGTTTACCCTGCTGGATATCGACAGCCGAAAACCCGCCTGGCTGACCCTGGTTGGCTTGCAGGGGTGCTCCCCTGAACAGGTCAGTCAGAAGATGGCTGAGGTTGCTGGCAGCATGAAAGTGGTGCTGGTAGACCCGGATGCCGGTGAGGTGGCCAGCGCCGCCCTGAGCTGCGGCGCCCAGGATTATCTGCTGGCTCCCCTGGATCTGGAGCAGTTGCACCGGCTGATTCGCCGTCTCATCACCATCGAAAGCAGCCGGGCGGATCTGGTGGCAGAAGCGCCGGCCAGCCGCCAGTTGCTGATGCTGGCTCATCGCGCCGCCTCCACCGAGGCCAGCGTGCTGCTCTCTGGTGAGAGTGGCACCGGCAAGGAGCAGCTGGCCCGTTACATTCACCGCCACTCCGCCCGGGCGGACAAACCGTTTGTGGCGGTCAATTGCGCGGCCATTCCTGAGTCGATGTTGGAGTCGGTGCTCTTCGGCCATGCCAAGGGGGCGTTCACCGGTGCCCATGCGGACAAGGCGGGTAAGTTTGAGCTGGCCAACGGCGGCACCCTGCTGCTGGACGAGATTGGTGAGATGCCGCTGATGCTGCAAGCCAAGCTGCTTCGAGTGTTGCAGGAGCGCGAAGTGGAGCGACTGGGTTGCCACAAGCCCATTAACCTGGATATCCGCATCATCGCTGCCAGCAACAAGGATCTTCGCAAGGAGGTGAGCGAAGGCAACTTCCGGGAGGACCTGTTCTACCGTCTGGATGTGTTGCCCTTGCACCTGCCACCTCTGCGGGAGCGCCGCGAAGACATTCTGCCGCTCGCCGATCACCTGCTTGAGCGCCACAACCATCTGGCCGGGGACGACAGCTGCTACTTCAGTGAAGCCGCCCGCGCCGCGCTGCTGGCCCATGATTGGCCGGGCAATGTCCGCGAGCTGGATAACTGCGTACAGCGGGCCCTGGTGATGCGCCGGGGCACCGCCCTGCAGGCCCTGGAGCTGGGACTGCCCCAGCAACAGGTGATTCCGGCGAGTGCCGCCACGGGTCAGGGACTCAAAGCCTCCAAGCAGCAGGCGGAGTTCCAGTACATCATCGACACCCTGAAACGGTTCGGCGGCCATCGAAGCCGCAGCGCCGAGACCCTGGGGATGACCACCAGGGCGCTGCGTTACAAGATGGCGCAGATGCGGGAAGCGGGCATCGATGTGGATGCCATTATCAAAAACGCCGAATGTGCCGCGTAGAGGAAGCTGAGCAATCATGAGCATTATTACCGAGCAATCGATGCTGGCGACCATGGCCCTGCAGAAGGACCAGGCGGCGGGCTTCATCCGTCCGGCCGAGGACCAGGCCGAGGCGGCCAACTTCTCAGAGCTGATGAAGCAGAAGGTCGTGTCCGTCAATACCGACCAGAACCTGGCGTCGGCCCGCACCGCTGCGGTGGAAACCGGGGAAAGTGATGACCTGGTGGGCGCCATGGTGGCGTCGCAGAAGGCCAGCCTCTCATTCAGCGCCATGGTGCAGATTCGTAATCGTCTGGTGGCCGCGCTGGACGAGATCATGAAGATGCCGATCTAGGGGAGCACTATGTCGACCGTATTATCCCAATCCGCTCAACCTCTCGGCTTCCTTGACGGCGCTCGCAGCGTCTGGCAGCGCTTTGTCCGCTCCGAAGGGGGGCAGGGGCAGGTGCTGCTGGTGTCGGTACTGGCGGTGATCGCCGCCACCGTCATCGTCCTGGTGTTATGGAAGTCCGGGGGCAACCTTCGCCCCCTGTATGGCAATCAGGAGGGGTACGACAGTGCCCAAATCATCGAGGTGCTGGAGGCTGAAGGGATCGATTATCAGATTGACCGCGGCACCGGCCAGCTGCTGGTAAACCACGACCAGGTGGGGGCCGTGCGCATGGTGCTGGCGGCTCGTGGCATCAAGGCTCAGCTGCCCAGTGGCCTGGACACCCTCGACAGTGACGTGACCACCAGCCAGTTTATGGAGCAGGCCAGGTACCGTCATGGCCTGGAGGGGGAGATGGCCCGCACCATCATGGCCCTGGATCCGGTGAAAGCCGCCCGGGTTCACCTGGCCATCCCCAAGCGCACCCTGTTTGTGCGCAAGCAGGATGCCCATACCTCCGCCTCGGTGATGGTGGATCTGCAGCCGGGCAAAACCCTGAGCCCAGGCCAGGTGGCCGCCGTGGTCAACCTGGTGGCGGGCAGTGTGCCCGGACTCAGCCCCAAACGGGTGCAACTGGTGAACCAGCGCGGTGAGCTGCTGGCGGGGAATGAGGCCCTGGGCCACAACGCCAACGGCCTGAGTGCCAAGCAGGTGGAGTACAGCCGCAGCCTGGAGCAACAGCTGATTCAGCGGGCGGAAAGCATGCTTCTGCCGGTATTGGGTCCCCAGCAATTCCGGGTGCAGGTGTCTGCCGACATCAATTTTGACCAGGTGGAGGAGACCCAGGAGAGCGTCGATCCCAGCGTGGTACTGCTGCAGGAAAAGGTGCGCAGCAACCAGAACAACGGCTCCCTGGCCCTGGGGATCCCCGGAGCACTCTCCAACCAGCCGCCGGCCCAGGAGGGGGAGCAACCCTCGAATCAGTCCAGCACCCTGAGTGAGGAGTCCAGCCGCAGCTTCGAGGCGGGGCGCTCGGTGCGCCACACCAAGTATCAACAGGCGCAACTGGAGCAGTTGTCGGTCTCGGTACTGGTGAATCAGCGCGCCGACGGGGCCCAGCCTTGGACCCAGGCTCAGCAGGATCAGATGGCCCAGATGGTGCGGGATGCCATCGGCTTCGATGCCAGTCGTGGTGACCAGTTCTCCCTGTCGGTGTTCCCCTTTGCGGTGGTGGCCGAGACCCCGGTAGAGCCGATGCCCTGGTGGCAGCTGCCGGAATATGCCCAGTATTTCCGCTACCTGGTGGGAGGCCTGGTGGGGCTTTGCCTGATCTTCTTCGTGCTGCGCCCCATGGTCAGTCACCTGATCAAGGTGGAGCGGATGCCCAAGGAGGCGCCGCCACTGCCGGTTGCCGACAACCCGCCGGAGCTGGCGCCGCCGCCGGAGGCTGAGCCTGAGCAGAAGGGGCTGAGCAGTGCCATCGTGGCCCTGGGGCTGCCGGAGCCCGGCTCACCCCTGACCGTACAGTTGGAGCACCTTGGCATGCTGGCCAAGGAGGAACCGGCCCGGGTGGCCGAAGTGATCTCCCAGTGGATTGGAGCAGAGAAACGTGACTAATGCCCTGAAAGCGTCCCTGATGGACAACATGGAGCAGGCAGCCATGCTGCTGCTGAGCATGGGCGAGGAGGGTGCCGCCAAGGTGCTGGCCCACCTGGACCGCAGCGATGTACAGCGCCTCAGCCACAAGATGGCTCGTCTGAGCCACATCTCCCATGAGGAGGCCGGTGGTGTGCTGAGCCGCTTCTTCGATGCCTATCGGGACCAGTCCGGTATCGCCCGGGCCTCCCGAGGCTACCTGCAACGCACCCTGGATATCGCCCTGGGCGACCGGGTGGCCAAGGGACTCATCGACAACATCTATGGTGACGAGATCCAGACCCTGGTGCGTCGCCTGGAGTGGGTGGACCCCAAGCTGCTGGCCCACGAGATCACCCACGAGCACAGTCAGCTTCAGGCGGTGCTCCTGGGGCTGCTGCCTGCGGAGAACGCCTCTCTGGTGCTGCAACACCTGCCGGGCCACTGCCACGATGAGGTGCTGCTGCGCATTGCCGCTTTGGGGGAACTGGACCGGGATGTGGTGGAGGAGCTTCGCCAGCTGGTGGAGCGCTGCGTGGCCATCGCCATGGAGAAGAGCCACACCCAGGTGGCCGGCGTGAAACAGGTGGCGGATATCCTCAATCGCTACGAAGGCGACAGGGAACAACTGATGTCGGTACTCCGGTTGCACGACCAGACCCTGGCCACCCAGGTGGAGGACAACATGTTCGACTTCATCATCCTGGGTCGCCAGAAGGACGACACCCTGCAGAAGCTGCTGGCAGAGGTGGATCCGGAGACCCTGGCCATCTCCCTCAAAGGGGTGGATTCCACCCTCAAGAAGGCGGTGCTTGGCGCCCTGCCCAAGCGGATGTCCTCCTCCATTGAGACCCGGATGGAGGCGATTGGCGCCGTGGCGCTCTCCAGGGCGGATCTGGCCCGTGCCGAGGTCATGGAGAAAGCCAAGAGCATGATGGAAGCCAAGGAGCTGGAACTGCAACTCTTTGAAGAGCCGGTGGTGGAGTAATGAGTCAACAACACTGGAACAATCAAGCAAGCCGGGTCCGCCTTTACCATTTCCCGCCCCTGGGCTCTCAGGGGGGCGACACCGCCCCGGCCACTTCGCCTGCCGACTACCAGAGAGCGGTAGAGCAGGGGTATCAGGAGGGGATGGATCAGGGCCGTGAGGCCGGCTACCAGGAGGGCCTGGAGATGGGCCGTAAGGAGGGTGTTTCCCAGGGGGTGGCCGAAGGCCGCAACCAGGGCCAGGCCCAGGCTCATCAGGAGATGGAGCAGCGCCTGGCGCCCATGATCGCCCCTCTGACCGCGCTGCAGCAGCTGCTGCGTGAAGGTCACGAACAACAGCTCAAGGGGCAGCAGGAGCTGATCCTGGAGCTGGTGAAACGGGTGGCCGAGCAGGTGGTGCGCTGCGAACTGACCCTGCACCCGCAGCAGATCATGAGCCTGATTGAAGAGACCCTGGCGGCCCTGCCCGATGGACGCACTAACCCGGTAATCCATCTGGAGCCCGGTGTGCTTGCCACCCTCACCGAGGTGGCGGCGGATCAGGTGGCCCAATGGGAGCTCAAGGCTGACCCCACCCTGGGTATCGGCGATGTCCGGGTGGTGACCGAAGAGTGCGAGGCGGACGCCTCCACCGCCACCCGACTGGATGCCTGCATGGAGCAGGTGGCCAAGCACCTGGTGGATGATCATGGCCAGGGTGCTTAACCTCGCCTGTCACCCCAAGGTACCGGTTGCCACCATCTACGGCAGGCTGATTCGGGTCAACGGACTGATGCTGGAGGCCGTGGGTTGCCAGCTTGGCACCGGCGACCGCTGTCTGCTGGGCTGCCGTGATGGCAGCGAGGTGGAGGCCGAAGTGGTGGGCTTTGAAGGTGCCACCTTGCTGCTGATGCCCTTGCACCCCACCTCTGGATTGATGCCTGGGGCCAGGGTGCGGCCCATGTCAGGCCCCTCCACCGTCCCGGTGGGCCCTGGCCTGCTCGGGCGGGTGCTCGATGGCAGCGGCAACCCCATCGATGGCAAGGGCCCCCTGCGCCACTGCACTGCCCAGCCCACCCACTTAAAGGTTCCCAACCCCCTGCTTCGTCGGCCCATCGCCGGTCAGCTGGATGTGGGGGTTCGTGCCCTCAACACCCTGTTGCCCATCGGCAAGGGCCAGCGCCTTGGCCTGTTCGCCGGCTCCGGTGTGGGTAAGTCGGTGCTCCTGGGGATGATGACCCGCTACACCCAGGCGGATGTGGTGGTGGTAGGGCTCATCGGTGAGCGGGGCCGTGAGGTCCGCGAGTTTCTCGATCATGCCCTGGGCGAGGAGGGGCGTCGCCGCGCTGTGGTGATCGCCGCACCGGCAGACACCACGCCGCTGATGCGCCTGCGCGCCGCCCGCCTGTGTCATCAGATCGCCACCGGATACCGGGATCAGGGCCAGGATGTATTGCTGCTGATGGATTCACTGACCCGCTATGCCCAGGCCCAGCGGGAAATTGGCCTCAGCCTGGGGGAGCCGCCGGCGACCCGGGGCTACCCGCCCTCTGCGTTTTCGACCCTGCCTTCCCTGGTGGAGATGGCGGGCAATGGCGAACACCCCAATGGCAGCCTGAGTGCCCTCTACACAGTGCTGGCAGAGGGGGATGACCAGCAGGATCCGGTGGCCGACGCCGCCCGGGCGATCCTCGACGGCCATATCGTTCTCAGCCGTGCCCTGGCACAGCAGGGGCATTTCCCCGCCATCGACATCAACGCCTCGGCCAGCCGGGTGGCGGATCAGTTGCACAGCAAGGGGCAGCTTCAGGCGTCGGCCCAGGTTCGCCGTCTGCTCGGCCGCTACCAGGAGGTGCGGGAGCTGCTGCCACTGGGGGGCTACCAGCCCGGCCAGGATGCGGAGCTGGATCTGGCGGTGCGCAGTTACCCCACATTGGCGGGCTTCTTGCAGCAGGACAGAGACGAGCGGGTCACCCTGGCGCAAAGCACAAAGACCCTGAAGACAGTGCTGGAGGAGATAACCCAACATGGTGCGTAAAATACAGCTGTTGCGGGAGAAGCAGGAGCAGCAGATGGCTCAGCTGGGGCAGCAGAAGCAACGCAGTCAGCTCAGGCTGGCGCAGCTGGAGCGCCGTCGCCTGGGGCTGGAGCAGGCCCTGGAGGCCAGCGGTGAGGCCCAGGTTGGGGGCAATGTCCTCAGCTGGCAGAATCGCAGCCACTATCGGGGGCAGCTGATTCCCGCCACTCAGAAGCTGGCCCTTGAGCAGGGGCTGGCGGAGCAGGAGCAGGGGCGCATCAGCCGACTTTGGCAGCATGCCCTGGCTCGCCGCCAGGGGTTGGTCTGGCTTGAGGAGCAGCGTCGTCAGCAGGGCCAGGCGCGGCAGAACCGCACTGAGCAGCACCAGCAGGATGAGGCGGGCGGCCGGATGGCGGCGTCGGCTCGGGGGTTCAGGCGTTAGCCGCCCGGCATCAAGGCAGAAAAAAAGGACCCCGGGGGTCCTTTTTTTGTTTCTCTGACAATCGGTGCTCAGGGTTGCAGCTGCCCATAGTCGTTCTCCAGGGCCTGGGCCTTCTGGGGATCGACCAGTCGATTGAGGGAGCGCTGCTGTGTATTGAGCAGGCGGCCATTGATGTCGTTCTGGGTCTTGCATTGATGCACCAGCTGCTGCAGCTGCTGCCACAACAGGCCAATCTTCTTGCCGCTGTCCCCGGGGATGGCCGACAGCAGTCGCTTCATCCCCTTGTCGTCGCCGGGAAGCCCCAGGGCCGTCAGTTGTTCACAGCGACGCAGGGCACGCTGCTGCAACACCTGACACAGTTCGTCCTGACGGCTGTTGTGCCTGGACAGGGCTTGGGTGTCACGACGCTCCAGCAGACCGTGCTGATGACGAATCAGGCTCTTGAGTTGTTGATACTGCTTAACGTCCAGCTGAATCCCCTTGACCAGCTGACGGACCTGTTCGGCTCGGGTCACTGTTGCGACCCGTGCTCTTCCAGCATCGCTTCCGCAATCTGTTCCAGATCGATGGGGTAACCCTCGGTGGACAGTTCCGCCTGCAGGGCGGCGATCTTGTTTCTGTCGACGCTGTCCATCTCATCCAGCTCTTTGCTGGCCTGGTTCAGCTGTTGCCACTGCTGGCTGACAGACTGGGACTGGTTTTCGCTCTGGTGCTTACTCACCGGGGCATTGCTGGTGTTGGCCTCCTGGTTTTGCAGGGAGACCAGCTGCTGGGATACCGGAGTAATTTCCATGGTGTTCTCTCAATCGATGTTGCCTTTGACTATGGAGGGCGGCCATTTTCGGCAAGAACTTAAAAAATTGTTTCTACTTTTCCTGTCGCGACGATCCGGGCGGAAACAATTTTGCCGGATCGGCTGTTCTTCACCCTGATCACCTCACCTTCGCTGCCTCCCTTGAGGGCAACGCCGGATGTGGTGGCGGCAAAGCTGTCACCACGGGCCAGCATCACCACCTGCTGGCCGCGTTCCACCATCAGTGGTGGCATCAACTGCTGGGCCTTGATGGGGGACCCGGCCCGTATGCCGCGTCGGGCACGCTGACCGGCAATGGACTCCATGGACATCAGCAGATCCCCGTCGGAGGGGGTCAGCTTGCGCTGTTGCCATTGCAATTGTGAGGGCTGGATGAGGTGGCCGGCCATCAACTTGGCCCGGGTGACCGGGACCCGGGCCTGGAGAGAGAGGGTGCCACGCACCAGCAGGGACCATTTGGGGTTGGGGCAGGTAACCCGCCTGTGTTGGCGGCCCACAGGAAAACGCCCCCGTTCCCCCTCCAGCAGCAGCGGTTGGGTGCAGGGGGGCAGGGTGGTGGCCCCTGAGGGGAGCTGGACCCGAATATGGTTCTCCAGCCACTGGCCCGGATGCTGTTGTTGCCACAGGCGCACCTCTTCACTGAGGGCGTCATTAACCGCGGAGCGGATCTGCTGTGAGGCGTCCTCGGCGGTCGCGGACAGCGGAAACCCCAGCAGCAACAGCAGGGGGAACAGGGAACTTCCGCTTCCGTTAAACCAGGCTCTCAAGGCGTATCTCGTTGTTATATATAAAAATAAAAACCTGGCACGGATTTTGGATTCCAGTGGCCAGGACTGTATTAACACGTTACTAGGAGTTGCCATGGCTATCAACCTGGAATCGGCACTGGGCCTGCATGCCCAGGGGTTGGATCTGAGGGTGGAGCGCACCAAGATTCTGGCCGCCAATCTGGCCAATGCAGAGACCCCCGGCTACCTGGCCAGAGACATCGATTTCTCCAAGGTGATGCAGGGGTATCAGGGCAGTGGCCAGCTGCAGCGGGAGTATCAGCTGGACTACCGGGTGCCCCACCAGATCGCCGCCGACGGCAACACGGTGGAGCTGGAGCAGGAGCAGGCGCGTTTTGCCGCCAACTCCATGGATTTCCAGACCAGCCTCACCTTCCTGAACATGAAGATCAACGGCATTCGTACTGCCATCGAGGGTCAATAACCATGTCGTTCAACCGAATCTACGACATCGCCGGCAGCTCCCTGGCCGCCCAAACCCAGCGGCTGAATACCGTGGCCAGCAACCTGGCCAATGCCGATGCTGCCGCCGCGGACGCCGATCAGGCCTACCGGGCGGTGAAACCGGTGTTTCGTGCCATCTACGACCAGTTCAATGGCGTTCCCTCCGCCAAGGTGGAGGTAGCGGCGGTGGTGCAGACCGACGCCCCGGTGGAGATGCGCTTTGAGCCGAACCACCCCTACGCCAATGAGGAGGGCTTCGTAGCCTACTCCAACGTGGATACCGTGGCGGAGATGGCGGACATGATGTCCGCCACCCAGAGCTTCGAAGCCAGCGTCAACATCATGAACCGGGCCCGCTCCATGCAACAGGGCCTGCTGCAACTGGGAACCAAGTAACCATGACGGTCAATGCCATCAACAGTGCCGCTCAGAGCAGCGGTGACAGCAACCAGATTCAACCCAATTCTGCGGCGGATCTGAAGAACGAATTCATGACCCTGATGATCGCCCAGATCGAAAACCAGGACCCCACAGACCCCCTGGACGCCAACGAGTACGTGGCCCAGCTGGCCCAGTTCTCCCAGGTGGAGAGCCTGGAGTACATTCGCCAGAACCAGTCAGCCCAGATGACCATGATGGAGAACGCCGCCATCGTTCAGTCTGCTTCCCTGCTGGGCAAGCAGGCGATGGTGCCGGCGGACAGCTTCACCCTCAGTGGTGAGGCTGTGGACGGCAAGCTCTATCTGGAGAACAGCGCCGAGTCGGTTCAGGTTCAGTTGATCGACGGCAAGGGCGAGGTGGCCGCCACTCTGGATCTGGGCAGTCAGGGCAAGGGGGATGTGCCCTTTGCCGTGGACCCACAGCAGCTGGGCCTGGCGGACGGTGAGTACAGCCTCAAGGTGACCGCCACCGCAGGGGACAGCGAACTGCCGGTGAACACCTTTGTTCGGGCCCCCATTGAGAAGATTCATTTTGCCAGCGCCTCAGGAATGATGATGGCGGAGATGGGCAATGGACTGGGCACCGTTTCGGTGCTCAACATCAGCGAAGTCAGCGCCACCGACAGCGCAGTGCAATAAGGATACTGAGGATACTATGTCTTACAACATCGCCATGAGTGGCCTGCGCTCCACCAGTCAGGAGCTGAACACCATCAGCAACAACATCGCCAACGTCTCTACTGCCGGTTTCCGCGGAGCCCGCAGCGAATTTGCCGCCATCTACAACGGTGGCCAGGCCGGGGGGGTGTCCATGACCGGCGCCAGCCAGAACTTCTCCCTCAACGGCACCATGAACTACACCGGCCGCTCCCTGGACCTTGGGATTCAGGGCAACGGTTTCTTCGTCCTGGGCGCCGATGATGGCACCACCCTCTACAGCCGTGCCGGCATGTTCAACCAGAATGCCGACGGCTATGTGGTGGACCCCTATGGCAACCGTCTCCAGGGCTACCCGGTGAGCAGTGGTGGCACCATTTTGACCGGCTCCGTGGGCGACCTGCAGGTGCAGGCGGGCTCCATTCCGGCCCGGGCCACCACCGAGGTGAACATGACCGCCAACCTGGACGCCAGGGTCAGCGCCATCACCGCTCCCTTCGATGCCACCGACGTGAGCACCTACCACAGCTCCAACACCGTCTCTGTCTATGACTCTCAGGGCAACAAGCATGCCCTGACCCAGTACTACGTCAAGACCGCCGACAACAACTGGACTGTGCACTACGCCGTGGATGGCACCCCCTTGGCAGACACCAACACCATGAGTTTCGACACCTCCGGCAACCTGACTGCCGGCGGCAGCGACACTCTCACCATCAACGCAGCCACCCTGGGCACCGGCTCGGCAGATCTGACCCTGGACCTGGAGTGGAACAACACCACCCAGTACGGCGCCGATTACATCACCTCCAAGATTGACCAGAACGGCAATACCTCAGGTGAGATGAAAGGGGTACGGGTGGCCGAGGATGGCAAGGTGTACTCCACCTACACCAATGGTGAGGAGCGGCTGCAGGGCCAGGTGGTACTGGCCAACTTCACCAACCCCAACGGTCTGGAAGCGGTGAACAACACCGCCTGGATTGCCAATCAGGAAGCCGGTGACCCGGCGGTTGGCGCCCCGGGCAGCGGCACCCTGGCGGGCCTCTCCGCTGGCTACATCGAGGGCTCCAACGTGGACCTGACCGCCGAGATGGTCAACCTGATGACCGCCCAGCGGAACTACCAGTCCAACGCCAAGGTGCTGACCGCGGCGGACACCATGAATCAGTCCCTGCTCAACGCCATCTAGGTGACCCATGGATAAGTTGCTCTACACCGCCGTCAGTGGCGCCAACCGGGTGATGGCGGCCCAGGCCCTGAAGGCCAACAACCTGGCCAACGTCGACACCAACGGTTTCCGTGCCGATCTGGAGCGGGTTCAGGCGCTGGCGGTCTCCGAGACCCGGGTGCTGTCCCAGCTGGGCAGTGCCGGTGTCAGCCGCAAGGCGGGCGAACTGGCCCCCACCGGCCGTACCCTGGATCTGGCCATCGAGGACCAGGGGATGTTCACCCTGTTGACCCCCAACGGCGAAGCCTACAGCCGGGCCGGTCACCTGGAACTCGATGCCTTGGGACAGCTGACTCAGGGAGGCTTGCCGGTGGCAGGCCTGGACGGGCCCATCGTGCTGCCTGAGTACGAGGAGATCTTCGTCGGTGACGACGGCACCATCAGCGTCATTCCCGCCGAGGGCGGGGTGATCGAGGAGGTGGGACGCCTGAAGCTGGTGAATCCGGATATGACCCAGATGCGCAAGAGCCCGGATGGGCTGCTGCGTCCGGCGGATGGGGTCCCCCTGGCCGCCGTGGACCAGGTGAAGGTGGTCAGTGGCTTCCTCGAGGGGAGCAACGTAGACGCCGTTCAGGAGCTGGTGTCCTCCATGGATCTCAGCCGCCAGTTCGAAGTCCAGATCAAATTGATGAAGAGTGCGGAAAGCCTGGCCAAGTCCGGTAACCGCCTGCTTAACGACGTATAACAGGGAACAACGCCATGAGTTCAGCACTGTGGATCTCCAAGACCGGCCTGACGGCCCAAGACACCAAGATGACGGCCATCGCCAACAACCTGGCCAACGTCAACACCACCGGTTTCAAACGGGACCGGGTGGCCTTCAATGACCTCTTCTATCAGGTGCAGCGCCAGCCCGGCGGCCAGGTGGATGAGGTGAACGACCTTCCCTCCGGTCTGCAGCTGGGCACCGGGGTACGGGTGGCGGGCACCCAGAAGGTGTTCACCACCGGTAATCTGGTGACCACCAGCCAGCAGCTGGATCTGGGCATCGAAGGTCAGGGGTTCTTCCAGGTGCAACAGCCTAACGGCGACCTGGCCTACACCCGTGACGGACAGTTTTACCGTAACGCCGATGGCGAGATGGTGACTGCCGGCGGCCTGCCCCTGGTGCCGGGCATCACCATTCCGGAGGAGGCCCTGACGGTCACCATAGGTTCCGATGGCCGGGTGACCGCCCAGATGGCGGGTCAGGCGGACGCCGAGGAGCTGGGCCAGATCACCCTGGTGAACTTCATCAACCCTACAGGTCTGGAGTCCCGCGGCGACAACCTCTACGCGGAAACTTCTGCGTCTGGCGTGCCCGTTGAAGGCATCGCCGGAGAGCAGGGGATGGGGACCCTGCGCCAGGGCGCCCTGGAGTCTGCCAACGTCAACGTGGTGGAGGAGATGGTGGAGATGATCTCTACCCAGCGCGCCTACGAGATGAACGCCAAGGTGCTGACCGCGTCCGACGAAATGATGCAGCTCCTCAACCAGACGGTGTAAGGAGAGAGTGATGAAAGCCTGGATCGCCCTGTTTTTCCTGTTTCTCGGGGGCTGTGCCTCCCACTTCCCTGAGCCTGCGCCGGTGCCGGACACCCCGACCTGGGCACCGCCCACGGTGGATTACAGCCTGCCCGCCGCCCAGGACGGCAGTCTCTACCGCCCCGGCTACATGCTGACCCTGTTCAAGGACAAGCGCGCCTTTCGTGAGGGAGACATCCTGACGGTGAACCTGGATGAGCGCACCCAGGCCAGCAAGAAGGCGGACACCTCCACCCGCAAGAGCACCAACCTCAGCGGACAGGGTGACCTGGCGCTCTCCAACGGTAAGAGCTACGCCACCAGCGGCTCCCTGGGCACCGGTCATCAGTACAGCGGCAACGGCTCCAGCAGCCAGCAGAACCAGCTGACCGGTTCCATCACGGTGACCGTGGCCAAGGTGCTGCCCAACGGCGTGCTGTTGATCCGGGGCGAGAAGTGGCTGCGCCTGAATCAGGGGGATGAGTATCTGCGCCTGGTGGGCCTGGTGCGCACCGACGACATCGACAACGGCAACACCCTGTCGTCCCAGCGCATCGCCGACGCCCGCATCATCTACGGCGGCAAGGGTGCCATCGCCGACAGCAACAGCATGGGTTGGGCTTCCCGCTACTTCAACAGCCCCTGGTTCCCCATGTAGGAAGACCTATGAGAATTCTGTTTATTCTTCTGCTCATCCTGTCGTTGCCCCTGCCTCTGGTGGCTGCGCCTCAGACCCGCCAGATGATGGACCTGGTGGATGTGCAGGGGATTCGTGACAACCAACTGGTGGGGTATGGCCTGGTGGTCGGCCTGACCGGCACCGGCGACAAGAGCCAGGTGAAGTTCACCGCCCAGTCTGTGGTCAACATGCTCAAGCAGTTCGGGGTGCAGATCGACGGCACCTCGGACCCCAAGCTGAAGAACGTGGCTGCGGTGGCCATCCACGCCTCGGTGCCGCCTCTGGCCAGCCCGGGCCAGACCCTGGATGTGACCGTTTCCTCCATCGGCGATGCCAAGAGTCTGCGCGGCGGCTCTCTGCTGATGACGCCCCTGCGCGGGGTCGATGGCGAGGTGTACGCCGTAGCCCAGGGCAACCTGGTGGTGGGCGGAGTCACCGCCGAGGGGCGCGACGGCACCTCGGTGACCATCAATGTGCCCACCGTGGGGACCATCCCCAACGGAGCCCTGCTGGAAGCCTCCATTCCCAGCAGTTTCCAGAGTGGCGGCGACATCGTCCTCAACCTCAAGCATCAGAGTTTCAAGACCGCCCGCAACATCGAACGGGCCATCAACGACACCTTTGGCCCGGATGTGGCCCGGGCCCAGAGCAACGCCAAGGTACGGGTGCACGCCCCCAGTGACCCCCGACAGCGGGTCACCTTCATGTCGATGCTGGAGGAGCTCGAGGTGCAGCCGGGACGTCGGCCCGCCCGGGTGGTGTTCAACAGTCGCACCGGCACCGTGGTGATGGGCTCGGACGTTCGGGTGCATAAGGCGGCGGTCAGCCACGGCAACCTGACGGTGGCGATCACCGAGCAGACCTCGGTGAGCCAGCCCGGGGCGTTCTCCCCAGGCAACACCGCGGTGACCAGCAACAGCAACATCAACATCGACCAGGGCGATGCCTCGATGTTTGTCTGGCCCGAGGGCACCTCGCTGGACACCATCGTCAAGGCGGTCAACTCCCTGGGCGCCGCGCCGGCGGACCTGATGGCCATCCTCCAGGCCCTGGATGAGGCCGGTGCCCTGGACGCAGAACTGGTGGTGATCTGATGCAGATAAGTTCCAATGGCGGATACCTGAATCGACTGGATGCAGGCCAGCTGGTCTCCCAGCACGGCCACAACGGCGCCATCCAGGCCGTCAGCCAGCAGTTTGAGGCCCAGTTCCTGCAGACGGTGCTCAAGCACATGCGCGCGGCGGCGGATGCCCTGGCGGACGAGGAGAGCCCGCTCTCCTCCAAGAACAACGAGATCTACCGTGACCTGCACGATGCCGAGCTGTCGCTGACATTGAGCGGCCGGGCCGGCACCGGACTGGTCCAGGCCCTGACCCGTCAACTGGGTGGGGAGTTTAAGTCCGAGGCGGCCCCGGTCGCTGTGGATAGGCAACCTCCGGTCACCGTCGCCATGCAGCAGGCGGTGATCCTGCCTTTTGTTGCTAAGGAAGCCCGATGACAACCATGTTAAACACCGGCCTATCCGGGCTGCTTGCCAGCCAGGCGGCCCTGTCAGTGACCTCCAACAACATCGCCAATGCCACGGTGGCCGGCTACTCCCGTCAGCAGGTGGTGCTGGGCACCGTCGAGGGCGGTGTCTATGGCCGTGGGGTGGCGGTAGAGGGGGTGAGACGCATCGCCGACCAGTACCTGGTGGACCAGGTGTGGAGCACCACCACCAGCGCCAGCTTCCAGCAGACCCAGTCCAGCTACTTCAGCCAGGTCGAGCAGATAGTCGGCTCCGAAGGATCCAACATCTCCACCGGCCTGGATCAGCTGTTTGCCGCCCTGAATGCCAACCTGCTCTCGCCCAATGATCTGGCAACCCGTCAGTCGGTGGTCAATGAGGCCAAGGGGCTTTCCCTCAGGTTCAACGCCATCAATGACGGCCTGCAGAGTCAGTTCGAACAGGTGGAGAGTCAGCTGCGCGCGTCGGTGGAGCAGTCCAATGTGCAGCTCCAGGAGGTGGCGCGACTCAATGCCGAGGTGAAAGGCCATGGCGGCACCGCAGAGGCACCGCCAGAGCTGCTGGATGAGCGTGATGCGGTGATTGCCGAGCTGTCCAAGCAGCTGGACCTGACCGTGTCAGAGAATCACGACGGCACCCTGAATCTGGCCCTCACCCAGGGCCAGCCCCTGGTGGTGGGCACCCATGCCGCCAAGCTCTCCATGGCCCCGGATCCGGCCAAGCCGGAGTTTGGCCGTCTGAGCGTGGCGCTGGAGGGGGCGGAATTTGCCATCGACGAATCCGTGGGTGGCAGCATCGGCGGCCTGCTGGATTACCGGGACAACAGCCTGGTGGACTCCAAGGCCTTTATCGATGAGCTGGCTGCCCATGTGGCCGACGAGATGAATTCGGTGCTCTCAGCAGGCACGGATCTCAATGGTGCGGCGCCGACTCAGGATCTCTTCAGCTACGATCCCCTGAATCCTGCCGGCACCTTGCGGGTGACCTCAGGATTTACCGCCGACAAGCTGGCGTTCGGCCAGGATGGCACGCCAGGGGACAACAGCAACCTCAAGGAGCTGGTGGCCCTGGCAGACAAGACACTGACCTTCGGCTCCCTGGGGCTGGACGTGACCCTGGGTGATGCCTTTGCCTCCAAGCTGGGGGAGCTGGGCTCCCGCAGCCAGCAGGCCAAGCTGGACGCCGACTCCTCCCTGCAGGCCCAGCGTCGTGCTCAGGGGGAGTGGGCCGGGGTCAGCGGTGTCAACCTGGATGAGGAGGGGGCGAACCTGATCCTCTATCAGCAGGCCTACCAGGCCAACGCCAAGGTGATCTCCACCGCCGATCAACTGTTTCAGACTGTGCTGCAAGCCTTCTAAGGAGCCCTGATGCGCATCTCCACCCAACTGTTGTACAACAACAACCTGCACAGCATGCAGAACGGGGCCGCCGAGCTGGGGGACCTACTGCAGAAGATGTCCAATGGCAAAAACATCCAGCGCCCTTCGGACGATCCCATTGGTGCCGTTCAGGTGTTGACGGTAAAGCGTGACCAGGCGGCCACCAGCCAGTTCGTCGACAACATCGGTGCCTTGTCTGACAGCCTGGACCGCAACGAGAGTTACCTGACCTCGATGATCGATCTGCAAAATCGCATGCGGGAGATCGTCAGCGCCGCCGGCAACGGTACCCTCTCCCCCGAGGACCGGGAGGCCTATGCCGACGAACTGGCGACCCTGAAAGACGCCATGGTGGACCTGGCCAACGCCAAGGATGATAAGGGCAACTACCTGTTTGCCGGCAACAGCACCACCACCGCCCCGATCCAGCTCGATGCTGCCGGTGACTATGTCTATCGGGGGGACAACAAGACCCGTGAGGTGCAGGTGTCGGACTCCACCTGGATCACCGCCAACAACCACGGAGAGGATCTGTTTTTCTCCGGAGGCGGCAAGGACATCTTCAATGCCCTGGACGACTACGTCGAGGTGCTCAGGGACCCGACTCTCTCTCCCGGGACCCCGGGGTTTGATGGGGAGCAGATCAGCATGATGGGTTCACTGGATGACGCCCTGACCAGCATCAGTGCCGCGGTGACCACCATAGGGGGACGCCAGAACAGCCTCAGCCTGATTGAAACCTCTCATCAGGACATGATGCTGTTCAACAAACAATTGGTGGGCGAGGTGGAGGGGCTGGATTATGCCGAGGCCCAAAGCCGTTACCAGAGCTCTCTGGTGGCCCTGCAGGTGACCCAGGAGAGCTTCGTCAAGATCAGCCAGCTCTCCCTGTTCAACGAGATGTAACCCATGCTCTCTGCCATCCGCGACACCCAGGTCTCACCTCTGTCTCACCAGCCCAGGCTGAATGGCCTGGGCAGTGCGCCGACGGTCAATGGCGGCGCCGAGCACCGCCCGGTGCCGGCCACGCCCCTTTCCAGGCACAGGCTGCTCTGCTATGACCGCTGGGAGCGGATCAGTCGCGGCCATCACCAGGTGCTCTACGCCCAGGCGGCGGAGGAGACCCTGATGCAGCAGTGGCGTCGCGCCCGCAAGCTGCACCAGCTGATGACCCAGGCCCTGTCACAAGGTTCTCTGGTTCAGGCTGAAGAGATGGAGCGGTTCAGGCGGCAGATGTTGGGCCGCCGTGGCAGTTTCGCCGGTAACCCGCTGCTGGACCACAGGCTGGAGCCTGTGGCCGAGCGGGGGGCCTCCTCTCCCAGGCTGTGCCAGCTCAATTCTGTGGATCTGCTCAGTGCCAAGGCCAGAGCCGAGACCATAGATCTGCGCATCGGAGATCTCTGGCTGCAGTTGCCTCTGCCCGCCCAGGGCACGCCACAGGGGCAGTTGGCCCTGGTTCAGCGGGCCTTGTCCCAGTGCGGTGTCGAAGCCAGCATAGTGGAGGGGCAGTTGCAGTTCGCCCTGCCGGAGGTGCTCTGGCAGCGGCTGGATGGTCACTGGTGGATGCGGGGCCAGGGACAGAGGTTGCCCGCGGGTGAACTTCGGGGGATCAAGTTGGTGGAGCTGCACCATTGGCAGGACCCCAGAGGGTGGATATTTACTGATCTGCAGGGGATAAGGGAATCTTTGCCCAGGGTTCAGGGGGTGGTCGCCAAACTGGCTCGTATGCTCAAGCAGATGCGCAGTGCTTTGGAGCTGGCATCAGAGAGGCTGTTGGGGGAGAACGGCGGATTGCAGCTCCAGGAATTGCCTCAGCAACTCGATGCCCTGAGTCTATTGCTCAAGCCCCAGGGGTTTGGCCAAAGGATGCAGAATCTGATGGCCCAGGCCAACACCAGCCGCAATCAGACCCAGGCGCTGCTTTACTGAAACTGGCGGCGGAACTCGTCGCACTCCTGCTGATTGACCATGCCACTGCTCTTGAGCTGCTCAAGGTGGCTCTCCAGCCTGTGCAGGTGATCTTCGGTCAGTGGGGCCAGCCCTTTGCCCAGCCTGATATGACGGTAGAGCAGTCCGCCTCCGACGGCAGCCAGCAGCAGTATCACTATGGTGGTCATGGGTGTCACTCTCTTTAGCGGTATTACGGCGTCGAAACTTTGCGCATTCTCTCACGTTACCCGCCCACAAATCAAACAAAAACCTCTTTAAATTCATTGCCTAAGCTCGATCTTAAGGATCCATTCTGATCCGGCGCAGGATCCTGGATCTACCGAGCCATTTTCCCTTTCGGCTGTTTAAGTTTGCCCGTGTCGGGGTCGCCCTTTGAATCAGGTGGACCCAGTGGGAGGCAAGGCGGAAGAGTCGCTTCCCTTCCGCTGTCGTCCCGGTTAGTGGCAGGGGGAGAACTTCCGCGGCCATTAACATAACTATCAGAAACGTAAAGAAAATATGTTGTGGCATGAAACTAGCATGCTATCGGGTTCAATCTTGAGGAGACGCGGATGATTTCCGGAATGTCGGCGGCACAGTGGGCCGATCAGTTGGTGGCCGTGGAGCGCAGCGGCAAAGATCAGCTCTACAGCACCAGAAAAAGTGACTATCAGGCCGAACTTGATGCCTACAAGCTGCTGGAGTCGTCGCTTAAGCAGATGACCGCCGATCTGGATGCCCTGAGCGACGATGCCTTTAATGCCAAGAGCGGCAGCATCAGCGATGAGAGCATCGCCAAGGTGACCGTGGCGCCCGATGCCCCGGCGGGCAACTACAACCTCAAGGTGAATCAGTTGGCCCAGGCCAACCAGAAATCGGCCAGCTTCGCCTCTGAAGATGCACTGATCCCAACCTCGGGCATCTTTGAAATCGAGGTGGACGGTGAGGTGCTGACCATTGACTTTTCGGTGATCAACCCCTCTGGCACAGGCACGGTGTCCGGCCTGAGAGATTACATCAATGACAATGCCGCGAACCTGGGTGTCCAGGCCTCTTTGATGCGCAAAGGGGATGGCAGCGTCGAGTTGCTGCTGACCTCCAAGGAGACCGGCACCGCCAATCAGATTCAGATCAACCAGGACGATGGCGGCTTTGGCTTCACCGATCTGGTGGCCGCCCAGGATGCCCAGTTCGAGCTCAATGGCGTCGCCATCACCAGCGCCACCAACTACGTGGAGAAGGTGATCGATGGCGTAGATATTGAGCTGACCGAAGCCCATAAGGCCGGAGAGTCCAGCACCATCAGTGTGGGCTACGACACCGACAAAACCCTGGACTCGGTGAAGGAGTTTGTCTCCTCCTACAACAAGCTGATGAGCGAGATCACCGGACTGACCCAGAGCCTGGGCAGCAGTATCGAGGTGGAGTCCGACATTGGCAAAGAGGACGACGAAGACAAGGAGGAGGCCAATAAGATCAAGGAGGAGCAGCTCGGTGTGCTTAAGGGGGATTCCAGCATCCGCATGCTGAAAAACCGCCTTAACAACGCGCTGTTTCCGGCCACAGACAATGGCATGCGCCTCTCCGACATCGGCATCGAACTGGATCGCAACGGCAAGATGAAGTTGGACGAGGAGAAGCTGGAGACGGCGCTGAAGAGCGACTCTGCCAAGGTACAGGAGATGTTCACCTCCACCGATGGTTATGTAAACCGGCTGGACGGCATCATCGATCCCTTCACCGATCGCGATGGCTTCATCGACACCAAACAGGACAATCTCGATTCGCGGATGGAGCGGCTCGAAGACGACATGACGCGGCACGACTATCAGATGCAGCAAGCCTATCAACGCTATCTGGCGCAGTTCACCGCCATGGAGCAGTACATCAACTCCATGAACGCCAGCGCCGGAATGTTCTACTAACGGAAGACCACATGTTACAGGAACAGGACCCATTCAACGCCTATAAGCAGACCTCCCTGGATGCCCGGGCGGCGGCCGCCAATCAACACGAGATGGTGCGCATGCTGCTCGATGGCCTGCTGGAGGAGCTCTCCCGGGCCGAAGGCCACATTCACGCCCGCCAGATAGAGAAGAAGGGTCACTCAGTGCAGCGATGCATCAACATCGTTCAGGGGCTGGATTCCATGCTGGATCTGGAGAGCGGGGGGGAGGTGGCCATGAACCTGCATCAACTTTATGACTTTTGCAGCCGGCAGTTGCTGACCACCAGCATCCGCAACGACGCAGAGCTGCTGGCGCCCGTGGTAAAGGTGGTTGGAGAGATACGTGAAGGCTGGGAAAACCTCAACTGAGCAGTGGCACCGCATCGGCCTGGCTCTGCAGAAGTTTGCTGCAGATCAGGACTGGGCTCGTGTGGCCCAGATAGACAGCAGGATGCAGCAACTGCTGGTCGCTCAGGGAAAGCCCTCCAGTGAGGAGGAGCTTCAGGCGCGAAAGGCGCTGGCCCAGGTTCACCATCAGGTGCTGGGGCAGCTGATCTCCGCCAGGGATCACCTGGCCAAGGAGATGGACAGATTTCAACAGCAGCGGGAGGGCATCACTGCCTACCGCAGGACGGAGTTAAGTGTTGAACCCGATAATCACTAGCTTGCCAGGCTTCTCTCAATCCCAGGGCGCTCAGCCTAAGGGGGGGGAAGTCGGCGACTACCCCAGCTTCGCCACTGTGTTGCCCGCCTATGCGGCGCAGGGGCCTGGGCCTGGAGAGTCCGGTGACGGCCTGACAGGGGAAGTGACGGCCATCTCTGGCCAGGCTCAGGAAACGGTGCCGTTTCCGTCTCAGCAGCAGCCTCAGCTGGCAAGTACGGTCAGCGAGGAGGCCGCGGACTCCGACCTGGAGACGGGGCTGCCTTACGTCAGTCAGCCGGGGCCTAACGCCCAGGGGATTGCGCCTGACAGCGGGAGCGGGGAGAGGCAACTCAGCCTGGCTGGCATCTTGCCTCAGGATGGTCAGCAGGCCGTTTCTGCGGCTTTGACCGGTGCGCCGTCACCGGAGCAGCCCAGTCCGCGCACTGCCCAGTTGCAACAGCTTGCCCCTCAGGTGGTGGCTTCGGCGTCTGAGGTGATGGTCGCCCCCACCCAGCAGATGAATACCTCGCTGGTGCAAGGTCATCTGCCGGCAAGTTCCGTGGGCAGTTCCATGGGCGAAAGCCTGGGTGCCTGGCGTCCCCTGACCGGCAATGCCGTTACCCAGGTGTCAGCCACCGAGTTGCCCCCTCAGCTTGCCGAAGGGGAGAGACGAACGACCGACACGGCGGCCTCGGTCATGACGCAAATCTCCGGCGGCAGGAGCAGTCAGTGGGGGCCACTGCCCCTGGATGCCTCCGCAGGGTTTCAGAACCTGGGCAGGCAGATGCTGGCGCCCCTGAAGGAGCAGGTGCGCTTCAGCCTGGACCATGGCATCACCAGGGCGGAAGTCAGACTGGATCCGCCGGATCTGGGGCGCATCGATCTCAGTGTGCGCCACGAGGGAGACAGAGTGACGGTTCAGTTGACCGCCGCCAACCCGGCTGTGCGCGAAGCGTTGGCCCTTGGCGCCGAGCGTCTGCGCAGTGAGATGAGCCAGGGGCTCGGGGCAGAGGTTCAGGTGGATGTGGGGCAGGGCGCACCACAAGAGAAACAACAACAACCAGAGTATCCGGGAGGGAGCACGCCGCTGATGGCTGCCCTGGACCCGGCGATGGAGCAACCCGCGACCGAGCGGGATCTCATCGATATGTTGGCTTAAAGGTAGGGGTAACGTAATGGCGATGTCGACCGGAGTAAAACGGTTACTTCAAGTGTGCGTGCTGCTGGTGTGGTCTGGGGCCATGGTCATAGTCGGCGTGGTGGGGATCGGTAAAACCGACGATCTCGAACTGCCCTTTGGCCTGGGCGTGGCGACACCTGAGCCGGACAAATTCTATCCCCTGGACAAGTTGGTGATCTCCCTTCCCGGGGAGCGCTATCCCAGGTATCTGTTGCTGGAGATGGCGCTGCAAAGCCCCACCCAGGAGATTGAGAGCAAGCTGATTGCCAGCGATCCGCTGCTGAAGAACACCATGATCAAGCTGATGGGCAACAAGAGCCTGGATGAGCTCAACAGCACCTCCAACATGGAGAAACTGCAGGCCGAAGCCAAGGTGGCCCTGCAGGAGGTGCTGACCAACCACGGTTTCGACGTGCAGCTGGATGCGGTGCTCTTTACCCGTCTGGTGGTTCAGTAGGAGGGGTTATGTTGGCACAAGCATGCAGTTATCAGACCGACGCCCGCGAGGGCAGCGAATCGGCCCAGCTCAGCCAGTTTCTGCCCTTGGTCAAGCGGGCGGTCAACCAGCTGCGCAGCCATTGCGGTAGCCAGCTGGAGCCCCAGGACATGGAACAGATTGGGATGATGGCATTGCTGGACTCCCTGCGCCGCTATCCGGGAGAGCTGGATGGCGGCTTCATCAACTTTGCCTCCAAGCGGATTCGCGGTGCCATCCTGGATGAACTCAGGCGCCTGGACTGGCGTCCACGCCCGGTGCGCCAGCAGGCCCATGAGTTCAACGATGTGGTACGGCGCCTGTCACGGGAGCTGGGACGGCCCCCCAAGGACAGCGAAGTGGCCGAGGCGATGGCGTTGACCCCGGCCCAGCTCAGAGAGCGGCTCTACGCCAGTCAGGCTGAATCGATGCAGAGCCTGGATGAGCTGTTCCAGAACGGGGTGGAACCGGACGGCAGCCCGGATGGGCAGAAGCGCTTCATCGACAAACGTACCCTGGTGAAAGCCCTGGGCAAACTTAACAAGCGGGAACAGCTGGTGCTGGGCCTCTATTACCAGCACGAACTCAATCTCAAGGAGATCGCCCTGACCCTTAACCTGACCGAATCCCGGGTGTGCCAGTTGCATAAGGCCGCGGTCAAACAGCTCCGGGAAGTTCTAATGACCTGGCAGACTCAGATGGAGAGACAGCGCCCATGAAGAAGTTGATCGGATTTTTCGGCCTGCTCCTGGCTGTGTTTGGCGGATACGCCTCTCACGGCGGTAATCTGGGCAACCTGTGGCAGCCCGCCGAGATGGTGATCATCTTCGGTGCCGGCTTCGGCGCCCTGTATATCGCCAACCCCACCGACGTGATCAGGGATATGATTCATCAGCTCAAAGAGATGTGGAATCAGGAGAAGGAGGATCCCGAACTCTACCCTCAGTTGTTTGGCCTGATGCATGTGCTGCTCAGCCAGCTGCAGTCCCAGGGGATGAAGGTGCTCGATGAGCACATCGAAGCGCCCCACGAAAGCTCCCTGTTCCTGATGTACCCGGCGGTGCTCAAGCAGCCTGAACTGCTGCAGTTCACCGTGGACAACCTGCGGATGCAGTCCATGGCCAAGGTGGCGCCGCACGATCTGGAGGCGTTGCTTGAGGAGGAGATTGAGAGGCTGCATGAGGATCACCTTCGTCCCTCCGAGGCCCTCTCCAAGGTGGCGGAGGCGATGCCCGGCTTTGGCATCCTGGCGGCGGTGATGGGGATCATCATCACCATGGGCAGCATCGACGGCCCCCTGACCATGATTGGGGTCAAGGTGGCCGCCGCCCTGGTGGGGACCTTTATCGGCATCTTCGCCTGTTATTGTCTGTTCGACCCCCTGGCCACCGCCCTGGAGCACCAGGTGGACCGGCAGACCGCCAGGCTGCGCTGCATGGCGGCGATCCTGGTGATGCATGCCAAGGGCAAACCGCCCCTGCTGGCCATCGACGCAGGCCGCCGTAAGATTCAGCAGGAAAACCGCCCCAGTTTCATCGAGGTGGAACGTTGGCTGGAGGCCCAACAGCTGTGAGTCAGCATGGGAGATCACCGGTGATCATTAAGAAGGGCAAGAAACACAAACATGGAGGAAGCCACGGCGGCGCATGGAAGGTGGCTTTTGCGGATTTCACCTTGGCGATGATGTGCTTCTTTATGGTGATGTGGCTGATGCAGGTGGCGGACGTTAACGAACGCCGGGCCATCGTCCAACAGCTCAACGGGCCGCCCATTGAACAGGGGGCCAACCCTCTGGCCACCAGCATCAACAGCTCCATCATCGATTTTGAGGGGCGGCCCAGTATCGATCAGGCGGGCATTCCCGCCACGGGTACGGGACCGGAGCAGGCCGGGGTGGCGATGTTCAACAACATTCCCGAAGGTCAGCAGGACGCCGAGGCGGGGCAGGGTAAGGAGCTCAACGCCATGATCCCCGGCGAAACCAATGCTCAGGTGCCTCTGGAAACCCTGGCCTTGCAGGTCAAGCAGCTGCTCAAGCAGGGGGATCTCTCCCGTCATGTGGACGTGGAGATGACCCCGGATGGATTGCGTATCCTGATCCGGGATGCCTCGGACCGCTTTATGTTCAAGCGGGGACGCACCCAGATGGAGCCCTACTTCGAGGACCTGATGCTGGCCATGGCCGAACTGCTGGCTCCGGTGAAAAACCGATTCATCATCAGTGGGCATACCGATGCGGCCCCCTTTGCCGGCAGCCGCACCACCAACTGGGAGTTGTCGGCATTGCGGGCACTGGAGGCGCGACGGGCACTGACCATTGGCGGTGTGGCTCCTGAACGGGTGTTGCAGGTGGCGGGTTACGCCGACCAGATGCCCCTGATCCCTGAGGATCCCATGTCCGCCTCCAATCGCCGCATCGAACTGTTCATCTTGAGTGACCAGGGGACCGAGGAGCTGGAGCAGCAGCACGGCCTGAATGAGGCCAAACTGCAGCAGGCCAGGTTCCGCGCCGAGCAGAATCAACCCAGGCTGAGATACAATGACTGAACCTCTCGACACCCAACCGGCGGGCTTTGTCCGCCATGGACCGGACCGGCTGCAAAAGGTGTTTCTCTACCTGATTCTGGTGAATTGGCTGGTCGCCGGACTGTTGCTGCTGAAGCTGGATGAGCTCAGTTTCCTGGCCGGGGTGTTGGCGGGCAGCGGCATCGTCATGCTGCAGTTTTTGCTGCTCAAACTCTCTCTGATGCGGGCCCGCCGCGCCGGTGACGGTTATCTCCTCTATCCCGTGGTGATCAGTACCCTGCTGATCGTGACGCTTCTTATTGGGTTTTTCTTCCTTTACTGAGACCGGCCCGGCACAAACCTCTTTGAGTGCCGGGTCATTTTTTTCCTGCGGCTTACTCCTTCCCTCATTTCTGAAAGATGAAAAACGCTTTTTGCGGATTGTTCATATTCAGCTTCAGCTAACAGTTTGTGGATTTCCCATTTCTCACCTGTGACCATTGTCACTGTTGCCTGTTACTGCCTGAAGCAAAAATAAACCCAGATAAGTAATGGTGCAATTTATTACTTTATCTTCTGAGTGTTTATTTGCGGGGAATAATGGAAAGGCAGAAGGAACTGCGCCTCGTTTTTCTCACAAGCCTCTTCCGAGGGCTGAATATTTGGCTTGAAACAATGATGAGTAACTCTTTAAGCCAAAATAAAAAGGGAAAAGATGATGAAATTAACCAATCTATGCCGCGGGGTGAGCGTTGCCCTGATGGCGGGGGCTCTCCTGCCCGGACTGGCCCAGGCCCAGGGGGGATGCGTCAGCTGCCACGCCAAGCCCAAGATGCTGGAGCGGATGCTGGTGAAAAAGCAGGTGGAGCTGGGTGAGCTCTCTGTCTCGGAGCGGGTGGTCCAGCTTCAGGTTAACCGTGACGCCATGGGCAGTCATGGTGAGATGGCGTGTGGCGACTGCCATGCGCCCCTGGCGGATGGTCACACTGGCTGGCACCCGGCGGTGCAGCTGGACCCCACCGCCGATGGCGGCAGTGTCTGCGGTGACTGTCATGGGGAGGAGATGGTGACCAACTTCCGCCATTCTCTTCACTATACGGTCAACGGCATTGCCAAGGGGCTGACCGAGCGCCTGGCTCAGACCCCCAATGCCCAGGAACTGTTTGAACAGATGCACACCGACACCGGCGAGGGATGTGCCGCCTGCCATGCCACCTGTGGGCAGTGTCATGTCAGCCAGCCCAATTATGCCGGTGGCGGCTTGTTGAATAATCACCAGTTCCTAAAAGAGCCACAGCCTGAAAAAACCTGTGAGACTTGTCATTATGAAAATGCAGAAACCCATAAAGAGGTTGATGCTCACGTAACAAAATATGGCATGACCTGTTTGGATTGCCATACGGATTTAGTGGAGTTCCATGGGCGGGATATTAATGATATTCCTCAGGGGCGTTATTTCGGTGACGGTCCTAAGGTGTCCAAGGTTGGCCCATTTGAACAGACGCAGAAAAAAGAGATTGTCCAGGTGAAATGCGAGGACTGCCATCAGGATAAAGTGGCGGACCATACCGAACTGCTCAGTGGCAAAAAGGCCCTGATAAATCATAACGACAGCCTCAAATGCACCGCCTGTCATACCCAACCCTACACCAACTGTTTTGGCTGCCATGAGGACTCCCCTGAATCGGTGGGTACCTGGGAGCAACTGAAGCGGGTTGCCAAAGGCGCCCTGGGTCAGGTTGGTGATGATGAAAACATCAAGCTCGGCCTGAGCGTTGCCGGCGATCCCCACAGCAAGCTGGTTCCCCTGAGCCACTCCGGCGGCGTCAGCGCCGACAGCAAGGCGGTGGTGGACCTGAATCATCCCGACACCAAGTCCTACTGGGTGCCCTTTGCCGCCCACTTCGTTGCCAAAAACCCTCTGGCAACCCCGGAAGCGCGCACCAGTAAACGGATGTGCGAAAACTGCCACAACACCGACAACGACATCTTCCTCAAAGAGAGCGATGTGCAGCTTGGCGTCACCGACCCTGTTTCTGAGAAGCAGTGGATCGTTCCCCAGTCTCGTCTGCCCAAGCATTAACCCCTGGAGTACAACAATATGAAAAAGATGACAGCACTTGCCCTGGCCCTGATCAGCACTCAGGCCCTGGCCAATGACGCCCCGGTATCCTTCTCCGGATACACCATGGGACTGAGTAACTACCTGTGGCGTGGCCAGACCATCAGCCTGGACAACCCCTCTCTGCAATCGGATCTGATGGTGGAGCATGACAGCGGCTTCTATGCCGGGGTCTCCTATGAGACCTACCGTTATGAAGGGGAGGCCGGTGAAGAGGTCAAGGATTACGAGATCGACTATTACGGCGGCTACTACCAGATGCTGACCGATGATCTGGGCATTGGCCTGATGGCGATGAAGTACACCTATGGCGATGGCGGTGACACCGTGGAGTACACCCTGTCGGTGGACTACCAGAGCCTGGGCATGACGGTGAACTATGATGAAGACGTCAAAGCCTGGTACACCGAGTTGAACTACGGCATGGGGCTGTTCCATGACTCCACCCTGGAACTGCATGCCGGCATGTTCTTCGACGCCGATTATTACGGCTATGGTGATGAGAACAACCCCGATGACAGCTTCTATGATGTGGCCCTGCGCTACGACTACCCGGTGCTGGAGAACCTCAGCCTGCTGCTCGAGGCCAGCTATCAGGAGTATGACAAGGACCACTACATGATCGGTGTAGCTTACTGGTTCTAAGCTGGTTTGACTCAAAGCGCTCCGGAGCGGTGGTTTCGGAGCGTTTTTTATGTGCAGGCAAAAAAAAGCCCGCTGAGATTCAGCGGGCAGAATAGCAATCAACAAAAAAGAAGGAAGTTAAGCAAAAGAACCTTTAAACCGCTCTGACCTGCTTAGAGCCACAACGGCCGGAAATCTTGACTCGGAGAGTCTCTATCTCCTCAATGGTTGCTATTCTATGGTGCACCAAAACTTACCACAACCAAGAAAAATTGCTTTTTCGCATAAAAAAAACTAATTTCACAATCCCCGTATATGCGTCGCTTTTTATATGCCCAATTCGGGAAAACTCCCGTTCAGGGGCGGGTTTGGCCGATGTGTGCACCAAAACTGTGCGTTCGGTCACGTCGTTGCAAAACTGTAAGCAAAATTAATCTTAACCTCCTCGTCTCTTGGTCTTCCACCCTTCGGCAGATATAGTGTGTCCGGATACAAAAACATGAAAAAGGAATAACAATGCGTAATTTGGCATTTTCACTGGTTGCCTTGTCACTCGTGGGCGGCTGCCAGTCCTTTGATAGCAAGGAGCAAGCTCAAGCCCCGGATACCCGCCGTATGGATCTGGTTGAAGAGATCCACGGCACCCAGGTGGCCGACCCCTATCGCTGGCTGGAAGATCTGGACAGCCAGGAGACCCACGACTGGGTGATGACTCAGAAGGCCTACGGTGATGATTACCTGGCCGCCATCCCCAACCGCCAGTCCGTGGAAGCGCGCATCACCGAACTGTGGAACTACGAGAAACTGTCCGCCCCCTCCATCAAGGGTGACAGCCAGTTCTTCTATCGCAATGATGGCCTGCAGAGCCAGTCCGTGCTCTATCGCGCCGACAAACAGGGCAATAACCCTCAAGTGTTGCTGGATCCCAACGGCTTCTCCAGTGACGGCACCGTCGCCCTGTCCGGCGTCAGCATCAGCAAAGATGGCAAGATGCTGGCCTACGGCACCTCTCAGTCCGGTTCCGACTGGCAGCAGTGGCAGTTTGTGGACATCGACACCGGTGAAGCGCTGACCGACAAGCTGGAGTGGATCAAGTTCTCCTCCGCCGCCTGGGACAAAGAGGGGCAGGGGGTCTGGTACTCCCGTTATGACGCGCCACAGGCCGGTGCCGATAAGATGGAGCAGGCCAACTACTTCCAGAAGGTGTACTACCACAAGCTGGGCACCGACCAATCCCAGGACAAGCTGGTGTACCACCGCCCTGATCAGAAAGATTGGGGTTTCTCCGCCGAACTGTCGGATGAGGGCAACTACCTGGCGATCACCGTTTCTCAGGGGACCGATCCCCGCAACCGATTCTTCTATCAGGAGATGGCCACCGGCAAGACCGTGGAGCTGATGCCTGATCTGGAAGCGGAGTACCTGTTCCTGGGTAACGACGGCGACACCTTCTATTTCAAGACCGACTACCTGGCGCCCAAGGGCCGCATCATTGCCGTCGATCTGAACAAGCCCGCCAAGGCGAACTGGAAGGAGCTGGTGGCGGAAACCGACAACACCATTTACAGCGCCTCCATCGTCAACAACAAGTTTGTGGTGAGCTACCTCAAGGACGTGTTGGCCGAGGTGAAGGTCTATGGTCTCGACGGTCAGGAGCAGGCGACCCTGGATCTGCCCGGTGCCGGTCGAGTCACCGGCATCAGCGGTGGTCGCAAGGACAAGCAGTTCTATTTCCTGTTCAACTCCTACATCCACCCAACCAGCGTCTACCGCTATGACTTCGATGGCAGCAAGGTTGCCGCCCATCAGGTGCCCAAGGTGGCATTCAGCCCAGAGGACTACGTGTCTGAGCAGGTGTTCTACACCAGCAAAGACGGCACCCGGGTGCCGATGATCATCTCCTATAAGAAGGGGCTGAAAAAGGATGGCAACAACCCGACTCTGCTGTATGCCTATGGTGGATTCAACATCTCCCTGACTCCGCGCTTCTCCCCGGCCAACATCGCCTGGATGGACATGGGCGGCATCTACGCCGTGCCTAACCTGCGCGGTGGTGCCGAGTATGGTGAAGCCTGGCACCAGGGTGGCATGAAGGAGCGCAAGCAGAATGTGTTTGACGACTACTACGCCGCCGGTGAGTATCTGATTGCCCAGAACTACACCAATGCCAGCAAGATGGGGGCCTATGGCCGCAGTAACGGTGGCCTGCTGATGGGCGCCGCCCTGACCCAGCGTCCCGATCTGTTTGCTGCCATCCTGCCTGCGGTTGGCGTGCTGGATATGCTGCGCTTCCAGAAGTTCACCATCGGCTGGGCCTGGACCTCAGAGTACGGCAGCGCCGATAACGCCGAGGACTTCCCCTACCTGCTGGCCTACTCGCCGCTGCACAACGTGGCCAAGCGCGACTATCTCGCCACCATGGTGATGACCGCCGATCACGATGACCGTGTGGTGCCCTCCCACAGCTTTAAGTTTGCCGCCGAGGTGCAGCATCAGCAGACCGGTGAGGCCCCGGTGATTGCCCGCATCGAAACCAAGGCGGGTCACGGTGCCGGTAAGCCGACCGCCATGCGCATCGCCGAGTTCTGCGACATCTATGCCTTCCTGTGGCATAACTTCGGCCTGGAACTGCCCGAGAAGATTCAGTAACCTTGACTGATATCTAATCAAAAGGGGAGCTTGGCTCCCCTTTTTTGCGCCAAGACGCATTTTGAAACCCAATCTTCACCCCTTCACCCTCCCATCCCCAGGGGCCATGGGGTATAGTAGCCAGTCATTCCAATTACCAGATGCAAGGCACAGGCAGGGAGATGGCGTTTCACTGGCCCGTTCGGGTTTACTATTCCGATACTGACGCTGGCGGGGTGGTCTACCACGCCAATTACCTGAACTTCTTCGAACATGCCCGGTCTGAGATGTTGCGGGAAAAAGGCTTCGAGCAGGATGAGCTGGCACAGTCCGGCGTGCTGTTCGTGGTGCGCAATATGGCTATCGATTTTGTCCGTCCCGCCAGATTCAACCAGGCCCTGACCGTGGTAACCGAGGTGACCAAACTGGCCGGCGCCTCCATGGTGTTCAGTCAGTCCCTCGAAGACAGTGAAGGCAGTTGCTACTGCCGGGCCCAGGTCACCGTGGTTTGCATCGACAGTGAGGCCTTCAAACCCAGGCCGATCCCGTCACACATTAAGCAGGAGTTAGCGCGTGTCAGCTGAGATGTCCTTTATCAACCTTTTCCTTGAAGCCAGTTTGTTGGTAAAGCTGGTGATGCTGCTGCTGCTGATGCTCTCCGTGACCGGTTGGGCGGTGATCCTGCAGCGTCACAACGTCATCAAGCAGGCCTCGACTCATGCGCGTAAGTTCGAAGACAGGTTCTGGTCCGGGGTGGATCTGACCCGCCTCTATCAGGAACTGAGTAGCCGCGGCGATCGCAACTCCGGCATGGAGCTGCTGTTCAGTGCCGGCTTCAAGGAGTACATGCGCCTGTCCCAGACCGCCAGCAGTGGCGGCGCCATCATGGACGGCACCCACAGGGCGATGCGAGTGGCTCTCTCCCGGGAAGTGGACAAACTGGAGTCCAACCTGTCCCTGCTGGCCTCTATCGGTTCCACCAGTCCCTACATCGGCCTGTTTGGCACCGTGTGGGGGATCATGAACGCCTTTATCGCCCTGGGTCAGGTACAGAACGCCACCCTCAACATGGTGGCCCCGGGTATCGCCGAGGCACTGATCGCCACCGCCATGGGTCTGTTTGCCGCGATTCCTGCGGTACTGTTCTTCAACCGCTACTCCACCAAGGTGGAGAAACTGGAGAACACCTACATCAACTTCATCGAGGAGTTCTCCAGCATCCTGCACCGTCAGGCGTTCCACGATAAGGAAGCGCGCTGATGCAGGGGTACCAGCGTAAACGACGCCGCAAGGTGGCGGAGATCAACGTGGTGCCCTACATCGACGTGATGCTGGTGCTGCTGATCATCTTTATGGCCACCGCCCCCATCATCTCTCAGGGGGTGAAGGTGGATCTGCCCCAGGGAGAGGCGGAGCCGCTGAAGAAGGACTCGCGGCCACCCCTGGTGGCGTCGGTGACCAGCGAAGGGCAGTACTTCCTCGACAATGGCAGCGTTCAGGATGACCGTCCGCTGATGCTCGACGAGTTGGCGGCCCTGGTGGCCGCCGAACTGCAACTGGACCCTCAGCGTCCCGTAGTGGTCAAAGGGGACAGAAGCGTCTCCTATGACGAAGTGATTCAACTCATGGTGAGTCTGCAGCGGGCCGGTGTGCCCTCTGTGGGCCTGATGACCGAGACGCCGGAGCAGTAACCGATGCAGCAGAAAATGACACTCCCCTTTGTGGTCTCTCTGCTGGCGCACGTTGGTCTGGTCGCCCTGCTGGCCCTTGGGGTGGACTTCTCCAGCAAGCCCAAACCGGTTGCTCCCCAGCCCTCTGCCCCTGTGGTGCAGGCTGTGGTGGTGGATCAGGCCAAGGTGCAGGAGCAGGTGGAGCGGATCAAGCAGGCCAAGGCCGCCGAGGCGGAAGCGGAACGTAAGCGCCGCGCCGAAGAGGACAGGAAAGCCAGGGCCGCCCAGGAGAAGCTGAAGAAGCTGGAACTGGAGCGTAAGCGCAAAGAGGCCGAGATCAAGAAGGCGGAAGAGGCGGCCAAGCAGGCCAAGCTCAAGCAGAAGCAGGAGCAGGACCAGGCCCGTAAGCTGGCTGAGCAGCGCAAGAGAGAGGAACAGGCCAAGGCCAAGGCTGAGCGGGAACGCAAAGCCGCCGAGGATAAGGCCAAGGCGGAAGCCGCCGAGCGCAAGCGCAAAGAGGATGAGCGCAAGCGTAAGGCGGAAGCGGAGCGCAAACGCAAGGAGGAGGAGCGCAAGCGCAAGGCCGCCGAGGAGGCCGCACGCAAAGCCCGTGAGGCGGAGCTGGCGGAGCAGTTGGCGGCGGAGCAGGCCCAGATCGAGGCGGCTCGCAGCAAGAAGGTGCTCTCCGAGGTGGACCGTTACACCGTATTGATTCGTCAGACGATTCAACGTAACTTGCGCACCGACACCAGCATGCGCGGCAAGGAGTGCCGGGTGAATATTCGACTGGCACCGGATGGCTTTGTCATCTCCAGTAAGACACTGGGTGGCGACGCCAACCTGTGCCGGGTAACCCAGGCGGCGATCAACGCCGCGGGTAAACTGCCTGTGTCCCAGGAACCGGATGTCTACGCCAAATTGAAAGATATCAACCTAACAGTACAACCAGAGCAATAGCGACAGGCTGATGAGACTGATAAAAACACTGACAATGGCATGGGTGGCCCTGATGGCCATGATGAGCATGCCGGCGAAAGCCACCCTGGAGATCGTCATTACTGAGGGAATCGACGCCGCCCGGCCCATCGCCGTGGTGCCCTTTGTTTGGGAAGGGCAGGGCGAAATGCCCGCCCAGATCGCCGACGTGGTTTCTTCCGACCTTCGCCGCTCCGGCACCTTCAACCCCATCGCCCGGGGCATGATGCCCGGCCAGGTATCCAAGGCCTCCGAGCTGGATCTGAAGGCCTGGATCGCCACCGGCGCCGAAGCCGTGGTGGTGGGCAAGGTCAGCGAGTTTGGCCCGGACCAGTATCAGGTCAGCTTCGAGCTGGTGGATCTGGTGCGTGCCCAGATGACCGGCGGTGAGAGCCGTGGCCTGCAAAATGGCGAGCTGGTGCAGACCCAGGACCATATCCTCGATGGCCGGGACACCGTGATTCGCGGCAGCCAGTTCCGTCAGTATGGCCACCGCATCTCCGATTTGGTGTATGAGGCCCTGACCGGCATCAAGGGCGCCTTCCTGACCCGCATCGCTTACGTGACTGTGGCAGATAACGACCCGTTCAAGTTCCAGCTGCGTGTGGCCGACTATGATGGTTACAACGAGAAGGTGCTGCTGCGCTCCAAAGAGCCGCTGATGTCGCCCTCCTGGTCCCCCGATGGTCGTAAGCTCTCTTACGTGTCTTTCGAGAATGGTCGTTCTGAGATCTACATTCAGGACCTCTATACCCAGAAGCGGGACAGGCTCACCAGCTTCGAGGGGATCAACGGTTCTCCCAACTGGTCTCCTGATGGCACCAAGATGGCCATGAGCCTCTCTAAGGACGGCAACCCGGAGATCTACGTGATGGACATCGCTACCAAGCAGATGAAGCGCATCACCAATCACTATGCCATCGATACCGAGCCCAGCTGGCATCCCGATGGCAAATCCCTGGTATTCACCTCCGAGCGGGGTGGTAGACCGCAGATTTATCGAGTATATTTGGACACCGGAAGGATCCAGCGTCTGACCTTCCAGGGTGAGTGGAACCTCGGTGGTTCTGTGACCCCGGATGGTCGTTACTTGGTGATGGTCAACAGGACCAATAACAGGTTCCACATTGCGCGCATGGAGCTGGAGACCGGCTTTATGGACGTGTTGACGGAAACCTACCTGGATGAATCACCAAGTGTCGCCCCAAATGGCACAATGATCATTTATGGGACAAGCCACAATGGCCGCCAGGTGTTGGCAGCCGTTTCGGTGGATGGCCGCTTTAAGGCCAGAATTCCGACTCAGGTGGGCAGTGTGAAAGCGCCTTCTTGGTCGCCTTATCTTTGATTGGAAAAGTAACGAATTAAAAGGAAAAGATAGATGAAGCTCAATAGCCTCCTCAAAGGTATGCTGATTGCTGTACCTGCTCTGGCGCTGACAGCCTGTTCCAGTACCTCCGACAGCGACAGCCAGTCCCAGACCGGCAACACCACCAACGAACAAGCTCAAAGCGGCGTTCAGACCGGTGCCGTTGAGCCCGTACTGACTCCTGCTGAGCAGCAGCGTCTGAAGTACCAGGAACTGCGTAAAGAGCACATCCTGTACTTCGAATTTGACCGCAGCGACATCCAGGGCAAGTACGGCGAACTGCTGGAAGCCCACGCCAACTACCTGATTGAAAACCCAGGCGTTAAGGTGCTGATCGAAGGCCACGCCGACGAGCGCGGTACCCCTGAGTACAACATCGCCCTGGGCGAGCGTCGTGCCAAGGCCGTATCCCGTTACCTGCAGGGTCTGGGTGTACTGTCCTCTCAAATCTCCGTAGTGTCCTATGGTGAAGAGAAGCCTCTGGACGGTTCCGCCACCGACGCGGCTCACGCCAAGAACCGTCGTGCCGTACTGGTTTACTAAGCGAAACGGTTAATCTATGAAGAAAGCTGTTATTGCAACAGCTCTTCTATTCATGGGGGCGCAGCTTCAGGCTGCGCCCGCTCCCGTTATAGAAGCAGCTGAAAATGCCCCTCAGTCCCTCTCAGGGGACGATATCAACTCCCGCGTCACCCGCCTGGAGCGGTTGATGAAGGCGCGCAACCAGGCTCAGCTGCACATGCAGCAGATGTTTGATCAACTGCAGATGGAAGTGTCCCAGCTGCGTGGTCAGGTGGAGAGCCAGCAGTATCAGGTACAACAGATGGTGGAGCGCCAGCGTCAGATGTACCAGGAACTGAGCCGCATCGAGGAGCAGTTTAAGAACGGTGCCCCTGTCCAGCCTCAGGCGGTCACACCTCAAGCTGGCGGCCAGGTGCCTGTCGCTGTGCCCAATCTCTCCCTGTCCGAGGCCGATGCCTACCAGCAGGCGGTGGATCTGGTGCTGAAGCAGCGCAAGTACGATGAGGCGATCCCTGCCTTTCGTCAGTTCATCGAAAACTACCCCCAGTCCACCTATACTGCCAACTCCCACTACTGGTTGGGTCAGCTGCTGTATAACAAGGGTGAGATGGCCCAGGCCAAAACCGCGTTTGAGACTGTGGTGAACAGCTACCCCGATTCCGCCAAGCGAGCCGACTCCCTGCTGAAGCTGGGGATGATTGCCGCAGACGCCGGAGACAAGGCGGGTGCCACCGGTTACTTCAACCGGGTAGTGAAAGAATATGGCAACTCCAACGCCGCTCAGCTGGCGAAAAAAGAGTTGTCAAAAGGCTAAGTTAGCCGTTTTGTCCGGCTCTGGAATCGCTTTTTTGTCCGCTTAGTTGCTTTTGTGCGCAAAAGGCCAAAAAAGACAGATTTCCAGTTGCACACCAAGGCGAAATTGGTATTATAGCCGCCCGTCGGATGAGGGAGTCCTCAGAAGACAAAAAGTGGGTCGTTAGCTCAGCTGGTAGAGCAGTTGGCTTTTAACCAATTGGTCGAAGGTTCGAATCCTTCACGACCCACCACTTTCTTCCCCGCCTGGGGATGAAAACCAAAAAAGTGGGTCGTTAGCTCAGCTGGTAGAGCAGTTGGCTTTTAACCAATTGGTCGAAGGTTCGAATCCTTCACGACCCACCACTTTCTTCCTCCTTTGGGGATGAAAACCAAAAAAGTGGGTCGTTAGCTCAGCTGGTAGAGCAGTTGGCTTTTAACCAATTGGTCGAAGGTTCGAATCCTTCACGACCCACCACTTTCTTCCTCCTTCTTATTGTCTTCCCATTTGATTGCCGCACTTTTTGTGTGGATTTGTCGTGCCTGTCCTACACTGAATCTGGTTTTTCATTCGTCCTGCCGAAAGGCTCTGATATTGATGATTCGGACTGGGAGTGCGCGCCATGATCTTCAGAGGGGTTGCCGTCGCCGTCATTGCGGGGATACTGATTGCACCAGTGGTGGGTGCACAAGAAAATCTTGTTGAAAATCCGAAGTTTGAAATAGGAATGCCGACCGGATGGTCCACCAGCTCCTTCAAGCAGGAGGGGGTTGAGTACGGCTGGTCCCAGGCCCAGAAGACCGTCGCCATCCACATCGACCCGCAGATTCCCAACGATGCCCGCTGGCAGCAGAGAGTGGTGGTCAAACCCAACACCCGTTATCGCCTCTCCGGCTGGGTTCGGGTGCAAAAGACCACCCCCACCATAGATTTGCTGGACGTCGGCGGCAATCTGTCGGTACTGGAATCACTGCCGGAGCAGGGCTCCTTTACCCATACCGAGCCTATGCTGGGGTCACTGGGCTGGCGCTACCGTCAGGTGGAGTTTGATACCGGCGAGCGCAGCTGGATCACCATTGCCCTGAGGCTGGGCATGTACGCAGGCCAGACCACGGGCAGTGCCTGGTTCAGGGCCGTGCAGCTTACTGAGCTGGAGTAGCGCCGGGGAGCTGGCTGAGCAGCTTATCCATCACCTTACGGGTCTGCTCCGCTCGCCATTGGGCATCCGCCTTACCCTTGAGCTTGAAGCCGTCGGAAGCGCGCCACACCTGGCGCTCGCCGTCGAACAGATCCAGGCGAATCTTTCTGTAGTCCGCTTCTGTGGGGGTTACCGGAATGGAGACGCTTCCGCCAATGGCGGTGTTGCCACTGCTGCGGCCGCCGCCGATCCCGATGGAGAAGCCCGAGTCATTGGCCTCTGTTTCACGCCACAGGCTGATCTGAAGCTTGTGGCTGGATTGGTCCACCAGTTGCCACCCCGTGGTTGCCAGAGCCTCTCTGAGCGCCAGCTCTGAGCGTTCGGCAGCCAGGGGGTCATCCCTGTGACGACTGGGCAGCAGTTGCACCTGGCTGACTGAGTTGAAGTCGAAGCCGGGATCATAGTCTACGTCGCTCTTGGCGGCACAGCCGACAAGCAGCAGCAGAAACAGGCCAGTCAGTACTCTCATCACTCCCTCCATGGAATCGGTATCGGTGTCAGGTGTTCACCGCCTTGCGGGCGTGAGCTTGTCCCAGGGGAACCACCCGGCTGCGATTCAGCTCATCTGGGCGGTTGAGTGCGGTGTTCAGCAGATCGAGCTTATCATGCATCATGCGCGAAATCTCAATCATGCTCTGGTAAGGATTGCTGGCCCGCTTCCGGGTCAGGTCGATGCGGTGCTGCAGGGCCTTGAGTGCGTCGCGATTGGACGCCTTGGCCTGGCTGATGGTCTGGTCGATGGCGGCCTGGCGAATTCGCTCCAACTGAGCTGGGTCGGTTTTGGCCAGGTGCATCATCTCGTCGAACGTGGGCAGCTCAGTCATGTTTCCCTCCGGTGAAAAAGGCAAACATCCTCTGTCTGGCGTACCACCACTCCATGGCAAGACTTGGGTCGGGGCGGCAGTTATTCCCCCCGGCCGACAGAATAAATATTGACCTGGATCACGCTTTGGTCAAATGGGAAGGGAAGGAAGATGAGCGGCTTAGCTCTAAAAGCCAAAGAAAACGCGCCACAGGGGCGCGTGAGTCTTCAATCACCTGGTTAGGCCTGTTATCCGTTCCTGGTGTCGTAGAAGTAGGAGATGCGCTCCTTGGGGCTCAGGTACTGGAAGGCTTCTGGCGTCAGCGCCGAGGCGACGATGCTGCGCTCGATGGTCAGTCCCTGGGTATCGATGGCGATGGCGGCCGCTTCCTGACGGGGGATGGCAGGGTCGTAGACCAGCACCGTGGGGTAGAGCAGCTTCTCTGAATCCACCGAGGTCACCAGGCCAAACTGGCCGCTGGAGAGCTGGACCACGCTGCCTGGGGGGTAGACGCCCATCATCTTGATGAACTGCTGAACATAGTGGTTGTTCAGTTTGTCCTTGAAGATCTTGTACAGCATGCCGAGCACGGTGCCCGGTGGGCGGGTGCGGGTCTTGTCCCTGGGATGACAGAGGTCATCGTAGGTATTGACCACGGCGATCAGCTGGGCCAGAGGCTCGATGTCATTGCCCTTGAGTCCTTTGGGATAGCCACTGCCGTCGAGGAACTCGTGATGCTGGCTGATCATGGCGGTGATGGCGCGGGGCAGATGACTCTGGTTGCGCAGCAGCTCCTGACCCAAAATGGGGTGGCGCTGTATCTCGCGTAAATCTGCCTTGGAGGGCTGCTTCTTGGACAGCAGGGACTTGGACAGCAGCAGCTTGCCGCAGTCGTGAAGCAGGCCGCCCTGACCGACCACAGCGATCTCCTCTTCGCTCATCCCCACCCGTTTGGCCAGCATCATCGCCAGCACAGTAACGTTCAGGGCGTGGTAGGAGGGATCATCGGGACGGATGTCATCGTTCATCAGGTGCAGGGTGACCTGACTGCCGGCACTGAGGCTGGCAGCCATCTGCTTAATCAGCTTGGAGCTGAGCATCAGGCCTTCCATGGGCTTCATGGGCAGGCGGTTGTTGATGGCTCGCAGCTGGGCCAGGGAGTCGGCGTACTCCCGCTCGTGTTTCTTGTATTCGCGGCGGAACTCCTTGAGTTCGCTGATCCCTTGCTGCTTCTGATGCAGCATCTGCTCCTTCATCTTGTCCAGGTCCGGGACACTGTCCGCCAGGTTGGGAATGGCGGGGGCGCTGAGCACGCCAGCATCGCTGCGCTTGAGGTCCACGACGACGTGGGTCAGGCGCAGTTTCTTCAGCAGTTGGATCTGGTCCCTGCTGCGAATCTTGAAACTGTTGAACATGAAGGGGTGTTCACGCCAGGAGATGGGGAGACGAATGTAGTTTCCCACCTGCAGCTGATCCACCGCGATTTTTTGGAGGGTTTTGCTCATAAATGCCGGTAACTTCTTACGCTACCGGCATTTTATTCGCTTTATGTTTGCACTGTCTAGAACTGATTGCCTGCCAGACCGGTCTGGTTGAGCAGTTCGGTATGGGATCGCAGGCCATGTTCTACCCGATTATCAGCGTCATCCATCAGGGTGAAAATCGGATCATTAGCCAGCATTTGCCCCTGCTGGTCTGAGTAGGCGGCGGGGGCATCCAGGAAGTATTCCTCATCTCCCTTGGCATTGAAGGTCATCTGATGCAGTTCGGAACGAATGAACCAGTGGCTCTCCGCGTCCTGTTCAAACAGGCTGTCGTAACGAACGGTGACGTTGTTCACTCCCTGGTCCAGTTCGATCTGACTGGCATAGGCGGGGACGCTCTTGCCGTTGATGGATACAACCCTGACGTTTTCCCCCAGATTCAGGGTGGCGGCGGATACCGACAGGGACAGGGCAGTGGCGCTAAGCAGAATTAAGGCTCTCATCTTTCTCTCCTAGTAACGGTTTTCTCCTTGCCCAAAAAAAGACCGGCCCAGGGGCCGGTCTGTTTCAAAAAAGTTGCATAAATATTGAGCTAAAGTGACCTAAACCTTCTTAGGTGCCTCAAAACGCAGCACAATGGCCGCCCCCTGCAGTGGGGACTCCTCGATGGTCATGGTGCCGCCGTAGCCCAGGACGATGTCATGGACCACCGCCAGTCCGATCCCCTGGCCGGGGTTGCGTCGGTCGGCGCGTACTCCCCGTTCCAGCACGGCTTCACGCATCTTGGGTTCGATGCCCGGGCCATCATCCTCTACGGCGATGGTGAGGGTATCCGCCTCCACCGAGGCACGGACCCGCACCTGGCTGATGGCAAAGCGGTAGGCGTTCTCCAGCAGGTTGCCCATCATCTCCATCAGGTCATCCTGATTGCCGGGGAAGCGGGCTTCCTCCTGCAACTGCAGGTCCACCTGCACCTGCTTCTCCCGGTAGACCTTGTCCAGCATGGCGGTCAACTGCTCCAGGGTGGGTGTGATGCTGACTTGCTCCCGGGTCAGGCCCTGACGGCCAGAGACCGCCCGGCGCAGCTGATACTGGATGATCTGATCCATCTGGCCCAGCTGGGAGAGCATCTCCTGCTGACGCTGGCTCTCATTGAGGTTGGCGTCCTCCATGATGGCATTGGTGGCCGCCAGCCGGGTCTTGAGGCTGTGGGCCAGATCCTTCATGGCATGCTGATAGGTCTGGCGCTGGTGTTTCTCCTGGGAGATAAGCTCATTCAGTGCCTTGGTGACCTCTTCCAGCTCAGTGGGATAGCCCTGGCTCAGCTGTTCCCGCTCGCCACTGAGTATCCTCTTCACCTCTTCCGAGAGCAGCCTCAAGGGGCGCAGCCCCCAGTAGCCGGCACTCACCAACAGCAGGCCGGAGAGGGGGATGAACAGGCCCACCCGGAAATAGGTGGCCCGGCGGGCACGGTCCAGACGCTTCTGCACCTGCTCGGCGTTACGAAGCACCAGCAGGTCATACTCCTTGTTATTGATGCTCACCGGCATGGGCACCACGGCATAGAGCTGGCTGTCAGCCAGGGTCACCATGTAGGGCGGGGAGGCGTCCCGTGCCACCTGACGGACCCGATCACAGCTGTCTTGCAGACCCCGGCGGCGAGCCTCCACCGAGGAGGTGTAGTGGTCACGCATGCCGTTGACACAGGTGATCAGCAGGTAGTCGCTGGCGCGGCGGGCTTGGTCCGAGGGTTCTGACTCCAACACCTCATTGCTCTTGGGCAGCATCCCCTCCAGGCGCAGCTCGGTGGCGATGGAGGGCAGACGGGCGATGATGTCGTTGGTCTGGTTGACGTAGAAGTCCTGAACCTTCTGCTGGTTGATCACTTCAGCCAGGGCCAGGGAGGCGACGGTGATGATCGCCAGAGAGGTGAGCATCAGCCGCCGCTGCAGCCGCGGCTGTTTGCTGAACAGGATGGGGATCAGCCGCATACCAGATTGAACCTGTAGCCCTGGCCACGAATGGTCACTATGGGGTTCTCCAGACCACCCTGGCTCAGCTTCTTACGTACCCGGGAGATCATCACCTCGATGGTGTTGGGATCCCCCTCCTTGTCCTGATACAGGATGTCCAGCAGGCGTTGTTTGGAGATCACCTGCTGATGATGACGCATCAGGTACTCCAGAATCTGATATTCGAAGGCGGTCAGTTCCAGCTCGGCTTCGCCCAGGGTCGCCTGTTTGGCGGCCATGTCCAGGGTCAGGTGTTCGCACTGGATAACCGGTTTGACGAAGCCTGCACTGCGACGCACCAGGGCGTTAAGGCGGGCAATAAGCTCCTCGACCTGGAAGGGCTTCACCAGGTAGTCATCGGCACCGGCATTGAGGCCAGCCACTTTGTCTTTCCAGTGATCCCTGGCGGTCAGGATCAGAATGGGTTGACGGAAGCCATTGTCTCTCAGGTGCTGAATCAGATCGATGCCGTCCTGATCCGGCAGGCCCAGGTCCACCACGGCGATGTCCACCGGATAGTTCTCAGCCAGATAACGCCCCTCTCCGGCAGACTCCGAGGCCATTACCTGGTTGCCCATCTCGGTCAGGCGGACCTTTAGGTGGTGGCGCAACAGGGCATCGTCTTCAATCACCAGTATCTTCATTGTCACCTCGGGTGGTTGGCGGAAAAGGGAGGGCAGTTGCCCGGTGCCACTAAGGATAGTGCCTTTGCTCTGAATCTTTCCTGAACCATAACATAGCAAAGAAAAACTAACAGAGTATCCGATGGTTACATAGCATATCGCCAGAACATAATTGACCGGTATCAAGGGATGGGGTTGAGGGTCTGTATTTATATACAGTGTTGGGGTAGACTGGCGCAAAACTAGTCGATTGGGGGAGCCGAAATGGCAGTCATCGTTAAATACGTGGTTGAGCGGGATGGAGTGGAGAAAATGACCTTTGCCAGTAAAGCGGAAGCCGATGCTTATGACAAGATGCTGGATATTGCTGACGAACTGGAAGCGATGATCCAGGGCAGCGGCCTGGTTGAGCAGGAGGAGCTGGTCGAATCCCTGGCTCTCTACCTGGCAGAGCGTAAGGAGGAGGTTGCCACCATCCTCAAAGGCAAAAAGAAAGCCCCCGCCAAGCCCGCCGAAAAGAAACCCGCCCCCAAGGCTGCCGATAAAGCCGCCTGAGCATAAAAAAACCGGCTCGAGGGAGCCGGTTAGCAAAACCTTGCAGGAAAATAATGATGATACTCTGCCCATTTGCTGGCGAGTGTCGCCATTTTACCACTTTGGTCTAAAGGCCTGCTTACCCCCTAGGGGGTATTTTGTCGACGATCAGCGCTGGAATTTTGCTCTGATGGCGTTGGCGCTCCAGGCAATCAGCAGGTTACACAGCATCACCGCACCCAGAATCACCGCCATCCGCATCCAGGGCTGCTCAAAGGCGATCCTCATGGAGATCAGCCGGTGGGCGGTGGGCAGCCACACCAGCAGAGCAGAGAGCACCAGGCCCGCCTGCACCACCAGCACAGACCAGGGACGGCGGGTCAGCAGCAGCGCTGGAAGCAGGGCCACGGGCACCGCCACCATGGCGTTGCCGTAGCGAAGGAAGTGGGCGCCCAGAACCACATAGGCAAGGATGATCAGCAAGATTCGCCACCACATGGGGGCCTCCGGTACAGCAATTGGAATTCGGCCCCTATTGTCCTACGTATTCAGTCAGTTAATCTGCGACTTGTCTCATAGTAACGGGTTTATTAACTACCTCTAAAGTAGTAATTTGCCCCCGCCAATACTCAGGTTGTCACTCGATGTCGAAGCTGTAGTAGATGTCCAGGGAGTCCTTGAGGGTGTTGTTGATCCCCTCAATCCACAGGCGGTTCTGCAGGTAGTAGCGCACCGTAACCTCGGTGATGGGTTCGAAGATGTTGACCCCATACTTGAGGAAGACCTTCTCCCCCAGGTAACCGCTGATGGCCACCTGAGTGTCGTCCCCATCCCCTTCGGTGCCGACCCGAACTTCACTGAAGCCCAGCTCCTCGCCCAGGGTGGAGAGCATGCCACCGGTTTGGGCCAGACCCAGGTTCACTGCTGCCGAGGCCCACAGGGCGTTGCCGTTGTCAGTACCGCCCAACCCACGCCCCTGGGTGATGTAGGAGAGGATCTCCTGCTGCTCCATGCTGGGATTGGAGAACAGGGTCATGGTGGGTTCGGTGACCACCCCGGAGAGGCGCACCCCGGCGATGACGTTTTCCGACTTGATCTCCCTGATCGCCTCCACATCCAGGGTGGGCAGGCTGGGGGGGCCGTTAAACAGCACCTTGCCCCGGCGAATGGTCAGTTGCTGGCCAAAGGCGCGGAATTTGCCCTGGTGCAGGCTGATGTCGCCGAAGAGCTGAGGTGTCTGGTAGGCCTTCTGTCTCATGGTGAGCTGGCCGCCGAGATTGCCACTGATCCCCAAGCCTTCAACCGTCACCTCTTCGCCCACATTCAATTGAATGTCCATGGCGAAGGGGGCAGGGGGTTCCGCTTCGGTATCGGGGCGGTTGTCGACAAACTGAACGTCGTCGGAGAGGGCGACACCGCCCTCCGGCAGCTGCGACAGGGTCAGGGCTGCCTTGGGAATGTCGATGCGGCCGGTGACCGCCATCGCCTTGTCATCCTTGCGGAACCTCAGGGTGGGGGAGGCTTCGGCAATCAGCAGGGGGGGCTGAAGAATGTCCAGCCTGTCCCCAAGCAGCTCAATGTCCGCATGCAGGGTGTCTTTACTCCAGTCCAGCCATCCGCTGGCCTGAACCGGGCCATCGCCCACCATCAGCTCGGTGTCGATGTCGGCTCTCTGGCCGGTGAGATCCAGCTCTATCTCAATCTCGCTGAGCTCTGTGGGGTTGGTCAGAGAAGCCAGCCGCCCCTGCCTAAGATCCAGGTCGCCGTTGAGCAGAGGCGTGGTCAGATCGCCGCCCAGGCTGAGGTTGGCGGTCACCAGTCCCTCCAAGGCTGCGATGCGAGGCACAGCCTTGGTCAGGGGCGCCAGGTCAAAGCTGTTGAGGGTGAGCTCACCGTTCATGGCATAGGGCGCCTGAGGCTCCAGGTGCAGGCGACTGCGAATCAGGGGGGCATCGTCGTCCAGCTCCAGGGTCAGGTCCAGGCCGGCATCGGACAGGGTGGCATCCAGATCCAGCCTTTGCCAGGGCAGTTGCACCTGGGCCCGGCGTGGGTCAGCCTTCACCAGGACCGTGCCCTGATCGCTGTGTACCTGGGCCCTGAGCTGAGGCAGGTGCCCCGGCAGCCAGGTGGTGTCGAGCTCGGCGGTCAGCTGAGTGTCCAGGGAGAACTGCGGCGGCAGCAGAGGCTCTGCTGTCCTGGGGAGGTCGGCGGTCAGGGCCATCTTCACCGCTCCGCCGCTGCCGACGTTGGCAGGAATGGGCAGACACAGGGTGGCAGCCGGTCCCTGCCAGCAGTGTTCGCTGATCACGAAGGCTTGACTGGCGAAGGAGAAGGTCACCGGCGCCGCTTCTTGCTGTTGCCATAGTCCCAGTGGCGTGGTCACCTTGGCGCCGGAGAGTACCCCCTGCCACCAGGTAAAATTGGGGTCCAGCTTACCCGCCATGGCCAGCTCTCCGCCCCAGGGGGTGGTGTCGCTGCCCTCCAGTCCAAGGATGGCGCTCTGTTCGGTGATATCGCCATCGCCGTCCAGCGTCAGCAGGCTGAATTTTTCGCCGGCCAGGTCGAGATCCGTGGCGGAGAGGTTCAGCATAAACCCATGGTTCTGTGTGGGTTGGTACCACCCCTTGGCCATCAGCCGGTTCAGGCGCTGGGTTTCGAAGGCCAGCTGTTGCCCTTCCAGCTCCAGCTGGATCTTCGGTTGGTCGGTGGCCCCGCTGACAGAGAAGGCCAGCTGTGCTTCTCCGCGGAGTCTGGAGTCCCAGCGTGCCAGATCGGCCAGGGCCAGCTTGCCCTTCATCTGCCACTCGGGTTCACTGCCGCCATCGGCCGTCAGCTGGCTGCCCCGGTAGAGCACGTCGAGCTCTTTGGCCCTGGCCTTACCGTCGCTGCTGGCGGCCAGGGTGCCCTTGAGGGTAAAGGGGTCTCCGTCGAAGCGGCCTTCAAGGTCGGCCTGGCTGAGGCTGACGGACCAGAGCTTGCCATCCCAGGCCCCCCGGGTGAGTCCCTGACCACTGACTACCAAAGGCAGTTTGGGGCTCAGGGTGGCCAGTTCCAGTGCCCGGGTGTCCAGCTGCGCCTGCCAGGAGAGCAGGTCGCCATACTGAAGCTGGCCCTTGAGGTCGCCGCCGCCACGCTCGCTCTCCAGGCTGGCCTGGTGCACCGTCAGCAACCCTGGCTGATGTTCAAATTCACCATTGAGTCGGAAGGAGGGGTAGTCCCACAATTTGCTGGCGCCCTCGAGGGTGAGCCGTTGATGGCGCAGATTTCCTGAGCTGCTTAGCCTGACCTCGCTGACGCGATAATCCGGGGCGTCGCCAAAGGGCCAGCTTAGGCGCTCGCCGCTGAGCTGTACCTGATAATCCAGAGTCGGCGAGGCCAGGGTGATCTCACCCGAAGCCTGTGCCTGCTGTTGGCCGGTGGCGGCCACATCGAATTTCAGTTTGCCGAGGCTGCCAGCCGCGGTCAGCTGCAGTGCCTGGCCTTCAAGGCCGGGCGTCCACGGCAGCTTGGCTATGGTGCCCTCGGCCTTGGCATCCAGTGGCCAGGGCCCCTGAAAATCGAGGCTGCCGTAGAGGCTGACATTGGCCCACTCATGCTCGGCGTCGAGCTGGTCCACCTGAAGCAGGGTGCCGCGCCAGTTGGCGTCGAACTGGCCCTGTTGCAGCCTCTGTACCAGGCCGCCTATGGTCACCAGGCCACGGCTCAGCTTGATGTTGTTGGCGTCGATGGGGAAGGGCAGAGCCACCCTGGGCAGGGCGGCCATGGCCCAGGAGTCATCGTCGGCTTGGGCCTGCGGTGCTATCGTCTCCTCCGTGCTGGGCGTCAGGGGAATGTAGACGGCAATCTGGGTGGCATTGAGGCGGTTGACCTTGAGTTCACTGGGGTCGAACAGGGCAGAGCCGGAGAGCTGACCCACGGCAAAGTGCATATCGTCGACCCGCACCCGGACCCGGCTCAGCTGCAGCAACTTGGCCTGAATGGTAAAGGGCAGGCTGAAGTGGGGATCGCCCTCTGTCTCCGATTCCGCCTCGGTGTCCGGAGCGTTATCTCCCCCCAACAGGTCGGTGTCGATGTCCACCGCCACGCCGTTGGCCATCAGCCGGTCGCTGCACAGGGTCTTGTGCAGCAGGCAACTGGGACGCCAGTCCAGGGTCAGGTTATCCACGGTCACCGACAGCCCATCGAGCCCTTTGTAGGCCACCTTGCTCAGGTGCAGATCCCGGTTTAGGCGACCATTGGCTTTCTCTATGGTGAGGCCAGGCACCAGGGTGTCGGCGGCGGCCATCAACAGGGCGGTGCCGCCTCTGGTACCCACCAGCAGAGCCAGAGCCACCAGGATTGCCAGGGGGACCCCGAGGAGGAAGCTGAGCAGACGCCGCCAGGTCATAGATCCGCTCCTATGGTGATGTGGATGCGCCATGGCGGATCGTCTTCACTGATGCCATAGCCCACATCCAGCTTGATGGGACCCACTGGCGAGATCCAGTGCACCCCGGCGCCTACGGAGTAGACTGGGGTAAAGTCATTGGTATTAAACGCGTTACCACCATCTACAAAGGTCGCAAGTCGCCAGGAGTCATTGAGATAATACTGGTACTCCATGCTGGCGACCGCCAGGTAACGCCCGCCCACCACCGCTTCTCTGGTGTTGCCTTCGTCGTCGATGACCTCCACCGTGGGTCCCAGAGACTGGTAGGAGAAGCCGCGGATGCTGGTATCACCACCGGCGAAGAAGCGCATGGAGGGCGGCACCAGTGGCAGGTCGGCGTTGTCCACCTTGGTCAGGCCGCCATCCAGACGAAACACAAATCTGTGGTTTTCCCAGGGGGTGTCCACCCATTTAAACTGTCCCTTTATCTGAGCCAGGGTCACGTCAGAGCCGGCGCTGTCGGAGGCCACTTCCAGGCTGTAGATCTGGCGAAAGCCCCGCCTGGGATCCAGGGGAGACCCCCAACGCTTGGTCTTGGACCAACTGATGCCGGGAAGAATCAGGCTGGATTCGAAATTCTGTCCGCCGGTGCCCCAGCGCTCCTCGAGCCAGCGCAGGTAGTAGTTGCGCAGCCAGCCATCGTCCAACCGGGTCTGCCGGCCCACCCTCAGGCTGTACTGATCGCTGTCGATGTTGCCGTACTGGTCCCGCTCCACCAGGGCGTTGATCACCATTACATCGTCCAGGGGATGATCCAGCGGGATGCGGTAGTTGAAATTCATCTGCGGGTTTTGGGAGAGCTCAAAGGTCAGCTCCTGACTGTGGCCCGCCTCGTTGATCCTGGGCGTGCGCCAGGTCGCGGTGGCCCTGGCACCGGTGTCCGTGGTAAAACCCAGCCCCAGATCCACGGTGTGGCGGGCGGCTGGGGTCAACTGCACCTCAAGGGGCACCTGGTAATCTACCGCCTTGTCGGTCTGGGGCAGGACCCGCACATCGCCAAAGTAGCCGGCGGACAGCAGATTGGAGTTGAATCGGGCCAGGGTGGTGGCGGCATAGGGAGCGCCGGTTTCAAAGGGCACCATGGCGTCCAGCAACTCGGGTTCCAGTTCGAAGGGGGAGAAGTTCACTTCGCCCAGCCGGTAGCGGGTGCCGCTGTCATACACCAGGTAGAGGTCAGCCACGTTGGTGTCCCGGTTGACCTCAAGTTTGGAGACCGAGAACTTACCGTCGAAGTAGCCGCGCATCAGGCCTTCGGAGAGGATGCGGTTCTTCAGCTGTTGGTAACGGCCGTGGTGGAGGATCTGTCCTGGCCTGAGAGTGGCGTTTTCCACCAGGGCGGTCATCGCCGGATCGACCTTGGCGTCCCCTTCCAGCCAAAGCATCACATAGCGATAGCGTACCGGCTCTCCCGGGTCGACCGTCAGGGTGATGGGCCAGATCGCCCGCTCTCGGTCGATGGTCACCTTGATCTGGCCGTTGTAGTAGCCCAGGGCCGCCAATGCATCCTGGGCCCGCTCCTCCAGGGTAAAGACGAAGGCGTTTCGCTCGGCACTGGAGTGGGGCAGAGGGGTCAGATAGAGCTCAATGTTGCGCTTAAGCGGGTCTGGTGCCCCGCGGATGGCCAGATTCACCAGCGGCTTATCGCTGTGCTTCCGCTCCTTGAGCAGCCGAAACTTTCGTTTACGCTCGCTCTCCCCCTCCTGGTCGGCTGAGGCAGTGTCACTGTCCTGGCCAAACAGGGGAAAGGTCAGCAGATTGCTGGCCTGCACCGGCAACGAGGCGCACAGCAGCAGCCACAACAGCAGAGTTGCAGCTCTCATCGAACTCTCCGCAATAACGGGAGTGGGCGTCGAGGGTACATTCCGGACGGGGACACGCTCATGGTAACCGGTAGTTAAAAGATAGCCTTGGCCGATAACAATTGGAAAAAAATCAGAAAATTAAGCCTGTGTGATACTCCTCTCATAATACCTGCCTCTTTGTGCATCAGGCCAGAAGAAAAGGTCGGTATGCGAGTCAGTTGTCGCCTGTGTATCCAATAAGGCCAGAAACTCGGGATGATGGTATGGTGTGAAACCCAATTGAATCATCACGGATGAGCATACCCATGAGAATCTCCCTGTTGGCTGCTGCCCTGTGCCTGTGCAGCGCTCCTGTCCTGTCGGCGCCTCTGGCCATCGCCATTCACGGTGGTGCCGGCACCATTGACCCTGACAAGATGAGCGTGGAGACCCAGGCCAAGGTGAGGGCCAAGCTTCAGGAAGCGGTGCGCACAGGCTACGTCGTGTTGCAGGAGGGGGGAAGCAGTCTGGATGCGGTACAGCAGGCGGTTCAGGTGCTGGAAGCCAGTCCCCTGTTTAATGCCGGTGTCGGTGCGGTCTACACCTATGAGGGGGCCCATGAGCTGGACGCCTCCATCATGGATGGCCGTACTCTCGAGGCGGGCGCGGTGGCCGGGGTGCGTCAGGTGAAAAGCCCCATCGAGTTGGCCCGGCGGGTGATGAACGACTCTCCCCATGTGATGCTGTCCGGTCAGGGGGCGGTGGAGTTTGCCCTGGAGCAGGGGCTGGAGCTGGTGCCCAATCACTACTTCGACACCGACAGCCGCTATCAGAGCCTGCTGCGAGCCAAGAAGAAGATCATGGAGAACCAGCAGCACACCAAGGATTACAAGGCGGCGGTGGACAGCCTCGACCCCGGCTACAAATATGGCACTGTCGGCGCCGTGGCCCTCGATGGCGACGGCAACCTGGCGGCGGCCACCTCCACCGGCGGTATGACCGCCAAACGCTGGGGGCGAATCGGTGACTCTCCGGTTATCGGTGCTGGCACCTATGCGGACAATGACAGCTGTGCCGTCTCCGCCACCGGCCATGGCGAGTACTTTATCCGCTACAACGTGGCGGCGGACATCTGTGCCAGGGTGAAGTATCAGGGGGTCAGCGTCGATAAGGCGGCATCAGAGGTGATCCATCAGGTGCTGCTGCCGGTCGGTGGCACCGGCGGAGTGATTGTGGTCAGCCCGAAAGGGGAGATTGCCATGCCGTACAACACCGGCGGCATGTACCGGGCCAGCATCGACAAAGATGGCCAGGTAACAGTGAAGATCTGGGACAACTGACAGAAGGGCCGGCATCGAACCGGCCCTTTTCTTTATTCTCCCAGGGCTCCGAAGTCGTCTTCACGCAGCAGCGGCTTGCCGTCGGTATTTACCGTCCAGAGCTGGTGGTCCACGGCTATCAACAGGCTCGGACCCTGGTGCGGGCGGTGATCGAGGCCGTTGAAGGGAAACTCTCTGAGAATCCGGCAAGCTAATCGTACAACCAGATTGAGCGAATCTTTTTTCTCCCCGAGGCAAAAACTGCTTTCAGGCACTATGGTTACAGGGAGTCACCATAGTTCAAGGGGAAACAATGGAATCGGTAAAAGTACAAGACTATATGGAGCGTCATCCAGTGTGGCTCTCCCCGGAAACGCCGCTCTCAGTGGCCGTGGATACCCTGTTGGAGGCCAAGCAGCCCGGGGCTCCGGTCGTGGACGCCGACCATCACCTGGTTGGCTTTGTCTCTGAGCAGGATTGCCTGTCGGTGCTGCTGGCAAGCAGCTACCACTGTGACATCACCGCCACCGTCGCCGACTGCATGCGCAAGGATGTATTGACGGTGACGCCCGAGGATTCGGTGCTGAGCCTGGCCGAATCGATGCTGGGACAAAAACCCAAAATCTACCCGGTGCTGGATGAGGATAAGGTGGTCGGCATCATCGATCGCAGCCGGGTGCTCAGTGCCATCAGTACTCACCTGAAAAGCTGCTTCCGCAACGCGGTGTAGTGGCCCTGTGTCCACATACCCAAGGGGCGCCGCGGCGCCCCTTATCATTTTCACTCGCCGGCGAATTGGGCATAACGCTTTGTAACAGTTAGTCGTTTGTTTTTTCATCGCCCGCTCTGACGGCGGAATCAACAGCTGGTAGTCTGGTCAGACTCCCATCGTTAACAGAGCCAAAACAATGAAGAACACCCTCTGTACCCTAGCGCTGACACTGAGCTGTCTGCTGCCTGCCCACGCCTTTGATCGGGTAACCGGCCACCATTTCGCCTCCCGTTCCGAGGTCCTGGCGCAAAACGGCATGGCCGCCACCAGTCAGCCTCTGGCCACCCAGGTGGCACTGGACATTCTCAAACAGGGCGGCAGTGCGGTGGATGCCGCCATCGCCGCCAACGCCATGCTGGGGCTGGTGGAGCCCACAGGTTGCGGCATCGGTGGCGATCTCTTTGCCATCGTCTGGGATGCCAAGAGTCAGAAACTCTATGGCCTCAACGGCTCGGGCCGCAGCCCCAAGAGTCTGACCCTGGAACACTTTCAGCAGCTGGGCATGACCAGCATTCCCCCTTATGGGCCGCTGCCGGTATCGGTGCCCGGTACCGTGGATGGCTGGTTTGAGCTCCACGGGCGCTTCGGCACCCTGCCGATGAAGTCGATTCTGGCTCCGGCCATCGATTATGCAGAGAAAGGTTTTCCCGTTTCTGAGCTTATCGCCTATTACATGAACCGCAGCGCGCCTCGACTCAGCCCCTATCCCGGGTTCAAAGAGACCTTTATGCCCGATGGCAAGATGCCGCAGAAGGGAGAGATCTTCCGCAATCCGGATCTGGCCTACAGCTACCGGCTGCTGGCGGACAAGGGACGGGATGCCTTCTACCAGGGGGAGATCGCCAGACGCATCGACGCTTACATGAAGGAGAACGACGGTTTCCTCAGTTACCAGGACCTGGCCTCCCACCGCAGCGAATGGGTGGAGCCGGTGAAGGTCAGCTACCGGGGCCATGAGCTGTGGGAGCTGCCCCCCAATGGCCAGGGGATCGCGGCTCAACAGATTCTCAAAATCCTGGAAGGCTACGATATTCAGAAGATGGGGCTGGACAGCGCCGAGTATGTGCACACCTTTGTCGAGGCCAAGAAGCTGGCCTTTGCGGACCGGGCCAAGTTCTACGCGGACATGGAATTTGCCAAGGTGCCGGTAGAGGGGTTGCTGTCGGAGGAGTATGCCACCCAGAGGCGCAAGCAGATCGACCCGAACCGGGCCGCCCGCAGCGTTGACCCGGGGAATCCGGCTCTGGGCCATGGCGACACCATCTACCTGACCACCGCCGACAGCCAGGGCAACATGGTGTCGCTGATCCAGAGCAACTATCGCGGTATGGGATCAGGCATGACCCCCACCGGGCTGGGCTTTGTGCTCCAGGACAGGGGGCAGTTGTTCAACCTGACTCCTGGAGAGGCCAACAGTTATGCCCCGGGTAAGCGTCCCTTCCACACCATCATTCCCGCTTTTGTGACCAAGGAGGGGAAACCTTGGCTCAGTTTCGGGGTGATGGGTGGCGCGACTCAGCCCCAGGCTCACGCTCAAATTCTGGTCAACCTGCTGGATTTCGGGATGAACCTGCAAGAGGCGGGGGATGCCCCGAGGATACTTCATACAGGTTCCAGTCAGCCTACGGGTGAGACCATGGCCGATGGTGGCGTGGTTTCCCTGGAGAGTGGATTCTCCGCCGCCACCCGTCGCAGTCTCATCGAGAAGGGGCATGTACTTCAGGAAAACCTGGGCAGCTTCGGTGGCTATCAGGCGATCCTCTGGGATGAAATCAATCAGACCTATGTGGGCGCTTCGGAGAGCCGTAAGGATGGACAGGCGGCGGGCTATTAAAACAGAGTAAAAATCACTGGGATTTCATGCATTGGCGGATATACTGCCGTGCATAAAGACAATCCATGCAGTTTTGGGGGAAGTTCTATGACTCTACGTATTCGCACCGCCGCCCTGGGCCTCAGCGCTCTGGTGGCCATCAGCGGCTGTACCACCCTGGATCCCTATACCCGGGAGGAGAAGACCGCCAACGCCACCGTAGGCGCAGGCATCGGTGCCATCACTGGCGCCATCATCGGCGCAGCGGTGTCCAGCAAGAGTGACCGGGCCAAAGGGGCCTTGATCGGCGCAGGCATCGGCGGCCTGGCTGGCGGCTCCGTGGGCTACTACATGGACCAGCAGGAGATGAAGCTGCGCCAGCAACTTGAGGGCACCGGCGTCAGCGTGACCCGGGTGGGCGATCAGATCATCCTCAACATGCCGGGCAACATCACCTTTGACACCAATCAGGATCAGCTTAAGGCGCAGTTCTACCCTACGTTGAACTCAGTGAGCCTGGTGCTGAAGGAGTTTGAGAACACCCTGATCACCGTGGCCGGGCACACCGACAGTCGTGGTGAGGCAGACTACAACCAGAAGCTGTCTGAACGCCGGGCGGCCAGCGTGGCCAGCTACCTGGTCAATCAGCAGATCCCCTATCAGCGGGTGGCTGCGGTGGGCTACGGCGAGAGCCGCCCCATTGCCGACAACATCAACAAGGCGGGGCGGGCTCAGAACCGTCGGGTGGAGCTCACCCTGGACCCCATTGTCCGCTAACACCTTCAAAGACAAGCCCGGCAGATGCCGGGCTTTTTTTAGCGAATCTTTTCCAGCCAATAGCGGTTGGCGTTCAGCCCTTCGATGACTTGGGCCTGGTTATCCAGACGTTGCAGCCGGTTTTCCGTGACCCGGTAGTGGGCAGGTGCGGCTCTGTCCCTGGGAATGATGATGCTATTGCCCGAGTTGTGCCATTGGAATTGTCCTTTCAGATCACTGCCGTTGCTGCGGCGTCCCAGATAGATCTGTTTGAGGTGGTAGCGACCATCGGCGAACAGGGTCAGTTCGGTGACTATGCCATCGCAATCCGGGCAGGGTAGGGTGCCGCGATAGGTGCCGCTCCAATCCAGAGCGTTGTGAGCATTGTGGCCGTCAATGACCGTAGGCGGAGGTGTGGTTTTGGCGATATTCACCGGGCGTTGTTCCGGGGCGGCGCAGCCCACAAAAAAACACGCGGAAGCGAGTAGTATCAAGGCTTTCATCAAGCCCTCCGAGGTTATCCTTAACCCCTTTAAGCTGAAACAGATAGCCGAGGAAATCAAGGGCGGAGATCAATCATCCGCCCGAAATGTCAGTTATCCAAACAGTCCCAGATAGAGAGCCCGGGTGATGGCGATGTTGGCCATGGTGTCCAGCACTATGATGGCCCACTTCAGGGCAGGGTGGCGTTTCTGCAGAATAAAGGAGGGCACGGCCACGGTCAGGGGCAGCATGACCAGACCCAGGGCCAGGAACAGCAGTCCGCCGAGGATGCCGGAGGGCACGCCTGAGCCATAGATCAGCACCAGGAAGATGGCGATAAAGGTAAACATGACGCGGCGGGAGGTTTTGGTGGCCGCGGTGCGCTGCTCAGGATCCTGCAACAGCTCTTCAATGGGAGTCATACCCGGTTCTCACTCTAAAATGAACTGTCCGTACCCTATGCAAAGGCGTGGGCTATTTCAACACCGGTGAAAAGCAAAGGGGTTGTCTGATCACGTTTTGACCACATTTTGGGTGCTGGCAGTGGCGATCCCTCAGAGGGGAAACAAGCCGCGCCACAGGGGCATCAGGTTACGCCCACCCAGCCAAAGCCACTCCACCAGCAAACAGGCCTGCACCAGGCCGATGCTCCAGAAGGCGACCTGGAAGGGGCGTTTGCGGGTCTTATGGCGCCACAGCTGCTGACCCAGGAGCGCCCCGGACCAGCCGCCCAACAGGGCCACAAGGTGAAGCGTCATCTCGGGAACGCGCCACTGTCCCCGTCGGGCTCGCCGTTTGTCCAGTCCATAGAGGCAGAGTGCCACCACACTGGCTGCGGCCCACCAGAGCAGAGGCCATTGGTAGAGACGCAGCGCCGGCCAGAGTATCAGCAGGGGCAGGGCGGCGATGGTCAGGGTCAGTCCCAGGGGCATCTTTGTCTCCATGGATTCAAAACTCAGGACCCGGCAACCCTAACCCTGTGGACCGGGCAACTCAAGAACTGGTGGCTTTTTAGACCATTGGCTGCTGGCACTTTCATCAGGCCATTGGGCGCAGGCCCTGAAACTGCTAAGATCCGTCGATTCACATCAGCCATTGGGATGTCCAACTTGAGTAACCCTTTTTCGCCCCAGCAACTTGCCCTGTGTATGCAGCAGGACGCTGCCACCATTCGTCGCCGGTTGAGCGGCATGAAAAAGCTGAAGGATGCCAGCAAGCGCCAGGCCATCCAGGAGCAGCTGCAGGGCCTGCTTGAGACCAGTCAACAGCGGGTGATTGCCCGTCAGTCTGGTCTGCCGACCATCGACTATCCGGATCTGCCGGTCAGTGACCGCCGTGACGAGATAGCCGAGGCGATTCGGGGCAACCAGGTGGTGATTGTGGCCGGTGAAACCGGGTCCGGTAAAACCACCCAGCTGCCCAAGATCTGTCTGGAGCTCGGTAGGGGCACCCGGGGCCTGATTGGCCATACTCAGCCGCGCCGTCTGGCGGCCCGGGCGGTGGCCAGCCGCATCGCCGATGAGCTGAAGAGTCCCCTGGGCAACCATGTGGGCTTCAAGGTGCGCTTTGCGGATCAGACCAGCGGTGACAGCTATGTGAAGCTGATGACCGACGGTATCCTGCTGGCGGAGATTCAGCATGACCGCCGCCTGGACCAGTACGACACCCTGATCATCGATGAAGCCCACGAGCGCAGCCTCAATATCGACTTCATCCTGGGCTACCTCAAACAGCTGCTGCCCCAGCGACCGGATCTCAAGGTGATCATCACCTCGGCCACCATCGACGTCGACCGTTTCTCCCGCCATTTCAACGATGCGCCGGTGATCGAAGTATCGGGCCGGACCTACCCGGTGGAGATGCGCTATCGCCCTCTGGTGCGTGATGAAGAGCGGGATCTCGACCAGATGGAGGGGATCTTCCTGGCGGTGGATGAGCTGTGCGCCGAAGGCCTGGGGGACATCCTGATCTTCATGAACGGTGAGCGGGAAATCCGCGACACCGCCGATGCCCTGCGCCGCCGCAATCTGCGCGATACGGAAATTCTGCCTCTGTTTGCCCGGCTGTCTCACTCGGAGCAGGCGAAGATCTTTGCCTCCCACACCGGGCGACGCATCGTGCTGGCCACCAACGTGGCGGAAACCTCCCTGACCGTGCCCGGCATCAAGTACGTCATCGACCCGGGTACCGCCCGCATCAGCCGCTACAGCTACCGCACCAAGGTACAGCGCCTGCCCATCGAGCCGGTGTCCCAGGCCAGTGCCAACCAGCGGGCCGGCCGTTGTGGACGGGTCTCCGAAGGCATCTGCATTCGCCTCTACAGTGAGGATGACTTCGGCAGCCGTCCCGAGTTTACCGACCCGGAGATCCTGCGCACCAACCTGGGCTCGGTGATCCTGCAGATGCTGGCCCTGGGGCTGGGTGACATCGCCGCCTTCCCCTTTGTGCAGCCGCCGGACAACCGCCACATCAATGATGGCATGCGCCTGCTGGAGGAGCTGTCCGCCATCGAGGTGCACCAACGTCAGCCCCGCATGACCAAGCTGGGGCGACAGCTGGCCCGTTTGCCCATCGACCCGCGTCTGGCCAGGATGATCCTGGCGGCCAAGCCCTACGGTTGTGTGCACGAGGTGATGGTGATTGCCAGCGCGCTCTCCATTCAGGATCCCCGTGAGCGCCCCATGGACAAGCAGCAGCAGGCGGATGAGAAGCACCGGCGCTTCGCCGACAAGGAGTCGGATTTCGTCGCCCTGCTCAATCTGTGGGATTACCTCAAGGAGCAGCGCAGCGAACTGTCTACCAACCAGTTCCGCCGCATGTGCCGCACCGATTTCCTCAACTATCTGAGGATACGTGAGTGGCAGGACCTCTACAGCCAGCTGCGCCACTCCCTGTCCGAGCTGGATATGAGCATCACCATAGGTGAGCGTGCCGGTTACGAGCAGATCCACCGTGCTCTGCTGGCGGGACTGCTGTCTCACATCGGCTCTAAGGAGCCCGAGGGCCACTTCAAGGGGGCGCGCAACAGCCAGTTCCACATCTTCCCGGGCTCTGCCCTGGCGAAGAAGTCTCCCAAGTGGGTGATGGCCGCCGAACTGGTGGAAACCAGCCGGTTGTTCGCCCGGATGGTGGCCAAGATCGATCCCCTGTGGGTGGAGCCCCTGGCTGAGCATCTGGTCAAGCGCAGCTACGCCGAACCCCACTGGGAGCAGAAGCCCGGCTCGGTGATGGCCTTTGAGCAGGTTTCCCTGTTCGGGGTGATCGTGGTGCCCAAACGCAAGGTGCAGTACGGCCCCATCGACCCGATGGAGTCGCGCAACATCTTTATCCAGCAAGCGTTGGTGGGTGGCCAGTTGGGCTCCAACGAGGCCTTCCTCAAGGACAACCTGGCGCTGATCACCGAGGTGGAGGAGCTGGAACACAAATCCCGCCGCCGGGACATCCTGGCGGACGATGCCACCCTGCAGGAGTTTTACGAAGAGCGCATTCCCGAGGGGATCTATACTCGCCAGCTGTTCAGAGGCTGGTGGAGTAAGACCGGTGCCAAGGACAAGGAACTGCTGAATTTCTCCAAGGCGCTGCTGATGAAGCGGGATGCCGGCCACGTCGGCGAGCTCGACTTCCCGGATCACTGGTATCAGGAGGGACTGGTGTTGCCGGTGACCTACGCCTTTGAACCCGGTGAGCTGGACGATGGCGTGTCGGTGCACATTCCCCTTGCGCTGCTCAACCAGGTGCAGGAGCAGGGGTTCGATTATCTGGTGCCCGGCTTGTTGCATGAGAAGCTGGTGGGACTGATCAAGAGTCTGCCCAAGGCGATGCGACGCAACTTCGTGCCGGCGCCCAATTACGCCGATGCGGTGCTGCAGGTGATGGAGCCTCATCAGATGCCGCTGCTCGATGCCCTGTGCAAACATCTGCTGAGGATGACCGGGGTCCGGGTCGAGCCAGACGCCTTTGACCTGTCTGCCCTGGATACCCATTTGAGGGTCAATTTCAAGGTGGAGGATCATCGTGGCAAGGTGCTGGCCCAGGGCCGGGACCTGCATGAGCTCAAGCATCAGCTCAAGGGCCAGGTGCAGACCGCCATCGCCAAGGTGGCGGACAAGGGCATTGAGGCCGAAGGGTTGACCCAGTGGAACTTCGGTACGCTGCCGCAAAGCTATGAACGCAAGCAGGGCAACTACAAGGTCAAGGCCTACCCGGCCTTGGTGGACAGCGGCGACAGCGTGGCCATCAAGCTGTTCGATGACGAGTCACGGGCGGCGATGGCCAACCGGGCGGGCCTGCGTAAGCTGCTGCTGATCAATGTCCCCAACCCGGTGAAGTACCTGCAGAAGTCCTTGCCCAACAAAGCCAAGCTGGCGATGTACTTCAATCCCTTTGGCAAGGTGGATCTGCTGATTGACGATTGCATCCACTGTGGCCTGGATCAGCTGATCGACGGTCATCCGGACGCAGTTCGGGATCCGGATGCCTTCGATACGCTCAAGGAGCAGGTGCGCGGCGCGCTGGGTGACACCGTGGTGGCCATCGCCATCAAGGTGGAGCGGGTGATGACCCTCAGTCATCAGGTGAAGAAGCGTCTCAAGGGCAAGATGGATCTGCAGACCGCTTTTGCCATGTCGGACATTCAGAGTCAGCTGGACGGCTTGGTCTACAAGGGGTTTGTTCGTGACACCGGCTGGCAGAGGCTGGATGATCTGGCTCGCTACCTTCAGGGCATCGAGCGCCGACTGGAGAAGCTACCGGTGGATCCCAACCGGGACAGGCTGCATCTGCTCAAGATTCAGAAGGTGCAGGAAGCCTACCAGGGGGTGCTCAACAAACTGCCCAAGGGGGTGGCGCCTTCCCCTGAGCTGGCGGAGGTGCGCTGGATGATCGAGGAGTATCGCATCTCCAGTTTCGCCCAGACCCTGGGGACCAAGTATCCCATCAGTGACAAGCGGATTATTATGGCGATTCAGGAAGCCGGCTAGGCGGTTTCAGGCGGGGCCTGGGAATGGAAAGGGCGCAGACCACAGTCTGCGCCCTTTTTGAATCTGGGGGTTCTAGAAGGGTTGTTGCCTGGCCAGGTTCAACGCCATCTGCTGCAGGTACTTCCGGGCGTAGCGGCCAGCGATCACCTCATCTTCCGTTGCCTGAGGTTGGGGTTCCAGGGGCGCCAGCACTTCCACCGCGTGTCCCAGCTTTTCCAGCTCCTGAAGGCTCTCTACCCGCCCCTTGCGCAGAGCGATAGAGAGCTGCATCCAACACACGGCGTTGCAGTGATCACCTCGGGCCTGGCAATCCGCCGCCCGTTTCATGCAGTCGGCGGCTATGGTTATCCTTCTCATGGGCATGTCCGTCATTGTGATTATCTGGCCCGGCACCGACACCTCCTGTTGTCGCGGGCCATATTGCGCTGTCTCACTCCCTTGAGGCCTTTTAGTTTAGGCGATCTTAACCGGCCCTGTGCCAGCGAAGTGGCACGGTGGGCGCCAATCAGTTCTAACTTACTGGGCGGTCAATGATTGACCATTTTATCATTCTGTATCAGAGTGGATTTTGCTGTTGAATCTAGATTCTGTTGTTGAGGCCGCCCCGGTCCGACTCGGCTGGGTCCGGCTCCTGATAGAGGAGGCCAGGATGGCCTTTGAGTGGGTAACAAACAGGGTGTGCCACAGGCACCGAATCTCCACAGAACGCATCAATCAGGGCCACTGCTATGAGTGGGCATCCCTGGCCGCTCAGCGCTGCCCAAGTGCTCAGGTCTTCTATGTACGCCGACTGATGCCGCACGCCTTCATCTACTTTGCCGGATTGTGGTTTGACGCCGACACCCCCAAAGGGGTGCGCGACTGGCGTGCCTTGCCGCTGTTTAAAGGGTGCCGGAGCCTGCTCAAGGAGCAGGGGGTGATACGCTGGATGCCAGGCGATCGATTTTGGCTAAACTAAGCAATGAGTTGTCTCAGTTGAGCAGAGGGCGAGGCCTCAGGGTGATAGGATGAAATGGTATCTGATGGCGTGGCAACGCTGCCTGCAGTTTCGCGGTCGGTCGCGCCGAACCGAGTATTGGATGTTTGTGCTGATCAACATTCTGGTGGCCATCGCCATTGCCTTTGTGGATCTGACGTTGGGCACCGTGGATGAGCAGACCGGGACAGGCACCTTCAGTACCCTCTACTCTCTCATTGTGTTCCTGCCGACGCTGGCGCTGACGGTCCGGCGGCTGCACGATACCGGCCGCACCGGCTGGTGGGTGCTGATAAGCCTGATTCCGATAGTGGGGGTGATCGTCTTATTGGTGTTTATGGTCTTAGATGGCGAGCCGGGAGACAACGACTTTGGGGCCAATCCCAAGGGCGGAGTGGCTTTCTGAATCTCACTGCTTTATCGCGGAGGCGTCATGAACAGATTGCTGGCAATGACTCTGGTGGTGTTGTGTGTCTTAAGCAGCGGCACCTCGGCCGAGGAGGCGCGGCGTCATGGCGAGGTGGACAGATCGGTGTCTCCCTGGCAGGTCTGGAATGGCGAGCTCGGCAGCTGGACATCGCTGGAGGCGTTCTGGCTGGCACAGGCCGCCAAAAACGGCGGCCTGAGTTGGGGCAGGGGCAGCGACTACCCCGACTATGACCAGGTGAAGGAGTACGATACCCTGATCATCGAGCTGCCCAGTGGCCCCTGTATGATGGAGTTCTTCCACAGTCGCTGGCGCCGAGCCAATGATGTGCGCCGCTGGGACCCGGCTTTTAACGACTATGGTGGTTGCCCAGACGTATTTAAGTAGCGCCGGGCTGCCGTCGCTCTCATTGGTCAAAGCACTCATCAGGAGTTAGACGGTGTTTCACCCCATCACCACATCACGAACCAAAATCCGCATGTTAACCGCGGAAGATGGGTTTCTGATTCAGGATTACTACAAGGACAATCGCGAGCACCTGCGCGCCTGGGAGCCCCACCGTAGCGAAAGTTTCTTTCACCTGAACCATCAGCTGGAACTGATTCGAGTCGCTCAGTTGGAGTGGGAGGACCGTCGTTCCCTGAGGCTGGTGGCGCTGGACCCTGATGAGCAGAAGATACTGGCGGTGATCAACCTGACCAACCTGGTATTCGGCCCCTTCCAGGCGGCCAATCTGGGCTATTCGGTGTCTCATCGTCACCAGGGGAAGGGGTTGATGCGTGAGGTGCTTGAACCTGTGTTGGCCTTCGCCTTCGGCGAGCTGGGGCTGCACCGGGTGATGGCCAACTATCAACCCAACAATCGACGCAGTGAGCAGTTGCTCCAAGGGTTGGGGTTTGTTCGTGAGGGCTATGCCAAGGCTTATCTGAAGATTGATGGTCAGTGGCGTGACCACGTTCTGACCGCCCTGGTTGCCTCCTGAGATGGGGCAAAGACGAAATTTGTGTAATACATCACCCATACGAGCTTTTGGCGGCTTGCCCAAAATCATTCCTGTGTCAAAATCAGGAGACTGTGACCACGGAAGTGTCACAAGTAGTTGAAAAAGGGAGCGTTATTATGGAAAGTGCAGGCTTTATTGCCCGAAACTTGGGGGTGGCGTTGGTCGGTGCCATCCTGGGTGTCAGCGTAATGCAGCTGGCCCAATCCCAGAAAGGCCATCCCCTGGCGCTGATCAATGCGGATGTCCAGCAGGTGTCAGACGACGTCATCAGCAGTGCCACCGCATTGCAGGATGAACTGGACCGGTTGAAATCCCTGACCGCCGATCAGCCTCAGCTCTTCCCGGTGGTGCAACACATCGACGTCATCAGTAAGAGCCTGATCTCCGATTTGGGGCAGATCAGCTACTACTCCGATGCCATCGAGAGCAACTTCCTGTGGCTGGCGGAGCGGGAGCGCCTTTCCCACATCAATACCCTTCCCGACTTCGTACTGCCTCTGAACAAGGGCGCCTCCCTCTGTGGTGACGGCATCACCTTCTCCGTACTGGGAGAGCTTGAGGATCGCATCGAGACCCGACTGGCGGGGCGACGCATCCACTTTAAGGTGGGGGATGAGCGCATTTTCGAGATTGATGGGGAGCGGGCCAAGGTGTCCTACCTGGGTCGCTTTGACCAGTATTATCAGTTCCGCCTGCTCTGCTCTCTGGTTTAGCGCTCCAGCCGAGCCGCTACCCATTCCGCCAGAGCCAGTGACGCGGTGAGCCCGGGTGACTCAATGCCTGCCAGGGCCACCACGCCTCTGATGCCTAACTCTCCAGGTCCAAGCAGGGCAAAATCGACCCCGGGCTCTCCTGGGCCGGACAGCTTCGGGCGCACCCCGGCGTAATCCGGCGTCAGGGTTCGCTCCTCCACCTGCGGCCAATAGTGGCCAATCGCCTGTTTGAACCTAGCCTCCAGTCCCGGGGTGACCTCGAAGTTCGCCGTGTCACACCACTGCACATCAGGCCCAAACCTGGCGTCGCCCGCCAGGTCCAGGGTCAGGTGGACGCCCAAACCACCTGGCTCGGGCAGGGGATAGATGAGGTGGCTGAAGGGGGCGTCGCCGGAGAGTTTGTAGTAGTTGCCCTTGGCCAGAGTTTGCCGGGGCACAGCCTGGTTGGAGAGGCCCTCGATGCGGCGAAGCAGGCTGGGGGTCGCCAGTCCTGCCGCCAGCACCAGTCGCTGACACAGGAGCTGACCCTGATTGGTGGTGACGACAAGCCCTGCCGTCGCCGGGCGAATGGATTCCACCTGGCAGTGGAGTGCCAGCATGGCCCCCTGGTGTTGGGCGTCCCCCAACAGGGCCAGCATCAGCTGGTGGCTGTCCAGGATGCCCGACTCCCGGCTGAGCAGGGCCCCGCGGCATCGAAGTTCGGGTTCCAGCGCTCGGGCCTGGGCTTCACTGAGCAGGCTTACCCCCTCGACTCCGTTGGCGTCGGCCTGTGTTGCCAGCTGCTGCAGCTGCGCCAGCTGAGTATCGTTGGTGGCCACCACCAGCTTGCCACAGCGGCGGTAGGGGACGCCGGCCTGATCCAGAAAGGGGTAGAGCAGGGTGCGTCCCCGAATGCAGAGGCGGGTCTTGTGCCAGTCACTGGGGTAGTAGAGGCCGGCGTGAATCACTTCGCTGTTTCGGCTGCTGATGCCGGTGCCTATGGCCGGCTCCTGTTCAAGAAGCAGCACCTCCCGTCCCCGGGAGGCCAGGGCGCGTGCGCAGGCCAACCCTATCACCCCGGCGCCCACCACCAGGGTGTCTATCCTCTCCATAGGTCACTCTCCCTCTGTTGGAGGGAACAGCATACTGGGTCACAGCCCGCTGACAAGGGGCCCCTGGTTCAGCAGATCCACATTCTGGACCACCCGCTCTATCTCCTCGTCACTCATGCTGGGGAACAACGGCAGGTTGAGGATGCGTTTGCTGACCCGCTCTGATACCGGGCAGGGCAGATGGCGGCTGGGCGCCTCCCCCTCCAGGTAAACGGGTTGCCGGTAGAGGGGCATGGGATAGCAGATACGGGTGTCTATTCCCTGCTCCTTGAGGCCGGCAGCCACCTGATCCCGCTCATCCAACTGGATGGCATAGAGGAAGGGGGCGGCGAGAGTCTCAGGCTCCGGATTGCGGAGGATCTCGATACCCAGCTGCTCAAAGTGATGATCGTAGGCCTGGCATACCCGCCGGCGCCCCGCCAGATAACGGTCCAGCTGCTTCAGCTGATTCAGTCCGATGGCGGCGGAGATGTCGGTCATGCGGGCGTTGTAACCCAGCTTGCTGTGGATGTACTTGTCCGACTCCCCCTGGTTGCGGTACAGCCTCAGGGTGTGGGCCAGTTCATCATCGTCGGTGAAGATCATCCCCCCCTCGACGCAGGTCATCACCTTGGCCATATGGAAGCTCATGGTGGCGATGTCGGCTTGACTGCCCAGAGGAGCTCCCCGATAGAGGCCACCCAGGGAGTGGGCGGCGTCGTGAAGCAGGAACAGTTCGTGCCGCCGTGCCAGCTCATTGAGCGCCTGGAAATTGGCAGGCAGACCACCGTAGTCGATGTAGACAATCCCCCGGGTCCTGGGAGAGAGGGCGGCATTGAGGGCCTTGGGGTCGAGATTGAGGTTGTCCGGGCAGACGTCCACAAACACCGGGGTGGCCCCAACCCGGGAGACCGCCGCAGCGGTGGCGAAGTAGGTGATGGCAGGAATGATCACTTCGTCACCCGGAGTCACCCCGAGGGTGCGCAGGGCGATATCCAGAGCCACTGAGCCGCTGCTGACGGCGATGGCGTGGCGTCGGGCGAGGCGCTTGGCCATCGCCTTCTCAAACTCGCCAGCCCTGGGGCCCATGGTCAGCCAGTCATCGTCGAAGGCCCCAATGATCGCCTTCAGGTCCTCGTCGCCCACTTCGGGGCGGGACCAGGGGATGGATTGGTTCATCGGCACTCTCCTAAGGGTGTGTTGCTCATGACCTAAAAGTTCCGGTAGATGGAGAAGGGTTTCATCAGAGGACAGACCTTGAGCAGTTCGGCAATGCCCTGATCCAGGGTGACGCTGGCGCCAAACCCCAGGGTTTTGATTCGCTGATAGCTGACGGCATAGTCCCGCTTGTCCAAGTCCTCGCCAAATTCGGCGCAGTGCAGGTAGTAGTCGTATTGGGCCTGAATGCGCTGGGCCACCTCCAGCTTGGTGTAGTTCAGGGCTTCATCGCCCACATTGAAGGGCTGTCCGCTCATCTGGTCATAGTGGTCCATGGCAAACAGGATGCTGGCGGCGGCGTCCACCGCGTGGATAAAGGTGCGTCTTGCATGGCCTTCGTACATGACGAAGGTGCGGTTATGCACCACCTGGTGGACGATGTCGTTGACCAGAAGATCCAGGCGCATCCTGGGAGAGACCCCGAAAACGGTGGCAAACCTCAGGGGAACCCCCCCTACCTTCAACGCGTGAAGTTCCGCTTCCGCCTTGGTTTCTCCGTACAGGGTCAGCGGATTGATGGGGGTTTCTTCGGTGCACACCCCGGCGACGGCGCCATAGGTGGAGCCGGTGGAAGCCTGAATCAGTTTCTGGGAGGGGCGCATGCGGCCGGCTATGGCTTCAATGATCCCCACGTTGGTCTCTTTCGCCGTGGTGGGGTGATGCTGGCAGGCGGGGTAGCCGACGATGGCCGCCAGGTTGACGATCACATCCGCTTCGTCCACCAGGGGCATCAGTTGTTCCGCGTCTCTGGCATCGGCGTGGAACACCCGCAGGTTCGGGTGTCCCATGATGGACAGCAGCGGGCCAATGCCCCACAGCAGCTTGTCGATGATGGTGACGCTGTCTCCCCGCTCCAGCAGTTTGGGGACCAGGATGGCTCCGATGTAACCGGCTCCGCCGGTGACCAGCACCTGTTGTGGCATGGCGATCTCCTCTTAGCGTGTTTGGGCTATCTGGGGCGCTCCATTGCCTGGGTGTCCAGAGGCGGCTCCCTGCCGCCCAGCATCTCTTTGTAGATCTGAATCATGGTGTGGCTGCACTGCTCGAAGGAGAAGGCGCCGCAGGCACGAATCGCCTGGCGTCGATAGGCGGCGTACTCCTCAACCACCTGATTGACCTGCTCGTGGGTTTTCAGTGCCCAAAGCTCGGGGTCATCAAAGCTCAGACACTGACCCACGCCCGTCGCGTCCACCACCCGCTGAAAGCTGGGAATGGGAGAAGCCAGAGGGAAGAGGCCGGCGGCCATCCCCTCCAGCAGGGTCTGGCCAAAGCCTTCATATTCTGAGGCGCTGACCACAAAGGAGTTGTGGCTGGTCAGGCTGGTGAGCTGGTCATCGGACAGCCCCAGGTGCAGCTTCACCCGCTGCTGCAGGCCGAGGCTGTCTATCTGGCGCCGCAGTCTCACCAGGTTGTTGTCCCAGTCGCGGCCGGCGATGTCCAGGTGGTAAGCCTCATCCAGCTTGGCCAGACAGGCAAAGGCGGTCAGCAGCTTGTCCAGGCGCTTGTTGTCGGAGAAACGGCCGATGAAGATGAGCCCCCGGGTGGCAATGCGACTGCCGCCGCCACGAAATTTGTCGATGTCGGCGCCGTTCTCCACCAGTTTCAGCTTCGGGGCCTGGCAGATCTGGGCGAAAGTTTCATAATCGCCCTGGCTGATGGCCAGGATATGGCGGTAAGCCTTACAGCTGAGCTGGGTAATGGAGCGGAAGTAGGCTCGTTTGAGCCGTGCGGCAAACTGGGTGTGGAAGAAGCCGCCATGGGTACTGGCCACCAGCGGCTTGCGATGCACAGAGCGGGTCAGGGCCAGGAAGTCGAAAAAGAAGTCGATGCCATGAACATGAACCAGATCGGCAGGGGCGATGGCGCGCAAAACCCCGGGGGCTATGGGGTACTTGTAGCTGCCCACATAGTGAAGGCGACGTACCGGGATCCCCTCAACGGTATCCGTGGCCGGCAATATCTGGGCCCTGGGTTGGTGAAACAGCCGGTTGAGGGTCACCACAGACGCATCGATGCCCGCCTCCCGTTGCGCCTCCACCAGGGCCTGGACGAACTTCTCCAGTCCGCCGACACCGGGATGGAACTGTCGTACCACGTGGATCACTTTCAACGGACTGTCGGGCATGGGTTGTGGTTTCCTGTTGGGAAAAACCGTCCTGGCTTCGAGAGGCATCCTTGCCCGGCCTTGATTCGGCCTGGGTCAGGCTAAAAAGATAGTTCAGATTTTTTACTTGAGGGGGAGGAAATTGGTGACCAGCTTACCGGGGGTAATGATCTTAGCGGGGGATAATTCGGTTAAGAAGAACGGCACCCATTGAGGCGTGACTCTGAAGGCGGGAGCGTTGGCCTTCCAAGTCGTCACCACCCAAAGCAGCTGCCGCCGGGTTGGCCCATAGGGGCGCCGTGAACGGCCCGGGTCCTTAGCCAGAATCAGCAAGGCCCGGGCGCCTGGGGTTGTTAAGGCCAACCGCTGTCGCCAACACTCTCGGAAGGGATCAACAGCCTCTGACCATCACTTGGGGTTAAGCGACCTCGGCGGTTTCCTGAGGGGCTTGCTGCCAAGGCTCATCGGTGAGTGCTGCCAGCACACCGCGGCGCTCAATCACACCGGCCAGACGACCGTCCCGGGTGACCACAACCAGCTGGCTGCCCTGGGGGATGGCATTCATGGCGCGTTGCTCCAGGTTGTCCAGATTGAAGCTGGTGAGGTAGCCGGCGTCGCTGACCGGATAGAGCGTCTTTTCATCCACCGCCAGGCTGCAGGCCAGTCGAGTCAGGGGTTCGCCAACATCACAGCTGAAACGGATCGGTTGCATCACCTTGCTGACCGGCATCAGTTCTGTGTCCTCAAACTCGGTCAGGTAGTAGGCGCGCAGCAGGTCCTGGTCATCCACAAAACCCAGAGGCTTGTCGTTTTCGACCACCAGGGCCGCACCGCAACCGCGGCGAAGCAGTTGCTGGGCTGCCTGAGTGACAGGGGTATCAGGGCTGATGGTCAGGGGCAGGGTGTGACACAGGGTGCCGGCAGTCAGTTTGGTGTTGGTCATGATCTTCTCTCCTTGAGCAGGGACGGAATCGGATTGAATCTGGGTGCGGCCGTGAATCCACCAGTGGGCCAGGCCCACCATGGCGGCGCCGCCGATGATGTTGCCCAGGGTGACGGGCAGCAGGTTGTTCTTGAGAAAGTTCGCCAGGGTCAGATGGGCGAAGTGGCTGGGCTCCAGCCCCAGGCGCAGCCAGTCGACTGCCTCCTGGCTGTGGCGGATGGCGATGCCCAGGGGCACCAGAAACAGGTTGGCAATGCTGTGCTCGAAGCCGGTGCTGACGAACATGGCCACAGGCAGCATCAGCAGCAGGGCTTTGCCCAGGGGATCTTTGGTGCTGAAACTCATCCACACCCCGAGACACACCAGCAAGTTACACAGGATTCCCAGGGCAACCGCCTGCATAAAACTGTGTTCCAGTTTGTGCTGGGCCAGGTTCATCACCGACAGACCCCACTGGCCACCATACAGATCCCCCTGATTGGCCAGCATCAGCAGCCCCACCAGAGTCAGCGCTCCGGTCAGGTTGCCCAGAAACACCAGAGACCAATGACGAAGCATCTGGCCGGTGGATACCCGGCCATTGGCCCAGGGGACCACGGTCAGCACGGTGCTGGTGAACAGTTCCGCACCGCACAGCACCACCAGGATCAGGCCCAGGCTGAACACCAGGCCGCCGGCGAGGCGGGTCAGTCCCCAGGACTGGTCGACGGCACCGGTAACCACGGTGATGTAGAAGGTAAAGGCGATGCCGATGTACAGGCCAGCCATGATCGCCAGGGCAAAGGTTTTGCCCCGGCCATTGGCCAGCTTGCCCTGGCCAAAGCGCTCGGCGGCGGCGATCAGCGGGTCGGATTTGGGAAGAGAGGAAACTGGGGTCAACATGGTTTACCTCTCCGATGACTGAATGGGTGTGGCGTCACAAAAAACATGATGGCGCTCCTTGGCTCACATCTGGTTGGTATTGCAGTGGTTCACCTTCACGTTACGGGGAGGGGTCATAAAAGAAAAATTGATCTTTTTTTCTATGATAATAAGTAAATCTGATTAATGGCTTGGTCCGGAATTCTGAAATTTGGTGGCGAAGGTGGGTGGTTTTGCGCGATCCGGATCACGCGGCCGGGGTTGCTTGAGTGATTGCCGTCACCTTGTTGGCGTGTTTGAGATTTGGCTCGAACGGGGTTTTGCTTTTTGCGGACGTGGATGGATAGGGGCAGGTGATCGGTACGGGTCCGGGGGGATCATAATAATAGGATCCATTGATATAAATCTGGATTATCAGTGATCCGGCTGATAAGTGGCTGCCTGAGTCTTGGTTGATCAGGCTGTGACCCTTGTGCGACGCATGATCTTGAGCCCGACCTTGTGGGTGGGTGTCAGGCGCCATCCGAAACGTCTCGATATCAATTTAATTGATGATGGTTAGAAGAAAGATTTGCGTATCTGTTTTTTATGGTGTGATAAGGGCGGGGTTATGACCCGCCCCTGGGGGTTAAAGTTTACCGATTTGGTCCTCCCAGACGGTGGCTGCGGCATCGGTAAAGTCATAATGGTCGCGGATGTAGTTAAGCGTCCTCATCTCGGTAGGGGTAACAGAGTGGCCATCGCGGGCACTGTTGAGCAATGCCATCGCCTCATCTTTGGATATGCGATGTTCGCCCACTCCCTGAGTGTGGGCCTGGGCCATATCAAGCAGGGTTTTCTCATACTGCACGCCGTTGATACTGACATATGCCATGGTGAACTCCTCGTCAAAAACTCATAGGCGGGGTCACTCCCCGAAGACCGCAGCCTGGGCCGCAACAGCAAAGGGTAGCAGTGGTTGAAAGTGCCGATGACGGCCCTGCGGTCGGGAGGAATATTTGAGATTTAGATGGGCTGATCTTCAGAGATTAGCCATATAGAAATTTTAGCAGTGAGAGTATATTAGCCCGCGCTGGATCCCGTGGTGGACGCTGCATCATCCGGTGACTAAATGAAAACGATCTAAGGAGCACCGCATGCAGATGGAGTTGCGGCCACTGACGACGGCAGGGGGCTACGAAGTGGCCACCAGTTGGTACCGCCCCGACGGCGACGCCGTTGCCACCCTGATACTCGCCCCGGCCATGGGCGTGGCCCAGCAGTACTACCAGCCTCTGGTGCACTGGCTGGTAGAGCAGGGCCTCACCGTCATCACCTTCGACTATCACGGCCTGGGCGCATCCAGAAAGGGCCCACTGCAGCAGTGTCACGTCAACATTCTCGACTGGGGTCGTTTTGACTGTGCGGCGGTGATCAACGCCGCCTATCGACACGATCAGGCCCACCCACTCATCTGGCTGGGCCACAGCCTGGGAGGCCAACTGCCGGGGATGACGCCCAACTCCCATCTTCTCGACAGAATCATCACGGTTGCTGCTGGCAGTGGCTATTGGCGTGAAGCGCCTCCCAAACTGAAGCGCAGGGTGTGGTTGCTGTGGTACCTGGCGGCGCCCCTAGCCACCAATGTGGTGGGGTATTTTCCCGGAAAGAGGCTGAAAATGGTGGGCGATCTGCCCGCAGGCGTGATGCGCCAGTGGCGCCGCTGGTGTCTGCATCCCAATTATGCCGTGGGCGTGGAGGGTGAGCCCATTCGGGCAGGCTTTGCCTCGGTACGCTGCCCCATCACCGCCATCAGTTTCGAGGATGATGAGCTGATCTCACCGAAGAATGTGGAGAGGCTTCATCTGGATTACCGCAAGGCACCGGTGACCCTGGTGCACCTGACCCGTAAGGAGTGCGGCGGCAAAACCGGGCACTGGGGCTTCTTTCACCCCAGACAAAAGACCCGGTTATGGCAGGATGTTTTGCAGAGCGAACTTGATCCCCATCCACACCGTCTGGCCGCCGGTTGAGTCTGAGGCTCTCTGGAACTGTTACTTGCCCCCAAGGGCGAGCGGGCTCAAATCCAGGTAGTGGCCGACGTCAGTGTCGGTCTGCTGAAGATAGGGGATGCGCCCCAACAGAGGTGCCCCCAGGTGCTGGCGCAGATAGTCCAGGTTTTCCTGTTGGCAGGCGGCGTCGGGGTCCACATGGTTGGCGATCCAGCCAGCCAGCTTCAGGCCGTCGGCCTCAATCACCCGCTTGCTCAGCAGGGCATGATTCAGGCAGCCCAGGCGAATTCCCACCACCAGGATCACCGGCAGTTGGTGTTCAACCACCCATTGGTTGAGGTTCTCGGTGTCCGACAGGGGCACCAGCCAGCCTCCGGCGCCTTCCACCACCACCACCTCCGCTTGTGCTTGCAACTGCTGCAGTCCCTGGGTCAACACCTCAGACTCGATCTCCACCTGGTCCATGGGCGCAGCCAGGTGGGGTGACAGTGGCTGGGTCAGGGCATAAGGGTTCACTTCCCGGTAGGCAAGGGAGAGCGAGGAGGCCTGCTGCAGAGTCAGGGCATCGTCGTTTCTGAGTCCCTCGGCCGTGCTGTGGCAGCCGGCAGCCACCGGCTTGTAACCCGCGCTGTGGATGCCCAGGGCATTGAGCGCCTGAAGCAGGGCTTTGGCGGCCAGGGTCTTGCCGATGTCGGTATCGGTGCCGGCAACGAAGAAGGTCTTAGTCAAGGGTAAACACTCCGTAGCAGACACGGTAACTCAGGGGCAGTTGTTTGGGGCTTGAAGCCAGGGTCTGGTAGGCCTGCTCCAGAGCCGCCAGGGTATGGCGGCTCAAGGTCCTGTGGCCATCACCCTGGTGCAGGTGGGTGGCGCCGACCCCCTTGAGGGCACGCATCACCGCCAGGGCGGAATCGTAATGCAGGGTCACCGTTTCAAAGCTCAGCTGAGCCGGATTGAGTCCGGCGGAGGCGACGGCGATGCGCAGCGCTTCCTCACTCATAAAGCGATTGACCCTGGGCTGGTTGTCAACCTGACGCCAGGCCTGGGCCAGTTCATTCAGGGAGCCCTCGGCCAGGGTGCTGATCAGGATGCGGCCGCCGGGGCGCACCGAGCGTTTGAGCTGCCTCAGGGCATGGGTCAGATCCTGGCTCCACTGAAGGGCCAGGCTGGAAAACACCATGTCCACACAGTCGCTGCCCAGAGGCAGGGCATCGGCATCACCCTGCAGGCACAGGACGTGGGGGCAACGCCGACGGGTGTGGTCGAGCATGGGGGAGGCCAGGTCCAGGGCGACCAGTTGATGTCCCTGGTTGGCCAGCTTCTCGGTGAAGTGACCGCTGCCGCAGCCCAGATCCAGCACCTGCCCCAGTGGCAGCGGCCCTGCCAGGGTTAGCAGGCGCTCGCCGACCAGTCGCTGCAGCTCGGCATGACTGTCATAGCTGGCGGCGGCGCGGCCAAAGGTGCGACCGATGGCGTCCTTATTGTGCTGCGTCAATGCTTTATTCTGTTTCGGCTGCATGCCACACCTCATTCAGGGCATCGGCCAGTGCCAATATCTGCTGATCGCTGTGTTCGGCGCTCAGGGTCAGCCGCAGTCTGGCCTGGCCGGCGGGTACCGTCGGGGGCCGGATGGCGCTGATCCAGAATCCTTTCTCTTTTAGCTGAGCGAACAGTTCCAGGGCGCGCTGGCTCTCTCCCACCATCAGCGGCTTGATGGGCGTGGCGGTGCTCACCAGGGGCACATGGGCCTCCAGGTTGGCGGCTAGCAGCTCTGACAGGGTGTGCAAGCGCTCACGTCGCCATGGCTGGCTCTGAATCTGGCGCACCGCTTCGGCCAGGGCACAGGCCTGGGCCGGGGGCAGGGCGGTGGAGTAAACCAGGTGGCGGGCAAACTGGGTCAGATACTGGGCCACGTCGCTGCGGCACAGCACCGCGGCGCCGGCACAGCCAAACGCCTTGCCGAAGGTGACCACCAGAATATCCGGCTCTATCTGGGCGGCGGCGCAGCTGCCTCGCCCTTGTGGCCCCAATACGCCACAGCCGTGGGCGTCGTCGACCATCAGCCAGGCGCCCTGCTTATCGCACAGCTGGCGCATCTCGGCCAGCGGGGCCTGATCCCCATCCATGCTGAACACCCCTTCGGTGATCACCAGCTTGGGGCGGTCGCCGGGTGCGGCCTCGAGGCGGCGAGCCAGATCGGCACTGTTGTTGTGGGCGAAGCGCTTCATGGTGGCCGGGCAGAGATGGCCCGCCTCCTGAAGGGAAGCGTGATTGAGTCTGTCCTGCAGCAGCAGATCGCCCTTATGCATCAGGGCGTGGATCACCGCCTGATTGGCGGCAAAGCCACTGGAGAACAGCAGGGCGGCCTCGAATCCCAGCCAGTCACACAGCAGCTGTTCCAACTGGTGATGGGCCTGGTGATGGCCGGTGACCAGGGGAGAGGCGCCGCTGCCGGCACCGAAGCGCTGCAGACCATCCTGCCACGCCTGGCGAATGTGGTCGCACTGGGCCAGGCCCAGGTAATCGTTGCCACAGAAGTGGTGGTAGAGCCTGCCATCCACCCTGATTTTGGCCCCCTCCTGCCGCTGAATCGGCTGGCGGTGGCGCAGCAGGCCCTGAGAGAGCCTGTCGGCCAGGGCCTGGTCGATGCGTGCCTTGAGCGGATCAGCGGCTGGCATCGTAGAACAGGTCCTCATCGCTGGGGCGGGAGGCGATATTGTGGCTGACCCTGGCCATCAGGGCATCGGCCTCGGCCACGTCGGGGCGCTGGGACTTCTGCTCCGAGTTGATGCCAAGCTTGTTGAACAGCAGCAGGTCCTTGTCTTCGGACGGGTTGGGGGTGGTCAGCAGCTTGCAGCCGTAGAACACCGAGTTGGCACCGGCCATAAAGCACAGGGCCTGCATCTGCTCGTTCATGTTTTCCCGGCCGGCGGAGAGGCGCACCGCAGATTGGGGCATCATGATGCGGGCAATGGCAATCAGGCGAACAAAGTCGAAGGCCTCCACATCCTCGGCCTCCTCCATGGGGGTGCCCTTCACCTTAACCAGCATGTTGATGGGCACACTCTCCGGGTGGGTAGGCAGGTTGGCCAGTTCCACCAGCAGGCCAAAACGGTCGTCGGCGCTTTCGCCCATGCCGATGATGCCGCCGGAACACACCTTCATCCCGGCGTCGCGGACATGGCTCAGGGTGTCCAGTCGATCCTGGTAGGTGCGGGTGGTGATGATGTTGCCGTAGTACTCCCTGGAGGTGTCCAGGTTGTGGTTGTAGTAATCCAGACCGGCGTCGGCCAGCTCTTTGGCCTGATGGGCGTCCAGCATCCCCAGGGTCATACAGGTTTCCATGCCCATATCTTTGACGCCGCGGATCATCTCCACCAGGTAGGGCATGTCGCGCTCTTTGGGGTTCTTCCAGGCGGCGCCCATGCAGAAGCGCTGAGAGCCTGCGGCCTTGGCCTTGCGGGCAGACTCCAGCACCTGCTCCACCTCCATCAGCCGCTCCTTGACGATGTCGGTTCGGTAGTGGGCACTCTGGGGACAGTATTTGCAGTCCTCAGGGCAGGCGCCGGTCTTGATGGAGAGCAGGGTGCTGACCTGCACCTTGTTGGGATCGTGATATTGGCGGTGCACCTGTTGTGCCTGGAACATCAGTTCCATAAAAGGCAGGTTAAACAGGGTGTCGACCTCTTCCCGGGTCCAGTTATGTCGCAGCTCCACGGCGGCTCCCCAATCTGTATGTGGTTATAGGTAAATGCTTGGCTAGTCTAATCCAAGCCGATAGACTGTCAACCAACAACAGGTTTAACCATTGACTATTGATTAAAAAATGACCATCGACATTCAGTTTGACCAAGACCATGTCTGGCACCCCTACACCTCCACACTGGACCCCTTGCCTTGTTACCCGGTGACCCGCGCCGACGGGGTGGAGCTGACTCTGGAGGATGGGCGACGGCTGATCGATGGCATGTCCTCCTGGTGGTCGGCCATCCACGGCTACAACCACCCTGAGCTGAACCAGGCGGCCGCCGCCCAGCTGGAGCAGATGTCCCACGTGATGTTTGGTGGCATCACCCACAAGCCGGCGGTGGAGCTGTGTCGCAAGCTGGTGGCGATGACGCCTGAGCCTCTGGAGAAGGTGTTCCTGGCAGATTCGGGTTCGGTGTCGGTGGAAGTGGCACTGAAGATGGCCCTGCAGTACTGGGCCGCCAAGGGGGAGCGTCGGGCCAAGTTCCTGACTCTGCGCCACGGCTACCATGGCGACACTTTTGCTGCCATGTCGGTGACCGATCCGGATAACTCCATGCACAGCCTCTATAAGGGGTTTCTGCCGGAGCACATCTTTGCCGACTCTCCCGAGGGCGGCTTCTTCGACCCCTGGAACCCGGACGACTTCAGCGACTTCCGCAACAAGTTCATGGCCAGCCATCAGCAGTTGGCCGCGGTCATTCTCGAGCCCATAGTCCAGGGGGCCGGGGGGATGCGCTTCTATCATCCCGAGTTCCTGCGGCAGGTTCGCCAGCTGTGTGACCAGCATGGGGTGCTGCTGATCTGCGATGAGATTGCCACCGGTTTTGGCCGCACCGGCAAGCTGTTTGCTTGCGAGCATGCGGGAATCAGCCCGGATATCCTCTGTCTGGGCAAGGCGCTGACCGGAGGCTACATGACCCTGGCGGCCACCCTGACCACCAAGCATGTGGCCGACACCGTCTGCTCCGGTGCGGCGGGGTGCTTCATGCATGGCCCCACCTTTATGGGTAACCCCCTGGCCTGCGCCGTGGCCAACGCCAGCCTGACGCTGATTGGCGAAGGGCACTGGCAAAACCAAGTGGCGCAGATTGAAACGCATCTGGCGGAGCTTTTGCCGCCCCTGACGGAGCTGGAGAAGGTGAAATCGGTGCGCTGGCTTGGCGCCATCGGGGTGGTGGAAACCCATGAACCGGTGCACGTTGCCGAGATTCAGAAGGTGTTTGTGGAGCAGGGCGTCTGGATCCGTCCCTTCGGTCGTCTGGTGTACATCATGCCGCCCTACATCATGGATGCGACACAGCTTCGCCAGGTGGTCAGGGCGATGGAGGTGGGCCTCAGCGACTGATGCGCCTCTTTAGCCTTGCGTGTGCGTGTGTTTGTTCTTTTGGTGTCAGGGACGGCAACATCTGCTTTTCGCACACTTTAGCAGGACTAAAATCGATAAATATTCGATAAAGCGCCCCAGATTCTGCTCAGGATCAAGATTGAGGTTCGATCCTTTCTCTAGCATGGAGATTGGCGTCAGTCTCAGGGAGAGCAGTGTGTGGGCGCACTATATCGACGGACTCAATTCAGCGGCATGATGGTGTCGGGGCTCACCGCCCTGTTGATCACACTGTGGTGGGCAGGCTGTGACAGCTTACCTGTTCTGCTGCTTTCTACTCTGGTACTCATGGTTGGAGCCATGCTCAGCTCCCTGACCATCGAAGTGCATCCCGCTTTCGTTCGCTGGTACTTCGGCCCCCGGGTGTGGCGTCGGCAACTCTCTCTATCAGAAATTGACCAGGTATCGGTGATCGCACGAAGTGAAGATGGCCGATGGCCGGTTCATCTGGGGCGCAGTGGCTGGGTATACCAGGTCTCGGGCCACTATGCCGTCGAGCTCAGGCTGCATTGCGGTAAGATAATCCGCCTGGGTACCGATAACCCAGATGAAGTGGTGGCTGCGATCCGTCGCCATCAGCAAAACCTTTCCTAACCACAGCGGAGGTGATCATGGACCAACAACAGGTCAAATCCTACCTGCTGGCACGCCCCTGCTGCTTACTGGACACCCCGTTCGGGCCAGAGGTGGCGGTATTTAAGGTAAAGGGCAAGATGTTCGCCACCCTGGCACTCAGCCAGGATAGGCGCCACTACTGGATGAACCTCAAATGTGACCCCGATGAAGCCCTGGCGCTGAGAGACATCTTCGATGCGGTGATTCCCGGGTATCACATGAATAAGAAACACTGGAATACGGTGATTCTGGATGGCTCCATTCCCAATGGCGAAATAGAGCGAATGATCGACAACTCCCACGCCCTGGTCGTACGCTCGCTGCCCAAGCGGGACAGAACGGCCGTGGAGGTTCACCTCTAAAGCCTGAATGCCGGGTAGCGACAACTGGACTGGCACCGAGCGGGCCCCCTCTGCCCGCTCATCGCCTACCGTTGTTTTTACTTTTCCCTTTTTGCCGACAGTGTTGTGCTCCTGTGTCGAATAACCTCATTGTTCAGGTCGAACATTTTGTGGTTATTACTGATAATTGCATGCGCCAGGGTAATGATTTAAATCATGTTCGTCGAGATATCTATTATTATTTCTTCTATGGTTAGAACATAGAGAAATTATTAGTCATTCATATATTGGATTGGCGCGGCCAAAACAAATTTGTTTTTTGGATGAATTCAATCTTGCGCGATTTTGTTCATGGGGGGAATAAAATATTGTCGAACGGTATTTGTTTATTTGGTCAATACCCATATACCTATAAAGTGGTACTCCCAAAGGGGTATTTGATAATATCTTGTTCACATTTTTAAATAAACGCAAAGATCTGGCATTGCTGTTTTATTAATCGCGGTGATTAAATCTTTAACGCAATGGGCCCGTTGCAACTCACTCTAAAAAGTTTTCAGAGGGAAATGATGAAAATTAATAAGTTGCTTGTTGCAGTTGCCGTATCGGCGGTGCTTGTCGGTTGTGATGACGATGATACTACGGTTGTAAACGTTGAATGTGGTGAGGGCTCTGTCCTTAACACCGAAACCAATGTCTGTGAAGTGGTTCCGGTAGAACCGCCACCGGCGGTGGAGTGCGGTGAGGGCACAGTGCTGAACACCGACACCAACACCTGCGAAATGATTCCACCAACGGGTGCCGTTGACTTCTACAACAGTGATAACTGGGCCGAGAGCTTCCCGGATCAGCACGCCTCCTGGGCCAAAACCGAAGAAAATACGCCGGAAGAGGGCGTGACCGATCTTCTGGAAGATAACCCCAATCTGGTCGTGACCTGGGCGGGCTACGGCTTTGCCAAAGACTACAATCGCGCCCGTGGTCACCACTTTGCGCTGACGGATGTGATCTCCTCGCTGCGCACCGGCAGCCCGATGATCGTCGACGGTGCCGTTCAGGGCGAAGCCATGGCGGCCAGTTGCTGGTCCTGTAAATCTCCGGACCTGGCCAGAATGTACGATGAGATTGGTGAAGCCAACTTCACCGACAACTCCTGGTCCACCTGGGGCCATGAGATGGCCAGCACTATTGGCTGTGCCGACTGCCATGAGCTGGGTGAAGACCAGCTGCGCCTGTCCCGCCCCTATACCGACCGGGCCATGACCACTGTCGGTCTTACCTTCGGTGCTCAGGATGCCGCTGAGCAGGGCAGCCAGGTGTGTGCCCAGTGTCACGTCGAATACTACTTCGATGGCACCGACCACAAGAAGGTGAAATACCCCTGGGACTTCTGGGTGCCCGGTGTGAAGACTGACTACGCCTCACAAGCGGGTTACGCCGGCGACGATGGCCTGTATGACGGCTTTTCCGCCGAAGCTCAGCTGGCTTACTTCGACTCCATCGGCTTCAAGGACTGGACCAATGCCATCTCCGGCGCGCCCAGCCTGAAGACTCAGCACCCCGAGTACGAAAACCTGGCCGACCGTACCAGCCACGTGATGTCTGGCCACCTGGACTTCAGCTGTGTTACCTGTCACATGCCCAAGTCCACCAACGACGACGGTGTTGAGTACTCTAACCACAACGTTCGCTTCGATGCGGCCAGGCTGCCCAGCAGCTGTCAGGGTTGTCACAACCCCGATACCTTCGAGACCATCCTCAGTGGTCGCAAGGACGAGATCAAGGCTCTGCGCTTTGGCGCCAACGGCACCGATGCTCGTCTGACCGAACTGCACTTCAAGGCCCAGGCCATCTGGTCTGCCAACGGTGTAGAAGGCCTCAAAGAGGGCAAGACCATCGGTGAGGCGAAAGCCAGCTACGAAGGCGCGCTGAAAGCGGGCAATGAACTGGCCGGTGAGATGAACAGCCTGCTGACCAAGATCCGCAACGCTCAATGGTTCTGGGACAGCGCCACTGCGTCTCACGGTATCCACGCCCACAACAAGGCGGAAGCGGTTCGCTTGCTGGAGAAATCCAACGGCATCATCGATACAGCCCTGGTAGAGGCGGATGCCCTGCTGGCGAAGTATGATCCGGACTATGTCTTCGACATTACCGCGGTAGACACCAAAGCTGAGGCACAACCTCTGGCTGGTCTCGACCTGGAGAAGATGAAAACTGATAAGGCCAAGTTTATCTCTGAGCGTGTAGAGAAAGAGTGGCCACACGAGCTTAAGAAGTAAGGTAAGCGCGACGGCAGAGTAGGCTGGAGTTTCGGCTCCGGAATTCATCTCATCCCAATGCTGCCGTCACTGTATTTCAGAAAAATTTGAAATACAGGCTCGCCGTTCTTAAGGCCATGGCATCCCTTCTGTATATTCGTCTTCTGACGGAAGGGGTGCCTTTTTTGTTGTTCATTCTCACCTTGATGCCCAGATAAAAAATAGTGTGGGTTGACCATAAACAAGAACCGCTCAATAGAATGAAGAGCTGCTTCTGGCAGCGACACAATAAAATAACCCAAGAACTTTTTCATCCTCCAGGCTATTGACCGGGGAGTGGTCACTCTGGCGCCGTCCAGGAGCTTAGGCCGCACACAATGCCAACGACAGTCCGCTTTGGCCCATATGATTCAAGAGTTTGATCCAGCAAATTGTTTAACTCTTACCACTGGGGTAGAGTAACCCCTCACAACCCGACTAATTCCTTAGTTTTCAGCACCTTCGAACAGGTTGCCGAAACGGCGGAGCTGTGCCCAAACACAGTGGGTTATCAAAGTGTTAGTCCAATGTTTTCAATGGCATATAGGTTGGCGTTCACTAACATAATCAATGTTGTGACCTAAGTGACTTAGTGGACTCTGAACGCCATCCGCTCCCATCTGCAATACGTGGGTATAGATTTGTGTGGTCCTCAAATCCCGATGCCCCAGTTGCGCCTGTATGGTACGAATGTCGGTGCCTCTCTGCAGAAGATGAGTGGCGAAAGAGTGACGCAGAGTGTGGCAGGTCACCTGTTTGGTGATTTTGGCTTTTCTTGCTGCCATCTTCACCGCCTTTCGAAGGCAGGATGGGTGGATATGGTGACGTCTTAACGCGCCGCCGTCAGGATCGTGGGACAGAGTGTCCGAGGGAAAGAGAAACTGCCACCCCAGTTCAAAGGGGCCATTTGGGAACTTTCTGGCCAGGGCGAATGGCATGTTAACGCCACGGTACTGCGGATGCTTACGATCCTGCTGAAGCAGATGGTGTACTCGAGAAATCTGGCACCTTAGGGCGTCGAACAACTCCCTGGCTAACGTCACGCGTCGATGTTTACCACCCTTGCTGTCCCAGATTTGGATACCGGAATAATCAAAATCGAGGTCTTTGATTCTCAAGCGGTAGGCCTCACTCTTGCGAAGACCACTGCCATACATCAGCTGCATGGCCAATCTGTAGCGAGGCGCTGCGCTGGCCAGGAGGGCGGACACCTCGGACTGGGTCAGAACCACCGGCAGTTTGGGCTGGCGTTGGGAGCGCTGGAACTCCAATGTCAGTGCCAGTGGCTGATTGACGATCTCCTTATAGAGAAACACCAGCGCATTAAGAGCGATGGCCTGGGTACTGGGTGACAGATTGCACTGGGTAGCCAGGTAGGACAGGAACCGCTCAGCTTCGCAGTGGCCCAACTCAGAGGGATGTTTCTGACCACAGAAGTTGATGTACCGCCTTATCCAGAGTGAGTAGGTGCGCACCGTGTTTTCACGGTATCGCATGGCGCGCATCCTCTCGGCCAGATGCTGAAGAAATGGAGATGTCATTGATGGCTCTCGATAACTGTATGGATATACAGTTATAGGTCAAATCCGCTTTTCCGCAAGCGGGATCCGCCTTACGCTCAAAACTGCCTTTAACGATTAGGGGTAAATTGGCCGGTAAGTCAATGATGTTAATGTGATTTTGGTGTGATTAGAGAATGTCGCCCCCTGCGGATAGGCGGCGAGATTTTAATGAGTGATAGGCGGCAAGTCGCCGCATAATAAGCTGTTAGGTTCTTATACATACACGTAACCAAGGAGTAATACGTGTCAAATATTTCCCAAGTAAGGGGAGCCTTATTAGAAGAGGCAATACTTCACTTATTAGAAAAAGTGGGATATGAAACTCTCACAAATTCTAGTGTTTTTAATAGCCAAGAGTTACGTGGTGGGCATTCGGGATTAGAAGTTCGAGGAAGAGGTTCTTGGCATCAGATTGACGCTTTAGCTTTATTTCCTGCATCTCCAGCATTTATGTACCCACTGAGGTTAATGGTTGAAGCCAAATGTTACCGTGAAAATAGACCCGTTGGAATTGACGTAGCTCGTAATTCTGTTGGCGTACTCAAAGATATTTCGGAGAATTACTTTACTGTTCAGCGTAGAGCAGGGCAACATCTTCAAGTTCCTAGCTTTAACTATCATTCAGCAATATTTTCTACATCAGGTTATACAGCTGGTGCAATTGAGTATGCTCTAGCTCATCAAATATTTTTAATCCAATACAATAATGTATCTGTCATTCAACCTCTAATTAGAGCTATTATGCAATTTACTCCAGAGTGCTTAACTAATCTTGGGAAGCAATCTGTCAAAGAAGTTAGAGAAAGATATAGAAATGCAATTCGAGGATCTTTCTATGATATGGACATACGTAGCTATCTAACAGAAGAAGGAATCGAGTTAATTGATACTGCTTTAGTTGAGTCTCTGCAACAGATTCAAGGCTCTTACTTTGGCATGCTCCAAGGGCGTTGGCCTTTGCACCTTCTCACTCAGCAAGAGCTACCACCTCATGCATTTGAAACAGATGTAGTGCAATGCCGAGTAGTTGGATATCAAACAGGAAATTGGAAATTTACACCTCTGGACTTTCAACCTGGTGACCAAGGTTGGTTCGAGCTAGAGTTTGACCTTCCTCAGCAGATAGCCTCCCTCGTCGCAAGAGAATGGGATAGTAGAGAAGCTGTTGCAAACATAAAGAGGCAACATTTTTCCTTTATTCAGCTTTCGGGAATTATTGGCGGCATTAGAAGGAGTGTAAAGCTAGAGCTTAATAATGAGTGGATTGAGGAATATATTAGTAGCCTTCAACCACGAACCTAACAAGTCAATCCAGCCGACCGCCTACGGCAGCGGCTGATTGAGGCGTTATGTTTCAAGGTGAATTTGTGTCCTACAAGATGAATGAGCAGCAGATTCTTGCCGTAAACAATCTCTCTGACCAAGAGAGGTACAAGCACTTCATCTCCAAGGTCGTCGATTGGAAGCAAGTTTGGGG
>NZ_JBLXDO010000009.1:0-153837 GCF_048263965.1 Ferrimonas sp. | reverse complement strand
GGCCTACGGATACCGGGACAGCGACTACTTCTTCCTGAAGATACGAGCCGCTTTTCCCGGTAATGCGCGATGAACCTTTTTAATCCGCCTCCCACAACGAGGTTGTGATCTTGATCACTCCGGGGTAATCTGAACACCAGTTTTAAATGGATGTTTAAGGTTTCTGTCATGAATTTCCCCCACATGCTAGCGCCCCTGGATCTGGGCTTTACCACACTGAAAAATAGAGTGCTTATGGGCTCCATGCATACCGGCCTGGAGGAGGAGAAGGGCGGCTTCGATAAGCTGGCGGCCTTCTACGCCGAACGAGCTCGTGGGGGAGTGGGCCTGATTGTTACCGGGGGGATCTCCCCCAACTTCCGGGGCCGTCTGGCGCCCCACGCCAGTCAGTTAAGCTTCCCCTGGCAGGTCTCCAAGCACAGGAAAATCACCGATGCGGTGCACGCGGAGGATGGCAAGATCTGCATGCAGCTTCTGCACGCAGGTCGCTACGGTTACCACCCGTTCAGTCTCTCTGCCAGCGCCATCAAGGCCCCAATTACACCCTTCAAGCCTCGTCAGATGAGCCTGAGACAGATCCGCGGCACCGTAAAGGATTACGCAGCGTCGGCCAAATTGGCTCAGAAAGCCGGATACGATGGTGTGGAGGTGATGGGTTCCGAAGGTTACCTGCTCAACCAATTCCTGTGCAGTCGTACCAACAAGCGCAAGGATGAGTACGGCGGCGACATTCAGGCCAGAGCTAAATTCCCCCTGGAGGTGGTGCGCGCCATCCGCGAAGAGGTGGGAGAGAATTTCATCATCATCTTCCGCCTCTCCATGCTGGATCTGGTCGAGGGCGGCAATGACTGGGAGGAGGTGGTGCAGCTGGCCAAATGGTTGGAGCAGGCGGGCGTGAGCATCATCAATACCGGCATCGGCTGGCATGAGGCGCGCATCCCCACCATCGCCACCAGCGTGCCCAGAGCCGCCTTTACCTTCATTACCGAGCGTCTCAAGGGCGAAGTGTCTGTGCCCCTGGTGGCCACCAACCGCATCAACACCCCGGAAGTGGCGGAAACCATCCTCTCCAGTGGTCAGGCAGACATGGTCTCCATGGCCCGGCCTCTGCTGGCGGACGCCGAATTCGTCAATAAGGCGGCCCGGGACGAGGCAGAAGACATCAACATCTGCATCGGTTGTAACCAGGGCTGTCTGGACCACACCTTCTCATTGAAACGCGCCACCTGCCTGGTAAACCCCTTCGCCTGTTACGAAACTGAGCTCAAGCTGGAGCCTGCCAGCTCAGGCAAGAGCGTGGCAGTTATTGGTGGAGGACCCGCTGGCATGGCCAGTGCCTGCTACGCCGCCGAGCGCGGCTTCAAGGTGACCCTGTTTGAACGTGACGCCGAACTGGGCGGACAGTTTAAGCTGGCGAGTAAGATCCCCGGTAAGGAGGAGTTTCAAGCCTCTCTGGATTACTTCAAGCAGCGACTCAACCGCCTGGGTGTGGAACTGTGTCTGGGGCAGGATGCCGATGCGGATAAGCTCAAAGCCTTCGACCACGTATTGCTGGCCACGGGGGTGACGCCCAGGGTGCCTGAACTCGAGGGCGTGGACAACGCCAAGGTAGTGACCTACCAGCAGGTGCTCAAGGGCCAGGCCGAGGTTGGCAAGCGCGTTGCCCTGATGGGCGCCGGTGGCATCGGTTTCGACATGGGGGAGTACCTCTCAGAAGCCCATGAGTCTGCCACCCTGCACCCCCAGGTGTGGCTGAAGCAGTGGGGCGTGGACCCCGACTACGTATCCGGTGGAGGCTTGACCGACAGAGACAGCACCGCCTTCGAGTCAGCCAGGGAGATCACCCTGCTGCAGCGTAAAGCCAGCAAGCCGGGTAAAGGCCTGGGTAAGACCACAGGCTGGATCCACCGCACCGTGCTCAAAGATCGCGGTGTTAAGATGCTGGCGGGTGTGGAGTATCTCAAGGTGTCCGATCAGGGGCTGCATATCCGCCATGAGGATCAGGAAAAGCTGATTGAGGTGGATACCGTAGTGCTCTGTACCGGTCAGGAGTCCAACCGTGGCCTGGTGCCTGAGCTGGAGTCCCGTCAGATCCCCTATGTGCTCATCGGTGGTGCCGATGTTGCGGCTGAGCTGGACGCCAAGCGTGCCATCCGACAGGCCGCCGAAGTGGTAGGCAGCCTGGCTTAAAACGGGTTAGAAGTAGGCGCGGACCTGCAGGCGCCATTCGATGTTGTCCACCCCTTGCTGATCGGTGATGGGGTGGGACAGATCCATATGGATGACGTTGTTGCTGGAGTGTGAGGCGTACAGGCGCAGGCCCACGCCCACGCTTTGCAGCAATTTGTCATTGTCCTCCTGGTAGGGGGTGCTTCCGTAGGTCTTGCCCAAATCCCAAAACGCCACGCCGCCCACTTCCAGAATCTGATACCAGGTGATCCCCGGGTAGTAGCGCATCTCATTGCTCATCAGCAGGCTGTGCTCACCATGCTGAAACTGCACCGGGTAGCCGCGCATATCCGTATCGCCCCCCAGAGCAACCGGCTGATCCAGGTACTGGTTGTTGCTCGCCACCGCATGCACCTTGTTGTACCAGCGCCAGCGGCCATTGATGTCGACGAACAGCTCGTTGCGAATGTTCAGCAGATAACGGTAGCTGTCTTCGTCCACCGGTTCACTGTCCAGCACCATCCGGTAGAACCAGCGGGAGTGATCGGTCAGGTGGTGTCCCTGGGTAAAGGCCCCGGCAAGCACCAGCCCGTTATTCTCGAAGTCCCAGCCTGCTCGCAGCCAGGCGGCGGCGCCAAAGTTGACGTCCTCCACCTTGTTGATGAGGTACAGGTTGAACACTTCATCGAAGTGATCCTCAAGGTACTCCACCTGGAACCACCCCTGCTGATGCTTGCGATTCTCAGGGAGCAGGGTGGTTTCGGGTATGGGGCTGAACTGACGGTCCTCATAGGTGAGCCCCACCCGGTATCTGAGCACCTTGTCCCCCTGAAGCCCCTTGGACCAGCCCCAGGAGACGAGGAAGGCACGCAGATCCACACCAAATTCGTTGATGTCTTCACCGCCCTGTTTCACCGTGTCTTCCCGGGTCTCGTTGTCCCAATCCATGTAGGTGGCCCAGCGGGTATTGAGGGAGTAGAAGGGGCGCTCGATGCGCAGGCGGGTGCGTTCACCGTCGTCGGAGTCCACCAGGGTGATGCGCCCGGTCAGGTGTTTGCCCTGAAACAGGCCGGTTTCCAGGTCGAAGACATAGCCGGTGCGGTCGGTTTCGTTGAAGTAGGCCAGCTCGGTGTGGGCGCCGTAGCCCAGCAGGTTGCCCTCGATGATGCCGATGCCGAATTTGGACTCGCCCCCCTGACGGCTGAAGTCGAACTTGGGCAGCAGGGTCCAGGTATCCCAGGTCTCCACCTGAACCACCCGCTCATCGCTGTCTGCGGTCTCATCCTTGACGGTTACCCGGGCACTGCGGATGTAGGGCAGCTCCCGCAGGTGCCGTTCCACCTCATAGAGACCGTAAGAATCGCCGCACAGGTCAAACCCCTGGATCTGATCTTCGATGGTCTCCGGGCGGGTGACGATGTGGAATCGGTTGGCCCAGTCGTGCAGCCAGGTAAAGCCGGGCTCGTCGGGGGAGAAGACGTTGTACTGGATGGTTTCGACCCGGGCGGGCTGGCACTGATGATCCCGTTGCTGCTGAGGCTCCGGGTTTTCCGATGGCGCGGCAATGGCCCCCTGGCCAAGGGTGGCCAGAAACAACAGGTATGTGGGCACGGGGCGCAGCGTCAAAGGCATGTTCTCCCTGGAGAGCCATGGAATAACTATCGTCGCAAAACGTAGAAATTGCCAAATTTCAGTAGCTTTGTTGAATGGTTTAGCGCATCTTCAGAACCATGGGCGCCGGCCCCCGGATGGCCGCGCCAATGCCTGTTGTAGCGCTGAATGGGCAGAATTTGCACTGACAGAGTCGCTGGATTTCGTTACCCTTGAAGGGTTGTAACGCCAATCGGATTTTTTGGGACCGGATTTGAAAACCCTCTTTTGTGTGAAAGGGCAAGATAGCCCCCTACGCTTTGCTGCCATTCTCGGCATGTCTCTGGCTGGCAGTGCCGCAGTCACCAGCCTGTTCCTCGGGGCACCTGTGGTGGCCCGCTACCTGGCACTGGTACTGGCTCTGCTGCTGTATCCGGTGATTCGCGCCGCCACGGTGCGTCGGGCTCAGGAGAGCGGTGCCAAGGGTATGCCCCTGGTGCTGCCTGTGGCCATGACCCTGGTGTTCATTTCAGCCATTCCCTATCTGACCAGCGGCGCCGCCATGCTGTTGCTGGTACTCTGGGCCGGCGCTGTGGCGCAATTGGCGCTCAGGCCCGCCAGTCGGGCCCTGGACAGCGTTCAGGTCAACGGTTATCGCGGCCCCATGGTGCATTCAGTGACCACCTCGGTGAATCGCAACCGGGTTGAGCCCTCTCTGGCCGGCGATTCGGCGCCAACGCCCCAGCAGCCTGAGTTGGCCGAGGAGAGTGAGGATCTGCCGGATCCTGTCAGCCTCTATCTGGCTTTGTGGCGAGACAGCTTCCATCTATCCGCCATGCCGGTGGCGGCCAAAGGCGCGCTGGTGCTGGTGCTGCTGTCTGCCTTGGTGGCACCGGTAGCCCCAGGGCTGTTCGATGCGCTGATGGCGCCTGAGCCTCAAGTGGTGGAAGCCGCCAAGCCTGAGAAGGTGGAGCCTGAGCGTCCACGGGCAGAAGCGATTCTGAAGATGCCCGACAGTTATTGGCTGTGGATGACCAAGGGGGCGCTGACCATTCGCTGGCAAGGCGATGAAACCGCCGCCGGTCAGGTGTGGGACTACGCCACTGCCGAGGGTGACGCCAGCTGTGCCGAATTGGTGTTTAACGATGACAGCGGTTATCGCCCCTACAGCGTCGATGTGGAGGCGGACAGCTACTTCATGGCCAATTTCTCGCCCATGGACACCCAGATCATCATCAAACAGCTGGCCCGCCGCGGCAGCTTTACCCTGTGTGGCTATGACTTTAGCCTCAAAGGGTCCACCAAGGCCCTGAAGAGCCAGAGTTACTTCGAGTGGTACCTGAACCAGTAACCCAGCGAAGATGCAGAGAAAAGGCGCCGATTGGCGCCTTTTTTGTCGGCAAAATCGTCCGACCTTTGCCTTTGACTGAGATCACGGACATCCTGGCCTGATAAAATTAGAGTATATGCTCTAATTGTTGCTGAGGGCACGGAAGATGACTGAAGTAGTTAAGGTAAACGAGATAGAGGTGCATCTGGAAGGGGAGGGCGATGAAACCATAGTGATGATCCATGGCTGGCCCGATACCCACAGGCTCTGGGATGGCCAGGTGGAGGTACTCAGACACCGCTATCGCTGCGCTCGCTTTACCCTGCCGGGGTATGATCCTGCCCACACCCGCAAGCTCTATACCCTGGAGGATCTGGTGGCGCAGATAGCCGCCATCGTCGACCGGGTCAGCCCGGACAAGCCAGTGACCCTGATGATCCATGACTGGGGCTGCATCTGGGGATATCAGTACTACCTGCGCCATCAGCACAGGGTCAGGCGCATCGTGGCGGTAGACATTGGTGACGCAGGCTCTAAGGACCACCAACTGCCCACCAAGGCCAAGCTGTTTGCCTTTGGTTATCAAATCTTCCTGGCCATGGCCTGGCTGATAGGCGGCTCCGTCGGGGATGGCATGACCCGCAAGATGGCTGCCTGGCTGAAGGCGCCCGGCGACCCAAAGTCGATTCATAGCGGCATGACCTACTCCTACTGGTGGAAGTGGGGCCGCACCTTTCGCAAAATCCCTCTGGGGAACCTCCCGCTCAAAATAGAGTGTCCGCTGCTGTTCCTTTACGGCGCCAACAAGTCGGTCAGCTTCCACTCTGAGAATTGGGAGAAGCAGATGGCCGCCAGGCCGGGAAACCGGCTAGAGGCGCTGCCTACCGGACATTGGGTGATGACGGAGGAACCTCAGCGCTTTAACCAGGCGGTGGTGGAGTGGTTGGACGAGCCAGCAGAAAGGTCTGAAACAGCCGCTTAAACACCATAGTGTAACCAGGGCGCTTCAGCGCCCTTGTGTTCAATGTGATCTCTGTCACAATGGTGGTCCGATAAGTTTAGGTGACACAAAGAAGTACTGAAGGTAATGGAAACCATCATTGAAAACAGCGGCTTGGAGTTGCATATAGAGGGACAGGGTGAGGAGACCCTTGTGATGATCCACGGCTGGCCCGATACCCACAGGCTGTGGGATGGGCAGGTTGCCGCATTGAAATCCCGCTATCGCTGTGCCCGTTTCTCCCTTCCCGGTTTTGAGCGCGGTCAGCAGAGTCAGCTTCTGGATATGGAGCAGATGATGCAGGCGCTGGATACCGCCATCAACCTGGCGTCGGCCCACAAGCCGGTCATCCTGATGCTTCACGATTGGGGGTGCTTTTACGGCTATCAATACGCCATGCGCCACCCAGAGCGGGTCAGTCGCATCATTGCGGTGGACATAGGCGACTCCGGGTCCAGGGATCATAAGCTATCCACTGGGGCAAAGTTGCTGGCGGCCAGCTATCAGCTCTATCTGGCTCTGTGCTGGAAGTTGGGGCGTTTTGTGGGTAACCCCATGACCCGACTCATCGCCAAGGCGATGGGGGCGCCGGCTCAGCGGGGCGACATCCACAGCGGCATGAACTTTCCCTACTACTGGTTGTGGAAAGGGCTGCTGACCAAACAGAAACTGGGCATTAAGCCGGTTGCCATCGACCAACCCATGCTGTTTGTCTATGGCAGCAAAAAACCCTTCAATTTTCATTCCCAGGCCTTGGTGGACAAGCTCAATGGCACAGAGGGCAGCGCTGCCCACGGGCTGGAGACCGGTCACTGGGTGATGGTGGAGCAACCGGAAACTTTCAACCAACTGGTGCTTGACTGGTTGCAAGGTGACAGGGCTGAGAAGGTCGCCTAGTCCCAGTGACGGCGTGAGGTTTCCGGAGGCGTCTGTTGCCACAGATCGCCAATGGCGTCCTGCTCTTCGACCTGGGACTTCTCGTAGTCATACACCTTGCGTTTCGGCAGTGGATCCCAACGCCTGAACATGAAGGCGCACATCAATCCTGCCATGCCGCCAAATAGATGGTATTCGAAAGAGATCTGCGGATCCCTGGGGAAGATTCCCATCAGCATGCCTCCGTACATGAAGAAGGCGATCATCATCAGGGCGATGGAGCGTTTATCTCGCCTGAGCAGGCTGATAAAAAACAGGTAGAAGAACAGGCCGTGGGTCAGGCCGCTGGCGCCAATGTGGAAGCTGGTGCGGCCAAACAGCCAGACCCCGAACCCCGAGGCCAGCCAGATGATGATCAGCACCGGCCAGCGAGAACGGGGGTAACCGTACAGCAGGGCCGAGCCTAGGATCAGCAGCGCCAGGCTGTTGGCGGCCAGGTGCTCTGCCGAGCCGTGGATCAGCGGCGCGGTCAGTATGCCAATGGCGCCAAAGGGCTCTCTGGGGTAGATACCGAAATGGCCCAGGTACCAGCCGGTGAAGGCTTCAAACACCATCACCATCCACAAAAAAGTGACAAAGGCTGCGCTCGCCTTCAGGCTTCGCCAGATGGAATACTCTTTGCCCATGTCACCTCCCTTAAGACGCCGGCCTGTTTAAGAGACCGGAAGTCGCGTGTGTCAATTTCAGACAAGCCTGTCACCTTAAGTGTAGACTTGGGGGTTATACTTAGTTAAATCAATGCCTTTATACGCAGCTACCATGAAATCGATCATTCAGAACCCGGGCAGGCACGGATTATGAACCAGGTGGTGGACATCCCCTGGTGGCAACTGACGCTGTTTCTTAGCGTTTTGGTGGTGCCTCTCTACATCAACCACAAATTCAAGTTGGGCCTGGGCAGAGAGGGCGGAATGGCCGTGGGCCGGATGCTGCTGCAACTGACCCTTGTGGGGATTTACCTCAACACCCTGTTTGCCCTGGACAGCCTGTGGCTCAACCTCGGTTGGATCCTACTGATGGTGGTGGTGGGCGCCCATTCGATCACCGGCAAAAGCCACATGCCTTTAAAGCGGGTGATGCTGCCGGTGGCCATAGGTTTGGTGCTGGTGGTGATTCCGCTTTTGGGGGTGATGCTGATGGCGCTGATCCGCCCCGAACCGATATTGGGCGCTCGATACATGATTCCTCTCGCTGGAATGCTTTTAGGTAACAGCCTGGGGGCCAATGTGATTGCTCTGCAGCGACTGGGCGCGTCCTTCAAGGAGCGGGCAGGGGAGTATGAAGGAGCGCTGGCCCTGGGCGCTAAGCCCACCATCGCAGCGGCAGACTTTGTCAGAGAGTCCCTGGCGGCGGCTCAGGGACCCATTCTGGCCACCACCGCCACCACAGGGCTGGTGACCCTTCCGGGGATGATGACGGGTCAGATCCTCGGTGGTGCTGACCCCATAGTGGCCATCAAGTATCAGATGGTGATCATGGTGGCGGTACTGGTGATGACCAGTGTGTCGGCGGCGGTCACCCTCAGCCTGGCACTGCCCAGGCTGGTGACCGAGACTGGCCGGGTTAACCTTTGTTCTTAGCGTCCATCATCGCCTTAAGGTTGGCGAAGGGGTTGCTGGTGGCCAAATCCTGCTTGAGATCTTCACCGGCCTCCACCGTAGTGCCGTACTGCGCTGCCTGAGTGTACTTCTCGTGCTCGTTGTCGTGGCAATAGAGACACAGCAGTTCCCAGTTGGAGCCGTCGTTGGGGTTGTTGGTATGGTCGTGGTCAATGTGGTGAACCGTCAGCTCGCGCAGGTTGGAGTATTGGAACTCGCGGGCGCAGCGGCCACAAACCCAGGGGAACAGCTTCAGCGCCTTATCTCGGTAACCTTGCTCAAGCTGTGAATAGTTCTTTGGAATGATCGCCATCGTTACGTTCTCCGGGTATGGCCTGTCATGGTGCAATGCCCGGATAGTAGCACTACCCAACTCCCGACTGAAGGACATAACACGGCAAAGTGCTCATCAAGTGAACTTTGTGGCTTAGTCTCTTTTCGGGGCCGGAATCGGGACAGTATCTTAAGTGTTTCGTTGCCTTACTCCGGGCTCTAAGGAAAGCTGTCGTGAACTGCGCTTGATACTCAATTTGCGCGACACCAAACCACGGCACTCACTGTATCTATTAAGGAATGATGGTAGTAAACTGGTTAAGATTAAAAAATTCACTGAAATTAGGATGTAGTGAGTGAAATGGTAATGAGTGGGTAACAAAAGCAGGAAAGCATCTAATGTTTATTAGTATAAGAAGAAAAATATTAGTTCCATTTTCGATTTTAATACTCCTGATTGTCTTTAATTACGCCCTGTCTTATACGGTTCAGAACAGGCTTGAAAATGAACGGCTGTCGCTGAATCGGACCAGTGATGTCATCGCAAAGAGTCACCTTCTTCTCGGCCATCTCAGAGATGCTGAAACCGGGCAGCGTGGCTATCTGCTCACCTTGGACCCTTCATACCTGGAGCCCTATCATCGAGGGGTCGCTGAATCCAACCGAATTGCTAAGGCGCTGGTTGACTTAGTTAAGGAAAGCCCCAAGCAAAAAGGAATGGTCGACAAGATCATTCAACTCAAAGATGAAAAATTCTCAGAGCTTGCGCTGACGATTGATAAAGCCAAAGCCGGCGACATCTCCAGTGCCATAAAGATTGTTCAGGAAGATACCGGCAAGGATTTAATGGACAATATCCGCTTAGAGCTGGCGGTGTTTAAATCAATAGAAAACAAAATCCTTAGAGAGAAAAGTGCGGCGGCAAATAGCAACTGGCAGTTGGCAAAAAGCATGCTTCTTATCCAGATCGTGATTCTGGTCGGTGCAGCTATTTTCACTCTGGTCTATACGGACGAAAGGCTAGTCAAACCTCTCATATTCATGCGAGAGAAGCTCAAAGACTTCGATCTGGAAGCGGGAGTTAAAGAGTTCTCAATAAATCAAAATGATGAGATTGGCTCTCTGGCTAAGGTACTAAACAAACTGTTCCAGAGGTTGAAGCTGCGCTCCGAAGAGCTGGATCAGGTGGTTAGGGAACTGGAGATTGAGCGTGACAAGGCCTTGAATGCTTCAACCACCGATCCTTTGACTGGGTTGGCCAACAGGCGCAAGTTTGAAGAGGTCGGCAACAACGAGTTGAGGCGGGCGCATCGAGAGGACAGCGTGGTAAACCTGATCATGATTGATGTGGATTACTTTAAGAGCATCAATGATCTCTATGGGCACACCTTCGGAGATCAAGTCTTAAAGGACATTGCCAGTTGCCTAAGCAGCCAGGCGCGCAGGCCTAATGATGCCGTGTTCAGAGTGGGGGGAGAAGAGTTCGTGTTCCTGGCCTCCGGACTAGATGCCGAAATGGCCTGCTCCTTTGCCAAATCCTTAAGGCTTAGCGTCGAGATGTTAGGTATTGAAAACGAAGGCAGTGACATAAGCGATGTTGTGACCATGTCTGCTGGCGTCGTCACCATCAAACCCAGCGCCAAGCATGATATCTACTCCCTGTTACAGTCGGCGGACAGGCTTCTATATCAAGCCAAAAACTCAGGGAGAAACTGCGTTATGTGTGCGCCAATGGTCGATTTCAGGGCGAAGGAGAGTGAGTAAACTCTGTGTGTCACTGAGCACGGCGAACCTGCTACCGATGAAGCTATGACGACATAAATACAGCAATAATTGCCCGATGGCTTAAGGTGGCTGCAAAGGTAGTGGCCATCGAGGCTGACTTAATTGCAATAAAAAGCGCAGTTTCTAAGCTGCGCTTTTTATTGCTGACCACTCAGTCAGAGTGACACTCGTTTGACGCCTACTTGTTTATTAAGCATCGGGGCCATTATTTTCAACCTCCGTGGCCACCGTGACCTCCACCAGAATGTCCATTACCACATTCATGAACATTTTGATGACCACCATTCTCACCGGTCTCAACCGTTAGGGAACCACCATCACGGTAAATTACAAACTCTCCCTCATTTATATCGTCGGTTTGTGGATCATCTAAATGTCCCAAGCAACTGTAGCCTACTCGATAGCTCCCTTCAGGTAGGTAGCCCATGACAAAGTGCCAGTCACCAAGACTATCTTCGTAAACAGGGCTAACTGCAATGGGCAGAACTCTCTGGTCGTTCCGGTCAATGCTCGAATCCGCCATCTGTTTGATGTCGGATACAACGTCCGGATAAAGATAGGCTAAATGCTTAAACTCTCCACCAGACAAGCTTCGGGAAGAAAACTCCATCTCGCAGTCTGCCAACCACTGAGGATCCATTTCGCCGATAAGGTGCCCCATGTTATGGAAGTCTATGGAACTGATGCCCATATGACGTAATTCAAATCCCTCTGAGGTTTGGTGCATGCCCCGGTAAAGGTCTACGTCCATCGTGTGAGTGAGGTGTTGACCATTTTCAATGGTTATATCCGCTAAGGGGAGATACCCGGATTCAGCTTTCAGACCATGTCGCCCTTGTCCGTTTTCAACGGCGCTGCCTTGGTTACCAGTTCCGGGGTGAATGGTCAGATGAACATTGTGATAATGCCCTTCCCCGATATTTAGTCTGGTTATGAGGGGGTGGCTATCCATACCCTGAAAGCTAAGAAGATCGAAGTCCGGATTGTGCACGGCATAGCGGTGTTCCAGCCCATGCTCATCGATCATGACCAACTCGCCCATGCTCAGCCAAACTAGGTCTACATCGTCCATTGGTGAATCGGAAATTGTCACTGTTAGTGTCCCTGTGCCCTTAGGAGGGGAGGGGCCATTTGAACCCCCATCGCCGCCACTGCATGCGACCAATAACAATGCTGATGATGCTAATACGGCTTCCTTTAAAACTGACATGTTCCTGCTCCCTTTGAGACAAGCCGACACTTAAATATTAGGAGTGGAGTGAAATTAGCCATTGATCAAGGTCAAGTGTTGAACCTGTCAATTTTTAAGTCTTTCTTTCTGCGCTGTTTTAAGTTTTATCATGTTCTAGATTTTTCGGAGCAGTGGTTCAACTGTTTTTTTATGGTTGTCCTTATGTTCATCCTTGAGTACTGGATGGAACCCAGACAGTTAATCAAAGACCTTTTATCATAAAATGATGATGCTGATCGTATTCAATCACTAGAGCAACGAGTTTCAGATCTAGAGAGGCTGATGGATTCTTCTCGGGGCAATAATTAAGTATACATAAACTGTATCAATACTTTGTTTCATGCCGCTTAGACGGCGGCTTTGTGAATGACTCCTTTGTGGTGTGGATTCAACTGGGCGATTGCAGCCTTTCGGTGACTGTTGCCCACGCCCACAGGCTATGTGGCAATGTATGCCGCAACTGACACGACGCGAATCGCTGTTGTCTTCCAAACCGATCTGTCGGACTCTAATGCCAGGTATCTTTCTTGTTAACCTCTGATAGGCGCTAAGACGCCTCATTGTTCATATGGGACGTGTGCGCCTAACGTATTGATTGCGTGGAAGTATGGTTCCGTCCTCTTTTGAGAAGGGGCGGGGCTGTACCCAAATGCGTAGGAGGTTTTGCTCTCAACATCGTTGGCTTTCCCTTGTCTAAGTTTTGGACTTGAGACGGTAAACATTTTCAAAAACTCAAACTGATTTCGGCAAAAAGTGGCCTATAAGGTGATCCTAAATCGGTTTCCCACCCAATACCCCCAAAGGGGTATGCCTGCGGTTTTCGCACCTCCCTATGATTTCTCCCGAGAGATAAGAAAAACCTCGGAGAGGATGATATGAAACACCTAAACAAACTCGCTGTAGCCGTTGCCATTGCCGTGATTAGCGGTTCTGCATTGGCTAAGAACGCCCCTGAAGATGCCAACAACATCACCTGGAAAGATAAGTATCCCGAGCAGTACGCCTCTTGGGCTTCCACCATTGAGTCCACTGAGCAGGGCGACATTCTGGAACACGATCCCATGATCGTGATCCTGTATGGCGGTTATGGTTTTGCCAAAGACTACAACAAGCCTCGTGGTCACCAGTTCGCGGTTGCCGACTTGACTCGCAGCCTGCGTACCGGCGGTCCAATGACCGATTCCGAAGGCCCAATGCCTGCCTCTTGCTGGGGTTGTAAGACGCCAGATCTGGGTCGTATGTACGACAAGGTTGGTGAAGGCAACTTCTCCGACAAGAAGTGGGGCGCCACCGGTCACGAGATTGGCAACAACGTAGGTTGTGCCGACTGTCACGATGCCGAAACCGGCAAGCCCACTCCGGCCCGTCCTTTCGCCATGCGTGGTTTCGCTGCCGCCGGTCAGAAGTTTGAAGAACAAGAGCCGAACATTCAGGCTGCCATGACCTGTGCCCAGTGCCACGTGGAATACTACTTCGATGGTACCGATCATAAGAAGGTGAAGTTCCCTTGGGATGGCGGTCAGAACCCCGATGCCATGCTGGCCTACTACGACGCCCTGAACTTTAAGGACTGGACCCACAAGATCTCCAAGGCCCCCATGCTGAAAGCTCAGCACCCTGAGTGGGAAACCTGGCAGCCAACGGTACACGCCGAGATGGACGTGACCTGTATCGATTGCCACATGCCTAAGGTTGAGAGTGCGTCCGGTAAAGAGTTCACCAAGCACAACGTTGGCAACGCCATCGATAACTTCGACCAGACCTGCTCCAACTGCCACGACACCAAGGCCGAGCTGGTTGACACCATCGCCATGAACAAGAAAGCGGTTCACAAGGCTCAGCTGGCTGCTGAAGATGTCATCGTGAAGGCGCACTTCGAAGCGGGTGAGGCCTGGAAAGCCGGCGCAACCGAAGCGGAAATGAAGGGCGCGCTGAAGCTTATCCGTCACGCTCAGTGGTACTGGGATTACGCCATTGCCTCTCACGGCATCCACGCTCATAACCCAGAGCTTGCCCTGGAAGAGCTGGCCAAAGCCAAGAAGATTGGTAAAGAGGCTCGTGCCAAACTCAAGACCGTTCTGTCCAAGCACGGCGTAGCCAAAGTGAGCTTCCCTGACTACTCAACCAAGGCAAAAGCTCAGGTGCTGGTAGGTCTGGACAAAGCCAAGCTGGATGCGCAGAAGAAGACGTTCCTGGAAGAGCGCGTACAGAAAGAGTGGCCCATCAAGGTTCAGTTTTAATTTTTCCCTCTGAAACGTGAGTGATGCCCTTTAAAGGGCAATAAGCAAAAGGACGACCCAATCGGGCCGTCCTTTTTTTGTTTAGGCCAGTGTCTACAGCATGCTTCGGATGAGTTCGCCCAGGGTTTTAATGGCGTTTAACCTGGAGGCAGTCAGCTCGAAAGACACGTTTAGACGAAAACAGTGATTATGAAAATCGCCGGCGGAAAACATCTTGCCCGGGGTAATGCAGATGTGTTCTTGCAGTGCCCGCCGGTAGAGTTCGGTGGCGTCAAAGCCTCTGGGCAGCTCCAGCCATAAGAAGTAGCCGCCTTCGGTGCAGTTGATATTCACCTCGGCGGGCAGGTGATTGCGCAGTGCCTGCCAGGTGGCGAACTTGCGCTGTTCCAGGGTTCTGCGCAGCTGACGCAGGTGCCGTTCGTAGTTGTGCGTCGAAAGATAGGACGCTAGGGTCATCTGGATTGGCGCACTGGTGGAGAGGGTGCTCATCATCTGCAGCTTCTGAATGGGGACGGCCATTTTCCCCGCGGCGACCCAGCCGATACGAAACCCGGCAACCAGGGACTTGGAAAAGGAGGAGCAGTGCAGCGCCTTGCCGTGACCGTCGAAGGCTTTTGCCGGCAGCGGCTTATCGCTGCCAAAGTAGAGCTCACTGTAGACATCGTCTTCAATCAGGTAGACGTCATACTTGGCCAGCAGCTCCATCAAGCGCTTCTTCTTCTCCACCGACAGGGTGAACCCCAGGGGATTCTGGTGATTGGTCATTAACCAGCAGGCTTTCACCTTATGGGTCTGCAGGGCGTCCTCCAGAGACTCCAGATCGATGCCGTCCGTTGGGTGGGTTCTAATGGATAGTGCCCTTAGGTTCAGTCTTTGCAGCGACTGAAGCGCGCCGTAGAAGGTGGGCGACTCGATCACCACCCAGTCGCCCGGCTGGGTTACCGATTGCAGGCTCAGGTTCAGCGCCTCAAGGGCGCCGGTGGTAATCACAATCTCATCTGGGTGCACTGCCAACCCTTGCGCGGCATAACGCTTGGCGATGTGCTGCCTGAGTTCCAGGTTGCCCGGTGGCAGGTTATCCATTGCGCTGGAGGTCGACAGGGTACGAGCGGTACTGATCAGCGATTTGTTGACGTGTTGTCTCGGGTAGAGGGTCGGGTCCGGGTACACCTTGCCAAAATCGGTGATGTTGGGGCTGCGACTGGCTTGCAGCACCTCAAAAACAAAGTCGTTGATATCGACAGACTCAGTCTTCTGAACCGGTTCATTCGAGGGCGCTGAATCGCTGTTCTCAATTTTGGGGGCCACCACATAGCCAGATCTCGCTCGGGACACTATCCATCCCTGACTCTCCAGCACCTGATAGGCGTGCACCACCGTCATCAGGCTTACCCCTGACAGCTCGGCCTGTTTCCTCAGGGAAGGGAGCTTCTCTCCGGTTTGCCAGACCTCATTTTGGATCTGTTTGCGGATCTGCTCGATGAGCTCCTCGTACTTTTTCACGGAGGTCTGTGTCTCTTCTTCGCTCTAGGTCGGTAGCCGAAATCATATCAGTTTCAGGGTCATCTGTTATGCATAAATGTGCCACTTTTGTATCTATTATGGTTTTTGTTATGCCCCTACAATCCGAACTGTTTTCTCTCCAGGCCTGATGTGATTGTTGCATTGGGTGCATGGTCATCAGGGTTGGAGGTGGAAAGCTTGCACATCACCCGCATCGGTGCCTGGGCGGCGGTATGGCTGAGGTTGCGGGTGGTCGCGTAGTGATGAAACCGATCTGATTTCATGTTTGATGGGTCAGGGGGCAGACAAGGTGATGATGTCAAAGAAGGTCAAAGGCGGGTCTCAGTTTCCCTCTATCGAGCTGCCAAAACTGGGTGGCGGTAGAATCAATCTCGGTGTTCCGGAAAAGAAGACCAACTGGAAAATGGTGGTGGTGTATCGCGGTGGCCACTGCCCGATGTGCACCCGCTATCTGAAGAAGATTGGCGAGGCTAAGCCAGATTTCGCCAAGCTGGGCGTGGACATTGTTGCCGCCTCTGCGGACAACGAAACGCAGGCGCTGGAACACTTCATGCAGCTGAAAGTAAACTACCCGGTGACCTACGGCCTAACCGTCGACATGATGCGGGAGCTGGGTCTGTACATCTCCCGGCCTCTCTCTACTGGCGAGACCAATCACTTCTATTCAGAGCCTGGTGTGTTCGTTATCAACGACCGCAACGAGGTGCAGATATTGGACATCTCCAATGGCCCCTTCGCCCGGCCTGAGATTGATGTGCTGTTAAGCGGCATCGACTTCATCCGCGATAAGAACTACCCGGTAAGGGGCACCTTCGACTGACACCGGCCAGGTGTGCAGGGCCGCAATGAAAATGAGTAGGCCCTAAGTCCGCCTACCCATAGTACTTTCAGCTCAATTCGCCTTAGCGCAGCTCTTCCAGTACCTGCACCATGGATGGCATCACCTTATGGCCCAGCGCACGCACTTCGTCATCGGGCTGCACCAGATCGGGGATCTGGTAGGTGATCATATTCGCCGCAACCGCAGAGCGTACGCCGTTGTTGGAGTCCTCGAAGGCCAGGCAGGTGGCCGGGTTGACGTCCAGGCGGTTGGCGGCGAGCAGGAAGATCTCCGGATCAGGCTTGCCGTTTTTCACTTCACAGCCGGTGGCCAGCGCATCGAAGTACTTGTCCAGACCAGCCAACTCCAGTTTGCGTTTGGCCACGTCGTTCACCGTTGAGGTGGCCACGGCCGTGGGGATGCCCTTGGATTTCAGCCAGCTCAGCAACTCCACCACACCATCCTTGATGGGGATGGGTTCGTTTCTGACCACGCCGTGGTAACGCACTCGCCATTCCGCATCCAGTCGGTCCAGATCGTCGCCATAGGCTTTGCGAAAGATGCGTTCGATGCCTACGGAGTTGCGCCCAATAATGGACAGATACACATCTTCAAAAAAGGGCAGGTTTTGGACGGCACAGGCTTCCTTAAAGATGCGCATACACAGGCGCTCGGTATCCAGAAGCAGGCCATCCATATCAAATATGGCGGCTTGAAAAGTCATGGTGGGGTACAGCACAGATTGTTCGAAGGGCGGCATTATGCCACACCCAGGGTTTTACGCATCGGCCTTGCTGTGAAAAGGGGACTCTGCACCAACTTTGAGTTCGATGCAGAGTCGTTTCCCGGGGGTGGGTGACTATTTGCCGGTTTCCGCCACAGGGGTTAACTGGGGCTTGGGGCTGGTGAAACCGCGCCTGATGTTGGTCAGCGTGATGGCGGCAAACACCACCATCACCAGGGACAGGTGCCAGGCCTGGCTGAGGCCCAACTGCACCAGCGCCAGGCTGACGATGGAGGCGACCACCATCTGTCCGCCACCGGAGAGCGCCGCGGCGGTGCCGGCCTGGTGGCGATAGGGCTGCATCACCATCGCCTGGGCGCAGGGGAAGGAGATGCCGTTACCCAGGATCATCAGAAATTGCCCCAGCATCAGGTACAGCGGTTCCACCGGGCAGAAGAACAGCCAGATGGCCGAGGCCAGATGGATGGCCGGTCCCCACATCAGCATTCTGCGAGTGCCGATGACCGGGCGAAGGCGGTTGCACAGGCTGGTGCCTGCCAGCATGCCCAGGGCCGGGATCAGCGCCCACATGGCGTACTCATCCGAGTGCATGCCAATCTGGTTTTGCATGATGAAGGGCATGATGGATACCGTGGTGATCATCATGCTGAAGTTCAGCCAGCCGATGCTGGCAAAGCTCATGAAGTAGCGTGAACCCAGCAGTTCACGGTATTGCTTGACCATGGTTTTGGCGGAGGGGATCGCCGACCGCTGCTCTACGGTTTCGGTGAATCTCAGGGCGACAACCGCCCAGGCAAGGGACACATAGCCAAGCAACGAGACGAACACCATGCTCCAGCCAAAGTGAACGTTGATGAAGCCACCCAACACCGGCGCAATCAGTGGGGTGATGGAGGCCACCATGGCGATGTAGGAGAGGGCCACAGGCAGCTGCTCGGCATCGAAGCGATCGGTGACGGTGGCTCGGGCCAGCACCGCGCAGCAGCCGGTGCCCAGGCCCTGAAGCAGACGTCCCGCCAGCATGGCGTCGAAGGAGTGGCCCAGCAGTACGATGATCAGCAGGCCAACAATGGCAATCAGCAACCCGGTGAGCAGCACCGTCTTGCGGCCAAGGGCGTCGGAGATGGGGCCATAGAGAAACTGTGAAGGGCCAAAGCCTAGCAGGTAAAAGCTGACCAGCAGTTGGGCCTGATCCAGGGATACGTCGAAGTCTTTGGCTATCCAGGGCAGGGAGGGGAATACCAGGCCCATGCTGAGTTGGCCAACACTGATGATCAGGCAGGCCAGGAGAATGGTTCTGAACTTAAAGGGTTGTCTCAATATCGGTCTCCGTTTTATTGGGGAGATTTACCACGCCGTCTCAGGCCGCCGTCATCATCGAGGGTATTCAACTTGGCTTTCACCCGTTTGACGGTCGACAGGCTGACATCGCATTGCTGCGCCACGCTCTGCAGGGTGTGCCCCTCCAGCAGCAGGGCCGCGATCTGCTGGTGTTTCGCCTTGTCGGCAGGGCGGCCGCGAAACTTCTTCTGCCACAACTCCGGCTCATCCTTAATGGCGGTGCGGGCCTGTTCGGCGGCAAACAGCCTGTGCTGGGTCTGAACCTGGTCGTAGCCGGTCAACAGGGCCAGCAGCGTCTGGGTTTGCTGACTGCCGGGCTCGAAGCGCAGGGGCTGGCAGTGCAGTTCCAGGGTGACGCCTTTCTCCAGTATCTGGTTGACCGTGGTAAGCACCTGGTTAAAGTCTCGGCCAAAGGCGGTTAGCCACCAGATGGCCAGGGTGTCGCCGCTGTTGAGCGCCTTGAACAGTTTGCTGAACTCCGGCCGTTCAAAGGGGGGCACAAAGCCCTTTACCCTGTCTTCGATGTGCTTGGCATCGGGGTGGGCAGCGGTCAATGCGTCCAGGTGCTCCCGGTAGGCCCGGTTCTTGGGCGAGAAGCGCGTGTAGAGATAGACGGACATGGTCTCTCAAGGTTGGCTCACAAAGTGTAATGGGTCATAAATATACGCCGGTTCATTAATTGTTTCAACACCAAATGAACCTGTGAGGGACAGGTTTATAGCTAATGCGATGATTTAATGGCTTAAATTGGCGATTGTCTGAAGAGGCCTGTCCTATAGCTGATTCGAGATGGGGTCGAAAGATTAGGTCATGCAATACCCCCATTGACCTTGAATGAAGCCATGTTAGTGATATGGTTAATTTAGTAAGGCCGCTGTAAGACGTTTCAAAAGGATTTGTTATGAGCAGTGCGGTTCCTGCCTCGGTATTACCGAAAGAACAAACTCAGGTATCGTCTTTAAGACGTTTCCTGTTGTTGTCCATTCCACTGTCGCTGGTTTTCTTTGGCGCGTATTTTTATGCCTTTGCTTTGGGGGTGCGGGTTGAGCAGACGGAGATAGAAGCGCGAACGCTCTCGGCAATTCAAGTGGCGAGTGATCATACTACTCATGACTTTGAAACGGTTTCTGGTGACCTGCGTTTTATTGCCAACAGTCAGTTTATCCATAGATTACTGATGGGAACCAGTGCCCTCGGTGAGCGGAATGCGATAGAGCAGGCGTTCCTGAATATGATTAAAACTCATGGGATATACGATCAGATACGCATACTTTCAGTTGATGGAGATGAACTGATCAGGGTGAATTATCTTGGCGGTAACTCTAAGGTCGTTGAAAGGAACCAACTTCAAAATAAGGCGCATAGGTACTACTTCAAGCAGGCAATGTTGCTTCCCGAAAACACGATCTATATCTCCCCGTTTGATCTGAATATGGAAGAGGGTGAGATCGAAAAACCCTATAAGCCGATGATTCGCTTTGCCAGTGCAGTTTATGATGACAGAGGGCAGCCAATTGGGGTCATCGTCATTAATTACCTTGGTGAAATGCTGTTACAACGCTTTCGAGAAAGTATGAAATACCTGAAAGGGGAAAGTGTTCTGGTGAATGGCTCGGGATTCTGGCTGTCCCATCCCGACAGAAGCAGGGAGTGGGGGTTCATGTTCGGCAAAAATGAGACTTTTGGCGATGTTTATCCCAGTGCCTGGCCATTGATTCAAGCTGAAGAGAGGGGTTCGGTAGAGATCGATGCCCATCGTCACTTCTTTGAAACCCTACGCCCCGGAGGAACCCAACTGTCGGTCTCCCAAGATCAGCAAAACAGCATCAGCCCCTTGATAATAGTTGTTACCTATGACGTACCCGCCTTTAACTGGGATTTCTATTCCAGGAAGTTAAGTTATTCCTATCCGTTGCTGTTCGGTTACCCCATCGCATTAATCGTGTTGTGGTATTGGTCTCGTGCGTCCGCAGGACGGGCAGATGCGGAGAGAGGGTTACTGAATCTCAACCTTTCTCTGGAAAACCTGGTCGGTGAGCGTACCAAGGAGTTGCAGGCCACCAAAGATGCCACCATTATGAGCCTGGCTTCCCTGGCCGAGACTCGTGATAACGAAACTGGGCAGCATATTCGGCGTACGCAGCAATATGTCAGGGTATTGGCTGAAAACTTGCAGACTCATCCCGATTTTGTTGGCGTGCTCACCGATGAAGTGATCGAGATGATCTATAAGTCGGCTCCGCTCCACGATATCGGCAAGGTCGGAATTCCAGATTCAATTCTGATGAAGCCGGGGCGTCTTACCAAAGACGAATTCGCGGTGATGAAAACCCATACCATCCTGGGGGGCGATGCTATCGACGAAGCGATAAACGCGATGGAGTCATCGCTAAGGAACGAGGGTGAAAGAACATTTCTTCATTACGCACGCGATATTGCCCGATATCACCATGAACGCTGGGATGGCCGTGGTTATCCGGATGGGCTCTGTGGTGAAGAGATCCCTGTCGCTGCGCGCCTGATGGCATTGGCGGATGTTTACGATGCCCTTGTGAGCGAGAGGGTGTATAAGCTGGCGTTCAGTCGCGAAAAAACAGAGCGGATAATATTAGCCCAGAGTACTGGTCAGTTCGATCCCCGTATCCTTGAGGCCTTTAAGGCTTGTATGGATCAATTCTGGGCCATAAGGAGCCTCTATGCCGAGTCTGGATCAGCCTGCAAGAGTGAGCGGGAAAATATAGGTGAGCTGGTCCAGTCTTCGGTTCAAAACCAGGCAGAAGTTTGAAGGGTTACGTAATGAGGCGCAGTGGCTCTTTTCATAGCAAACTAACCTGATTGAGCATTCACTGCTCGTATCCACAAATCTCCATGGCCATCACCCATGGTGGACTCTGGCTGGGAGAGCTTAATTCTCTTTAGGAGTCCCTAGCCAACTCTGGCAGGGCCTGTTTGGACAGTGCCATCCTGGCTTGGGTACAGATACAGCCATGGCTGCTGCCCTGCATCGGAGAGTTTGGGCGACGGCGGGCTGCCTCAATGCCCTATTTTATTGTTTGTATTAGCTATTTTGCCGATTGTTGCTGGATGGAAATAGTGATTTGACGATGGCCGGGATTATCAATTTTCTTGGTGGCAATACACTGTGACTGTGTCCTCAATGAACAGTGAAAGTCATATCGATGAGTTGGGTGTTTCTGATTTTGGGTGTCGCCGCCGAAGCGGTGTCTCATGTCGCGTTGAAAGCCACCGATGGGTTCAGCAAGCCTGGTGCGGTTGCCCTGGTGGCCTTCGGCCACCTGTGCGCCTTTGTGGCACTCTCCTTCGCCATGAAGGGGATGCCGGTGGGCATCGTCCATGGCCTATGGGCCGCGCTGGCGATCCTTGGGGTCAACCTGCTTTCCATGTTGGTGTACCAGGAGCATCTGGACCTGACCACCTGGGTTGGAATGGGATTGATTGTCGCCGGAGTATTGGTGGTTAACCTGGGGCAGGGCCATGCCCACTAGCTGAGCAACGGTGAAAAAAAGCCGCCAGGGGCGCATACCCCTGGCGGCTTTTTCGTTGGCGTTTATCAGTGCTGATGTGAGTGCTGAGCGGTGCTCAGGCTCTGGCTTGGGACAATGGAGAACGCCGTATTCGCCTTGGTCAGAGAGCGCTTCAGTTTGTCCAGCACGCTTTGATCACCGGTCAGTTGGGCTTCGCCGCTTTCGAGCAACTGAGTGGCCTTGGCCTGACCCAGGTTGATGCGGTCGATGTCGCCCTTATTGATGGTCAGGGTGGCGTCGGCCTTCCTGGGCTCGGTAACCTGGATGTTGTTGAGGTTGCCGTTGCTCATCTCCACAAAGTAGGTCTCTTTGATGTCGGGCAGGACCACGGTCAGGGTGAAGCTGTTGTGCTGTGCGACCGAAGCATCCACCTGCACCGCCAGGTAATCCAGCATCATGCCCATATCCATCTCGCTGACCACGTCGGCGGAGTTGGCCTTGAGCACCGTTTTCTGGATGCCGTTGCGCAGTTCATAGGCGCCGCTGAGGTAGACGTTACGCCAGCCGGCGGCTTCGCTCTGGTAACCAAGCTGCTCATAGGTATCGGCCAGCAGGTCACGGCCGGGCTTGAAGTCCGGGTTGGCGGTCACCACCTTGTTGAGCACTGTGGCCACGAAGTGGTACTCGCCCTTGTCAAAGTCGGCCCTGGCCTTGGTCAGAATCGCCTCTTCGCCGCCCATGTACTCCACAAACTTGCTGGCTTCTGCCTGGCTGGGCAGGGGGTTGAGGTTGGCCGGGTTCATGTCGAAGTAACCCAGGTACATGTTGTACACCGCTCGGGCATTGTGGCTGTAGGTGCCGTGGTAGCCGTTGGTGTGCCACGCCTTCTGAATGCTGTCAGGGATGATCTTCTGGATCTCCCAGCCGATGTCCTGCATCACCACACCGTTGTTGGCCAGGCGCAGGGATTGGTTGTGAACAAAACCGTAGTTGTCCCGCTGCAGCTTGAGGAAGGTGTTGATCTCCTCGTTGCCCCAGATGGGGGCGGAGTGGGCGGTAAACAGCACCTTGGCGTCGCCGCCAAACTCGTTGATCACCTTGTTGATGGTCTTGGACCACAGCAGGGCATCGCGCACCTTGGCACCACGCAGGGTGTAGACGTTGTGCATCCCCTTGTAGGTCAGCTCTGCGCCCCAGATGGCGTTCATCTCAGGGATGTAGGCCACCGACTCTGAGGTGGCTTCGGTGCCGGAGGCGTCCATGAAGATGAATTCAACGCCGTCGATGTCCCAGGACTCGATGTTGGCCTTGTGGTTGGTTTCCGTGGGTTTCACATAGCTGAGCTCACCCTTGGTAACCGCGTTGGAGAGGGCGGCATCGACAATGCCGGTTTCGCCTATGGGCAGCACGGTGCCGTACTGGTAGGAGACCCGGCGGGACATGGCGTTGCCGGCCAGTACGTTCTCATCGACGATCTCCTTGGTGATGTTCTTCGAGCCGTAGGCTTTGACCTCGGGGAACAGCTTCTGAATCCCCCGGGCTCCACCGAAGTGGTCGCCGTGGGAGTGGGAGTAGACCATGGCCACCACAGGCAGGTTGCCACCCTCAGGCAGATTCTTCAGGGCGAAACGCAGCGAGGCTTCGGCGGCCTTGGGGGTGGTCAGGGGATCGAGCACAATCCAGCCGTTGTCACTGCGGATCAGGCTCATGTTGGCCAGATCGGTGCCGCGTACCTGATAGATGCGGTCGGTCACCCGGTAGAGGCCGGCCGCTTCGTGGTTTACCTGCCCCTGGCGCCACAGGGAGGGGTTGACCGTATCCGGGGTTTCCCCCTCCAGGAATCGGTAGTCGTTCCAGATGATGGCGGCGGTCTCTTGGTCAAACTCGGCGATCAGCCCCTTGCGGGTCTCCTCGAAGCCCTTCTTATTGGCGAAATCCAGCTGCTTGGCGAATTGGCGGTTGGCCTCGATGGTGGCCTGGGTGGCGGGCTTGCCCTGGTAGCTGAAGGTGGAGGTCAGGGCGTGCTCATCTTTGCCCGCGCCATGGTCGTGTTGGTCGGCCAGTAGGGGAGTGCTGATGCTCATCACCACGGACAGTGCAATAATGGATTTTTTCATAATCACCTCAAAGTCATAGCTAATCTGAAGACCAACGGCCATCGCTACATCTTTGCTCCGGAGGCAGGGTTTGCCTGGGGACCCCTGTGGGGTGCGTCAGAGTCTTTGCTGGCGTCGTTGACGGGATGAGTTCAGTATTGGATAAGTGATAGTGGTGATAAATGGCCGCCAGCTGATAAAATACATAATCACAGCTTATATTAAGGGGCGTCGATGGATCTGAATCTGCTCAATACCTTTACCCTGGTGTACCGGCTGAACTCCTACACCAAGGCGGCCGAGCACCTGGGGATCAGCCAGGCGGCGGTGAGCATGCGCATTAAGCAGCTGGAGCAGGGCATCGGCCAGCCGCTGTTTGTGCGCAAGGGGCGCTCCATCGAAGCCACCGCTCACGCCAACTACATGACCACTAAGCTCGAACCGGCCTTCAGTCTGATTGACGAGGCGCTGTTTAAGGTGCAGCACAAGGTGTATGCGCCGGACCTGTACGCGTACGATCTGGCCCATGTGGATGTCGATGTGTCCAATCCGCCCGATGAACAGCAACAATTGTTTGACGACATACGCAACCGCCAGGTGGATCTGGTGCTGGATCTGGTGACCATCAACGATGCCAGTGTAGTGAATGAGCTGTTGGTGGAGGAGCAGGTCAGGGTGGCGGTGCGCCGGGATCACCCCAGGGTTGGCGACACCCTCACCGAAGCGCAGTTCTACGGCGAGCGTCATGTGGCGGTGACCACTCGCAGGCACAAGCATGACATCTTCACCTTGCTGTGTGAGCAGCCCAAGCCGCGAACCATCACTCACCGGGCCAGCTCCTATGCCTCCCAACTGGCCTATGTGGCGCACTCCGATGCCATTGCGGTGACGCCAAAACGCCTGGAGTCGATGGCTGAGCAGTTGGGCGTGAAGTTGCTGGCATTTCCCATGCCAATGAAAAGTGCCCCCATCTCCATGCTCTACCACCGCTCATTGCAGTCCAACCCGGACCACAAGGCGCTGAGGGCCAGGGTCAGGCAGGCGCTGAACCCGAACGATCGCTGAGGAGCAGAGCTTCAGGTTTGAGGGCGGCGTGCACCTGAGCGCGGACCAGCCTCTGCAGGCTGATGGCCTTCTGCTCTCCACCAGGGCGAGCCTTATCATCCACCGCCTGGATGACAAACTCCATGAACAGGGCTGCCAGGGCACCGGAGAGATCCTTTACCTCCATGTCGAAGGCGTCCTCACCGAAAGCCTGAATCAGGCTGTGTTCAATCTGGGCATTTAGATCCCGCTTGAGTTGCCGGCTGGCCAGATTCCAGTCATTGCCCAACTTGTAGGGCATGGAGCGTCTGAACCCACTTTCGCTACTGAAAAAGGAGAGCATCCCCACTAGCGCGTCATTGGGGGTGGAACTCAGCCAGGCCTGCTGCTGACTGAAGCTGGACAGCAGTTGCTGGAAGAAGTGACGGTGAAGCTCATTGAACAGGTCCAGTTTGCGGTCATAGTGGCGATAGAAAGTGGTTTTGCCTACGTCTGCCTGTTCAATGATTTCGGCTACCGTGATGTCACAGTAGTCCTTGGCTCGTAGCAGTTGCTGAAAGGCGTGCATGATGCGCTTCTTGCTGCGGTTGGTTCTCGGAGTCATAGGCACGTTTAATCGGCGAAGGGGTGGGATTAGGGTAGCGATCCCGGGAGTCACCGCAAGCCCCTGACGGTGACAACAGGCCTAAATGGAACTTTAGGGGCCAATGGTTCCATTTGGTACCTGGGTCGGCAAAGGTCCCTGTTACCCTCTGTGGGCCAATGCCATAGTCCGCTGGTAATCACATTGCGGAGACAAGCATGAATCACGCCCCGAATTCCCCCAGCAATGAGGCTGGAATCCCACTGGACCCCAACAAACTCAACATAGGTATTTTCCTGTTCCCCGGCATGACCATGATGGACGCCTATGCACCCTTGCAGGTGCTGGCGGTGAGTGGCCTGTTTAACGTGTTTACTTTTGCCAAGACCGGCCAACCGGTGGCCAGCGACGCTAACGTCAGCCTGATGCCGAACTACGGCTTCGAGGACGCCCCTTCGATGGATGTGTTGTTGGTTCCCGGCGGCGCCAATCCGTCGGCTCAGATGCAGGATCAGGAGGTGATCGGCTATTTGCGACGGGCAGGGAGCGGGGCCAGGTACATCACTTCGGTGTGCACCGGCGCCTTGATCCTGGCCCAAACCGGTTTGCTCGATGGCTATCGCACCGCCGTGCATTGGGCCTACGTGGACGCAATAAGCCGGTTTCCCAAGGTGACCCACGAGGCCAAGCGCATCGTTCATGATCGAAACCGCATCAGTGGTGGCGGCATCACCGCCGGCCTGGACTTTGCCCTGTATCTCATTGCCGAGGTGGCCGGTGACCAGCAGGCGGCGGCCATGGAACTGCTGTTGGAATACGACCCGGCGCCGCCATTTCAGGTGGGCCACCCGGCGCGTGCGCCCCTGGCACTGAAGCAGGGGATTCAGGCCAAGGTCATGGAACTGGCGCCCGAGTTGTTTGGTTAGCTCGGGGTTCGCCAGGACTGGCCGAGGAATCGATATCACTCTATGTTGGACTTAAGGCAACTGAGTGGAGGAGGTTGCCACCGTTTTGGGAGCCAACATGGATTCGTTACTCGTTCTGTTTTTGATGCTGCCTTTCGCTATGCCATTGACAGCCCTGATACTGGCTGCAGTTTGCATGGTGTCTGGTGGCCTGGCTGGGGCGTTCATCAAAACCCGAATCGCCTATTTGATTGGCATGGGGGCGTCATGTGTGCTGTTCATATTCAATCTGCTGGTTTTGATTGAACCGGATGTGCTTAATGGCATCGCGCTGCTATGGATTCCTTATCTCTGTTTGATGAGTGCTCTGGGCACTGCAGTCGTTCATTTCAAATTAGGTTGTGCTGAACGGGTGAAGCCGCGCTAGGGCGATTGGGTGCTGCCTGGTACACCCATCGACCAGGGGCAGCATTTGCAGGAGTAGAGAGGTCAAATCCTATACTTAACTGAGTCGCAGCAGGACAGGGGAAGGAGAGCGATGGGCGCAGGTAATAGGTTCCCGTTGCCAACCAAATGGCGCCTGACCTGGCGGCATGGGGTACTGGTTATGGTGATGCTCGCCCCGCTGCTGGTGTTGGCGGCCGTCGCCCCCATCCGGCAGGATCCGGCCTATCATGACTTCGCCGATACCAGAGCGGTGCTGGGCATACCCAATGGGCTGGATGTGCTGTCCAGCCTGGCTTTCTCCCTGGTCGGAGTTCTGGGCGTGATTCATTTCCTAAGAGGTAGACTCGAAGCGTGCCGGGGGGCCTGGTTGGCTGTGTTTGTCAGCCTGGTGTTGGTTGGCTTGGGGTCCGCCTATTATCACTGGCGTCCCAATGACGCCACCTTGGTTTGGGACCGATTGCCCATGGCCTTGGGGTTTATGGGGGTGCTGGTGGCCCTGCTGAGTGAGCATCTGCATGCCCGTTTGGCCACTTTACTGGTGCCTGCACTGGTTCTGGGTCTGGCGTCCGTGAGCTACTGGTATTGGCGAGAGGATCTTTGGCTCTATGTCTGGGTTCAGTTGATGCCTGTGCTGATCATCCCCTTGGTTGTTGTTCTTTTCCCGTCCGGCTATTCCCATCAGTGGCTGCTTCTGGTGTGCTTCGGCTGTTACCTGCTGGCTAAGGCTGCCGAGATCTATGATGTGGACATTTTCGGTGCCACGGCGGGCTGGATCAGCGGCCACACCCTGAAACACCTGCTGGCGGCCATGGGCGGATACGCCATCTTATTGATGCTTAAGCTCAGGCGTCCGAGTCCAGGTATTGTATCAACAGCATGAAAAACGCCGCTGAACAGCGGCGTTTTCTTTGTGCAGAGTACCAGCGGCTTAGTTGCCGGTACGCAGCTTCTGCCAGTACTTGTCGTAGATGCGAACCGCTTCGCCCACATCAGACTGGAACTCACCGGCTTTGACGACATCCTCTGGTGGGTAGACGATGGGGTTGTTGGCAAACTCGGGGTCCAGCATGCCCTTGGCGGTTTTGTTGGGAGTGGGGTAGCCCACCTCCTCACACACCTTGGCGGCCACGTCGGGGCGCAACAGGAAGTTGATCAGCTTGTGCGCCGCGTCCACGTTCTCGGCACCGGCAGGAATAGACAGGTTATCCATCCAGAAGATGGCGCCTTCCTTGGGGTAGATCATGGTGATGGCCGGGTCGTTCTTGTTGGCCTCGAACGCAGAGCCGTTCCAGATCATCCCCAGGGACACTTCACCGGCCATGTAGGGCAGGGAAGGGGTGTCGGAGTTGAACACCAGGGCGTTGGGCATCAGTTTCTTCAGGTACTGATAGGCTTCCTCCAGCTCCTTGGGATCGGTGGAGTTGGCGGAGTAACCCAGGATGCGCAGGGCCATGTGGAACACTTCGCGCTGGTCGTTCATCAGCATCAGCTGACCCTTCCACTTGGGATCCCACAGATCTTTCCAGCCGGTGATGGTGGCCGGATCGACGAAATCGGTGTTGATGCCGATGCCGGTGGCGCCCCATACGTAAGGGATGGAGTACTGGTTGCCGGGATCGTAAGCCTTGTCCAGCATCACCGGATCCAGGTGCTTGAAGTTGGACAGCTTGGACTGGTCGATGGGCTGCAGCAGGCCCTCGTCGCGCATCTTGGCCACGAAGTAGGTGGAGGGCACGACGATGTCGTAGCCCTTGGCACCGGTCAGCTTCAACTTGGCGTGCATCGCTTCGTTGGAATCGTAGGTGGTGTAGATCACCTTGATGCCGGTCTCTTTCTCAAATTCGGTCAGCAGACCCTCTGGAATGTATTCGGACCAGTTGTAGAAGTAGACAACGTCGTTGGCCGCCTGGGAGGCGAAGCTGCACAGGGCGATAAGCGCAGCAGACGCGGATTTAGCCAGGGTGCGGATCATTGTTTTTGTTTCCTCAAATCAACGGTGTTGGTAAATATTACGCAAGCGAAGCTTACGCCGTTTTTCGTTTCAGTATCAACTGCGCCACGGCAACCAGCAGCAGCGACAGGATAAGCATCAGGGTGGCCAGGGCGTTCACCTCCGGGGAGACGCCCACCTTCACCATGGAGTAGATCTTCAGCGGCAGAATTTCGTAGGCCGGGCCGGTCACGAAGGAGCTGATGATCACGTCATCCAGGGAGAGGGTGAAGCTTAGCAGCCAGCCGGCGAAGATGGCCGGGGCCGCCAGGGGCAGAATGATCTTGCGAAAGATGCGCCATTCGCTCGCACCCAGATCCCGGGCCGCCTCGAGGATGGCGTTGTCGAACCCCTTGAGCCGGGCAAACACGGTCACCACCACAAAGGGCAGGCAGAAGGTGATGTGGGCCATCAACAGGGACCAGAAGCCCAGGGCAACGCCGAAACTGACGAACAGCGCCAGCAGGGAGACCGCCATGACGATGTCGGGAGAGGTCATCACCACAAACAGCATGCCATTGAGGGCCATCTTGCCGCGGAAGCGATAGCGGAACAGGGCGACCGCGGCCAGGGTGCCGATGGCGGTGGCCAGGGTGGCGGAGAAGACTGCGATGGTCAGGGAGTGGCGCGCCGCCTCCATCAGACCGGCATTGTCGATCAGCGCCTGATACCACTTGCCGGTCAGCCCCATCCACTTGATGCCGTACTTGTGGGCATTGAAGGAGTTGGCCACCAGCACCGCGATGGGCGCATACAGGTAGGTAAACAGCAGGCCGAGGAAGCCCCACTTCAGAAACTTAGACATCGAGCTCCTCCTTGCGGCGCAGCATCTGGCCCACCTTATGGTAGACAAACAGCATCACCGCCATCATCGCCAGCAGGGCCACACTCAAAGAGGCGCCGAAGGGCCAGTTCTGGGCCACCAGGATCTGGTCTTTAATCAGGTTGCCGATCAGCGGGTTCTTCGCCCCCTCCAGCAGATCTGAGATGTAGAACATCCCCATGGCGGGCAGGAACACCATCAGGCTGCCGGCGATCATCCCGGGCAGGGTCAGGGGCAACACTATGGTGCGGAAGATTCGCAGTTTGCCGGCGCCGAGATCCCGTGCCGCCTCGATGTAGCTGCCGGGCAGTTTCTCGATGCTGGAGAACAGAGGCAGAATCATAAAGGGCAGCAGGATGTAGACCATGCCTATCAGTACCGCCGCCTGGGTGTACATCAGCCGCATCGGGGTGTCGATGATCCCCAGCTCCAGCAGACCCCAGTTGAGGACGCCGCGGGTGCCCAGGATGATCTTGATGGCATAGGTGCGGATCAGCGAGTTGGTCCAGAAGGGCACAATCACCATAAACAGCAGAATGCCAGGTACCCTGGGGCTGAACTGGGCGATAAACCAGGCCGCGGGGTAGCCGATAAGCAAGCATAGTAGCGTGGTGATGCCGGCAAGATAGACGGAGTAGCCCACCACTTTGGCGTAGATGGGATCAATCAGCTGGGCGTAGTTCTCCCAGGTGAACTTGAAGACCACCAGGTCGTGAATGTCAGACGTGAGGAAACTGGCGACCAGCACCATCAGGTTGGGTACCAGAACGAAGCTCACCAGCCACAGGCTGATGAGTCCGATGGAAAACCACTTGAATTTGTTACTGGCCGTCATAGGGCAGGACCACCTCCCAGCTGGGTACCCAGGTCACTGCGACCCGCTGGCCCAGGCTATGGTCCACATCGGGGTCGTCTTCATTAAAGAACTCGGACACCTGAATCTGCTGCCCATTCTCCAGGGCGATCACCGAATCCAGGGTCATTCCTTTATAGGTACGCTCGGTGACGGTGCCGGTGAGGTACTGGCTGTCACCACCAGCCGGGATCTCTTCAAGGCGAAGATCCTCCGGGCGCAGCAGTACGTTGATCATGCCGCCTATGTCCAGAGGCTTCTCACTGTAGACAGGATAGATCTTGCCGCTGATGTCGCAGCGGTAGTGACGCTCATCCATGGGCTCCAGCACCTTGGCCGGGAACAGGTTGGACTCACCGATAAACTCAGCCACGAAACGGTTGGCCGGGGTCTCATAGATCTCTTTGGGGGTGCCGGTCTGCACCACTTCCCCTTCGCGCATCACCAGGATGCGGTCCGACATGGACAGCGCCTCCTCCTGATCATGTGTCACGAAGATAAAGGTGATCCCCAGCTTGCGTTGCAGCTGTTTCAGCTCTATCTGCATCTGTTTTCGCAGCTTGTAGTCCAGGGCGCTGAGGCTTTCGTCCAGCAGCAATACCTTGGGGCGATTGACCACGGCGCGGGCGATGGCGATGCGCTGCTGCTGACCGCCGGAAAGTTGATCCGGTTTACGAGGGGCCATGGTATCGAGCTGTACCATTTTCAGGGCTTCAATCACCCGCTCCTTGATTTCGGCTTCTGGCACCTTGGCGGTGCGCAGGCCAAAAGCGACGTTGTCGAACACCGTCATATGGGGGAACAGGGCGTAGCTCTGGAATACGGTATTGACGTTGCGCTGTTCCGGGCCGAGGAGGGTAATATCCTGACCACCAAGCAGAATGCGGCCGATGCTGCACTCTTCCAAACCGGCGATCAATCTCAGAACGGTGGTTTTGCCGCAGCCGGAAGGGCCCAGCAGAGTAACGAACTCGCCGTCAAAAATGTCCAGGGACAGGTTGTCTATGATGGTTCTGTTGCCGTCGTAGGACTTGGTAACAGAGTCCAGGCGGACCAGGGTCTCTTGAGTGGAGTGACTCATGGGCGATTCCAGTTCAAGGCGCCAGTGCGGCTTGGGTTAAAAATGCAAATTAAGGCGGCGAATTCTAGTGGTTCATAGGCAAAACGCCAAGCAATGTTTTCACTGTAAAACCAAGGTATTTTACGTGTGGTCTCACGATGTGCGCCAGATCACGCCGCTTGATAAACTCCCTTAGAAACAGCGGTGTCCCTGCGGTGAACTGAGGACGGTTACTGAACCCTGGCTTACGCGGATTGCAACTTTGCTGTAACAGGGATGACGCCGGCGAGTATTCCCGGGTATAATGATTGTTTAACCTGTTGTTTTTAGCGAGCTACGCCCGTTTTTAATGCAATCTTTGAATTTAGTTTCCGTCCTGCGTGAGACCTTTTCCCTGGTCCGCCAAGACATTCGCCCCCTTCTGTACGCCACCGTAGCCAGTGGCATTGCGATGGCACTGGTGTTCTTCCTGTTCCGTTGGATCATCGAAAACCTCATGGGTATGCCGGTGACCATCAGTGTGGAAGACGCGTCCGCCTCTGAAGGTTTTATGATGCTTCAACTGGTGATGGTGGTGATCACTGCGCCCGTGGAAGCTGGCCTGGCCTTTATCGGCCTGCAGCGCGCTCTGGGTCGCCCCTCCAGCGCCTCTGACATGCTCCGGGTTCTGCCTTTGACCGCACCACTGCTGTTGATCAGTCTTCTGACCGGTATGGTGGGTCAGTTGGGCTTTGCCCTGTTCTTTATGCTGGGACTGGGCCTGATGGTGCTGCTCAGCCAGGCAAACCTCTATTATGTCATGCACCGAAACAATCCGGTTCGCGCCATCATCGACAGTGCCAGGGTGATGCTTAAGCATCTGTTGCCCGCGTTTGGCGCCTACTCTCTGGCGGTGCTGGGGCTGGTGACCGCCTTCTGGCCTTTGGCCATGGTGATGGGGGGACAGGCACAGGGCGAAGCCATTGATGGGATGACTCAACTGCTGGCGGCGGTGGTGACCCTGGTGGCACTGTGTTGGATGATCCCCTTCTTCTTCCAGCTCAAGGGTGTGCTCTACAAACACCTGTTCGTGACCGATGGCGAGTCTGAGGTTAAGTCCGATACGACCACCGACGGTGACGGCAAGGGCCACTTCGAGGCCTAAGGAGAGTTCCTATGAGACCCTTAGCTGGCGTCATTATCGCGTTGGGCCTGGTTGCGCTCACCATGCTGTGGATCGAAACTCAGGTGGATGAGGAGCGCCCCCAGGTGGCCAGTCTGCCGATTCAGGCCAACAAGCCGGTCAGCGATCTGCCGGACTTCGCCGAGATCAGCGATGTAAAACAGAAGAAGCGCGCCTTCTTCGGTTACCTTCGCCCGACGGTGGAGCAGGTGAATCGTGAAATCAATGGTCAGCGACAGTTTCTGCTGCAGCTTAAGCAGCGTCTGGATAAGGGCCTGACCGTCAGCGGCGCCCAGGCCGCCAAGGCAGAGCGCATTGCCCAGCAGTATGGTTATGAGCTGCGCCAGATCTCCTCGGAGACCCTGGAGCCACTGTTGGCCCGGGTCGATACCGTACCGGTGGAGATGGTGCTGGTTCAGGCGGCCAACGAAACCGGCTGGGGCAGTTCCCGTTTTGCCCGTGAAGGGCTGAACTTCTTCGGCCAGTGGTGCTTTCGCGCCGGCTGCGGCCTGGTCCCCCTGGGCCGGGAGGACGGTCGCAACCACGAGGTGGCCAAGTTTGACTCCGTGGAGGAGTCGGTGAGCTCCTACCTGAATAACCTCAACACCAACCCCGCCTATCAGGAGCTGCGTCAAATCCGCTCCCAGCTGCGTCACGCCGATATGGAGGTGACCGCAGCCAGCCTGATCCCCGGACTGATTCGTTACTCCGAGCGTAAAGAGGCGTATGTGGATGAGCTGTTGAGCATGCTGGAAACCAATAAAAGGTATATGTAATGAAACCGATTACAGGGATGTTGTTGGCCGCCAGCCTGGCGCTGCCATTCTCTGCCGGGGCTCTGACCCTGGACTATAAGGGCTTTTTCGATCGTATGGATAAGCTCTATCAGCCGGAGATAAATAGACTCAAGCTGGTGTTCTACTTCAACAACCGCGAACAGGGCATCCCCTGCAAGGTGGTGGATGGCCGCATCCTGCGTCATGAACAGGCGCTGCCACTGCTGGTTGGCCCTGATCAGCAGCTGTTGCTGCCCTTCGACCGCGATCTGCGGGAAAAAGCCGCCCTGATCCAGCTGGAACTGGAGAATGAGCAGCAGTGTGATTTCGCCATGCAGATTCAGGCGGAGGTCCTGGAGCAGAAGAGCTTTACCGCCGCTGATCTGGCGGAGATCCGCGATCAGATGAACGCCCTGATGCGCTCCTACGCAGGCGTGGGCTTTGGTTGGCTGCAACCTGAGGTGAAAGGGGTCACCCTGACCCTGGACGAGGGCACTGAGGCTTTGATGAAGGGGAAGGGCACTCTGCCACAAGTGGTGGACGGCAAGCTGATGGTGACGCCGGAGCAGCTGGGGGAGGCCACCCTGGTGCTGAGCCAAGCCCCCCACAGTGTCTCCCCGCTGATGTAAAGCCTCTTCACTGCTCAAGCAGGCACTTGGCGATGATCTCGTTCATGATCTCCCGGGTGCCTCCGCCTATGGAGAGCAGTCTGCCGTCTCGGGCCAGTCTCTCCATTCCCGCTTCCCGCATGTAACCCAGTCCTCCCAGGATCTGCACCCCCTGGTGAGTGATGAAGTCACAGCTGTCCGTGGCCATGTTCTTGGCCATGGCGCTTTCCATGGCGCAGTTGTCGCCGGATTCGAGCTTTCTGGCCGCTTTCTCAGTCAGGCAGATGCTGGCTTCCAGGCGGGTAGCCATCTCGGCCAGCTTATGACGGATTACCGCCTTATCGATTAGCGGCGAGCCGAAGGTGTTGCGAATGCTGGCGTAGGCGGCGGCTTTCTCCAGCGCCAGTTCTGAGGTGGTGTTGGCCATCACCGCCAGGTTCAGCCTCTCCCTGACGAAGTTGGCCATCAGCAGGGCAAACCCCTGGCCCTCTTCGCCCACCAGCCGGTTGGCGGGCACCTTAATATGATCCAGGTAGATCTCGGCGGTATCGCTGGCGTGCCAGCCCATCTTTTGCAGCGGGCTGCTGCGGGAGAGTCCCGGGGTATCCGCATCCACCATCAGCAGAGACACCCCGCCCGCGCCTTCGCCACCGGTGCGGACCGCCAGGGTGAAAAGATCCGCCTGGCAGCCGCTGGTGATGAAGGTCTTGGCGCCGGTGACCACGTAGTGATCGCTGCACAGCTCTGCCCGGGTGGTGATGGCGGCGACGTCGCTGCCGCCACCGGGCTCGGTGACTGCCAGGGCGGCAATGCGCTCCCCTCGGAGTATCGGTGGGATCAGTTCGCGCTTGAGTTCCTCCGAGCCGCCAGCAACCAGAGGGGGCAGGGCGATGCTGTGGCTCATCAGGCCGGCCACCAGGCCACCGGAGCCGGTGCGCATCAGCTCCCGTGTCAGGGCCAGGGTCTCGTCCACCGAGGCGGGGGTGCCCCCAAACTGCTCAGGGTAGCCCAGTCCCAGCAGGCCGGCGTCGCCGGCGAGCTGGTAGAGCTCTCTGGGTAGCCGCCCCTGCTGTTCCCACTGTTCCAGGTTGGGGCTGATGTGGCGATCGACGAAACGGAATACGCTTTGGGCTATCTGGTCTCTGCTCATGACTCATCCAGAAACAGGTCGGTGAAGAATTGGGTGGCGCCCTCCTGGTAGGCGTAGTGGTCAAACTGGGTCTGGCCAAAACGGCGCAACAGATCTTCGTCCACCAGCAGTTCGCCGGTGAGCTCTTGTGGTGGCTGGCTCAATATGGTGTAGGCGGCGTCCGCCATGATCTGCGGGGTGCGGCTGACGGGAAACAGCTGTTCGCCTCCGGCTTCATACTTGACCGCATCGGTGGCGATGGTGGTTCTGGGCCACAGGGAGTTGACGGCGATCTTGTCCGGACGAAACTCTTCGGCCATGCCCAGGGTCAGCATCGACATGCCGTACTTGGTGGTGGTGTAGGGGCCGTAGTCCTTGAACCACTTGGGATCCAGGTTGATTGGCGGAGAGAGGTTGAGGATGTGGCCGCCTCCGCTCTTACGGATCAGCGGAACCAAGGACTGGGCGCACAGCAGAACGGCCCGGTTGTTTACCTGAAACATCAGGTCATATTTGCGAACCGGCGTGCGCTCAACGTTGGTCAGGCGAATGGCGCCCGCGTTGTTAATCAGGCCATCGAGGCGACCAAACTCCGCTTCGACTCTTTCCGCCAATTGCTGTACCGATGCTTCCTGACGCACATCCAGCTGTACGGCTATGGCTTGCTGACCCATGGCCAGGATCTCATCGCAGACGCTGTGGATGGTGCCGGGCAGCTTGGGATGGGGCTTGTCCGACTTGGCGGCCACCACGATGGCGGCGCCATGGGAGGCGAGTTTCAGGGCCATGGCCCGGCCAATGCCGCGGCTGGCGCCGGTGATCACATAGACTTTTCCTTGCAGGTTTAACATGGTTTCTCCCTAATCCTCGATGGTGATCAGTAACTGATTGGTTTTTACCTGTTCGCCGGCGTCTACCGCTAATTGAGTGATTCTGCCTGGACGACCGGCGTTCAGCGGCAGCTCCATCTTCATCGCTTCCAGGGTCAACAGGGGCTGATCGGCTTCCACCCAATCCCCCTCCCGGACAAACACCGACTGGATGCAGCCATCCATCAGGGCCCGCACCTGGCCGTCGCTTTGGGCTTCTTCGCGGTGCGGCGCCGCCAGGGTCCGGTCGGTAAACTCAAAATTCTGCCCCCGCCAGTTCAGGGTGACACTGTCTGTGTCCTGGCTGAATGCCAGGGTACGACGGTGAGCATCGATCTGGCAGATCAGTGCCCCCGGACCTCGGTTTAATAGCCTGATGGCAAAGCTGTCCTCATCGACCTCAACCCTGGTCACTCCGCCGTCCGGGCGAAGAGATAAGTTGCTGCTCTTCTTACCATAGTCCAGTCTCAGGCTGAGGGGGCGACAAGGGGGGGCATCGCCGCAGAGAATCACCGAAGCCAGGGCCAAAAGCCATGGAGGGGGCGCCGGATCGGCACAGGTGTTCTGGTGGCGATCCAGCCAGGTGGTGTCGGCTTTTCCGGCCTGAATGATGGGATCTGCCAGCAGTCGCCCCAGGTACCCCTGGTTGGTGGTGATCCCCAGCAGCTGGGTCTGCTCCAGGGCCCGGCTCAGGCGCCTCAGTGCGACAGAACGATCGGGCCCCCAGGCGACGATCTTGGCCAGCATGGGGTCATAATGGCGGCTGATGCTCATCCCCTGGGACAGGGCGTGGTCTACCCGTATTTTGTCACCCTCAGGAGCTTGCCAGCGGCGAATCAATCCGGTGGCGGGCAGGAAACCCTGACTGGGGTCTTCCGCATAGAGGCGCGCTTCCACGGCGCACCCGCTGAGTGTCAGCTGCTCCTGGGTCAGGGGCAGGGGCTTGCCTTCGACCACGGCAATCTGCCAGGCCACCAGATCCTGGCCGGTGATCATCTCGGTCACCGGGTGCTCCACCTGCAGCCTGGTGTTCATCTCCAGGAAATAGAAGGTGTTGTCGTCGGTGAGCAGGAATTCGACGGTGCCTGCGCCCTGGTAGTCACAATGACGGGCCAGGGCAACGGCGGCCTGTCCCATACGCTGGCGCAACGCCTGACTGAGACCGGGGGCCGGCGCCTCCTCTATCACCTTCTGATGGCGCCGCTGCAGGGAGCAGTCCCGCTCCCCCAGGTAGAGGTGATTGCCATGGCTGTCGCTAAAGATCTGTATTTCGATGTGGCGCACCTGGGTGAGGGCAGCCTCCAGAATCACCTGGTCACAGCCAAAGGCCTTCTTAGACTCCGAGCGGGCCATCTCGATCATGCCAGGTAGCTCCTGTTCGCTCCGGGCCAGCCTCATCCCCTTGCCGCCCCCGCCGGCGGCGGCTTTGATCATCACCGGCAGGCCTATGGCCAGGGCTTCGTTGGTCAGCCTGGCCACACTCTGATCGTTTCCCTGGTATCCGGGAATGCAGGGAACACCGGCCTCGAGGGCGGCCGCCTTGGCTCTGGCCTTATCCCCCATCAGGGCGATCACCTCTTCAGAGGGGCCAATAAAGCTGATCCCCTCCTGGTGGCAGCGACGGACAAACTCTGGCCGCTCCGACAGGAAGCCGTAACCGGGGTGGATGGCATCGGCGCCGGTAGTTTTCGCGGCCCGGATCAGGGCATCCACATTGAGGTAGGAGTCGACTGCGGGCGCCTCTCCCAGGCAGTAGGCTTCATCGGCCAACGCCAGCACCGGCGAGTCGGCGTCGGCCCGGGAGTAGACCGCCACGGTGCGATACCCCAGCTCCCTAGCGGTGGTGAGTATTCGCGCCGCAATCTCGCCCCGATTGGCTACCAGCAGTGTATTGAATCCCATGGCAAGACCTTAACGATGGCTGGGCAAGGTGCCCATGGCTTTACAGATGATCCCCAGCATCACCTCGTCGGCGCCGCCACCGATGGAGCACAGCCTCTGGTCACGATAGGCGCGGGAGACGGGGTTGTCCCACATAAAGCCCATGCCGCCCCAGTACTGCAGGCAGGCATCGGTGACCTCCCGGCACAGTCGTCCCCCCTTGAGTTTGGCCATGGAGGCCAGGGTGGTCACCTCTTCGCCGGCGATGTGGGCGGCGGTGGCGCGGTAGACCAGGGCTCGCAGGCACTCGACCTCGGTCTGCAGTTCCGCCAGGCGGAAATGCACGGATTGGTTATCCAGGATGCTCTGGCCAAAGGCGGCCCTCTGCCTGGCGTACTCTATGGTCTGGTTGATGCAATTCTCCAGCATGCGGATGCACATGGCGCCGCCAAACAGCCGCTCCTCCTGGAATTGCATCATCTGCAGGGTGAAGCCGGCCCCTTCGTCGCCAATGAGATTGGACTTGGGCACCCGAACGTCGTCGAAGAAGATCTGGGCGGTGTCGGAACTGCGCATCCCCAATTTATCCAGCTTGGGGGAGAGTGAGATCCCTGGCGTATTCATGGGGACGATGATCAGCGATTTGTTTTTGTGGGCCGGGCCGTCGGAGGTGTTGGCCAGCAGGCAGAGGAAGTCCGCCTGGGTGGCGTTGGTGATCCACATCTTGGTGCCGTTGATCACATAGTGGTCACCGTCGCTGCGCGCCGTGGTTTTGATGGCGGATACGTCGGAGCCGGCATGAGGTTCGCTGACCGCAATGGCGGCCACCATTTCGCCGGCGATGGCCGGCGCCAGGTAGCGGGCCCTCAACTCATCGGAGCCAAATCTGGCCAGCGCCGGGGTGGCCATGTCTGTCTGCACGCCGATGGACAGTGGCACACCGCCGCAGTGGGCGGCACCGATCTCCTCGGCAAACACCACCTGATAGCTGTAGTCCAGCCCCAGGCCACCGAAGGTGGTGGGCTTGGTGATCCCCAGCAGTCCCAGCGCCCCCAGCTTGCCCATCACTTCCCGGGCCGGGTAGATGCCGTCTCGCTCCCATTGATCCACATGGGGGTTGATCTCCTGGGCCACAAACTGACGGACCGTTTGCCTGAGTTGCTCGTGTTCCTGGGTAAACATCCTCTGTTCTCCTTATTAAAAGGGGGCCTTGGGGTCAGAAGCGACTGACGCCGAAACTGTTGCTGCCTCCGTCGCGCCGCGGCGTGCTGAGGCACAGGTGCAGCAGCATGGCGAGATGACGGCGGGTGTCTCTGGGATCGATGATGGCGTCGTCCCATAAGCGGGCGCTGCAGGCCAGCGGCGTGGAGGCGGCTTCCATCATGGCTTGGGTCTGTTGTTGCAGCGCATCCAGCTTGTCTTCGTCTACTTTGCCGGCCTTGGCCATACGTGCCTGGGTGACGCTGCGCAGCACCTGGCCTGCCTGTGCCGGGCCCATGACCGCGGTGCGACTGTTGGGCCAGGCCAGGATAAAGCGGGGATCCAGACCACGCCCGCACATGGCGTAGTTGCCTGCGCCATAGGAGCCGCCCACCATCAGGCTGAGTTTGGGGACGGTGGCGTTGGCCACCGCCTGAATCAGTTTGGAACCGTGCTTGATGATGCCGCTTTGTTCCGCATCGGTGCCCACCATGAATCCGGTGGTGTTGTGAATGAACAACAGGGGCAGTCCTGCCTGTTGGCACAGCTGTATGAATTGGGCGGCTTTGCAGGCACCCTTGGCGGTAATGGGACCGTTGTTGCCGATGACGCCCAGCTTCTGCCCTTCGATGGCCATGTGGCCGCACAGGGTCTGGGTGTCGAACTGGGCTTTGAACTCCAGCAGCTCCGAGTCATCTGCCAGACGGGCCAGCAACTCCCTGACGTCATAGGGACGCTTGGGATCCTCAGGCACTATGGCCATCAGATCGTCAACGGGGTAGCAGGGGGGCTTGCCTGAGGGGGGCGGCTCCAGTTCGAATCTCTGGCACAGGGTAGGGAGCAACTCCCTGGCCTGGCGAATGGCATCTCGGTCATCCAGGGCCAGGTATTCACCACTGCCTGCCTGACCCAGGTGCATCTCGGCACCGCCCAGGGTTTCGTCGTCGGCCTCTTCGCCGGTGGCGGCCCTGAGCAGGTGGGGGCCGGCCAGGTACATGGTGGCCTGCTGTTTCACCATTATTACATAGTCGGACAGTCCGGGCTGATAGGCACCGCCGGCGGTGGCTGAGCCGTGGACCAGGGTGATCTGCGGAATGCCGGCGGCGGAGAGCCGCGCCTGGTTGGCAAAGGCCCGTCCCCCTTCGATGAAGGTGTCTGTGGCGTAGTTGAGGTTGGCGCCGCCACTTTGGGCCAGGGTCACCAGGGGCAGTCGGTTCTCCAGGGCGATCTGCTGCATTCTGAGCTTCTTCTTCAGCCCCATTGGCGAGACCGTGCCCCCCTTGACCGCGTAGTTGTCCGCGACCACTACACAGGGTATCCCCTGGATACGGCCCAGGCCGGCGATGCAGCCGCCGCCGGCACCACGGCCATCGCTGTCGTCGTCCATCTTGAAACCGGCCAGGGCGCCCAGTTCCAGGAAGGGGGCGTCCCTGTCCAGCAACAGGGCCAGCCTGTCCCTGGGCAGAAGCATCCCTCTGGCCTGATAACGCTCACGGGCGGACTCCGCCGCGTCTTCCACATGAGCCAGGACCTGCTGTACTTTGGTCAGGGCGTCGGTCATGGCATTGCGGTTGGCATCCGCCTCCTTGCCAGCGAGGCGCAGCCGACTGTCAATCCTGGTCATCCTTGCCTCCCTGCAGCACCTCGGGCGCTTGGGCTCGGTGGAAGCCGTCGAACGCCTGGGTATTGATGGCCTGCTCCCGTCCTATGGGCCAGGTGGCCGAACCCAGGGAGGCGCCGCCGTCCACTTTGAGGGTGGAACCATTAATAAAGGCCGCGCCCGGGGAGAGCAGGAAGGTGACCGCCGCCGAAACCTCTGCCTCGGTGGCCATGCGTTTCAGAGGTACCTGGGCCTGCAGCTTGGGGATCAGCGAGCGCATCGGTTCCTCATAGGTATCCATGCCGCTTGAGGCGACCCAGCCCGGTGCCACAGAGTTGACCCGGACTCCGCTGTGGCCCCACTCCCAGGCGGCGGTTTTACTGAAGTTCTCCATTCCGGCCCGGGCAGCCCCGGAGTGGCCCATGCCGGGCATCCCGTTATGAAAGTCGGCGGTAATGTTCACCACACTGCCGCCAGCCTGTTTCATCCATTGACGGTAGCACTCCCTGGCCATCAGGAACCCTCCAACCAGGTTGGTGTTGACCACGGCACTGAAGCCTTTGAGACTAATCTGCTCCAGGGGAGAGGGGAACTGGCCTCCGGCGTTATTGACCAGGCCGTCGATTCGTCCGTGCGCCTGAAGGATAGCCCCTATGGTCTGGACCACACCGGGTTCATCTCTGATGTCCAGAGCATAGAGGCTGGCCTGGCCGTCATCGTCCCGAATCTCTCCACACACCTTTTCCAGCTTGTGAGTGGTGCGGCCAATGAGAACCACCTGAGCGCCCAGAGAGGCCAACTCGTGGGCAATGCAGCGGCCGATGCCGCTGCCGCCTCCGGTGACCAGTATTACCTGTCCATGGAAAAGCTCTGGGCGGTAGATGCTCTGATAATGCATGGGGACTCCTTGTCCGTCGCTGTCTATGTTGCTGCATTTTTAACCTAGCCTAGCAAGCGCTTGGTTTGCAACTCTGTGACGCCGACGTTACTCTCTGGATAGTAAAACATCGCCTCAGGTGGCGGTTCAGTTGCGAGAAATGCGGAGAGTAAGATGACTCAGGGTGTGGAAAAGTCACTGATAGAGCAGGGGGTGTTGGTGGACCCGGATAGCGCCAGAGGGAGGCTGCTAACCCAGGCTGCAAGGCTTTTCCGGCAAAAAGGGTACCAAAGCACAACAGTCAGGGATCTGGCCAGTGCCGTGGGCATTCTCTCCGGCAGTCTGTTTCATCACTACAAGAATAAGGATGCCATTCTCAAGGCGGTGATGGTGGAGGGGATCCATCACACCATGGCGAGAATGCGTTCTGAACTGGCCGAGGAGCATACCACCCAAGGTCGCCTGCGGGCGCTTATCGCCTGTGAACTGGATGCCCTCAATGGTGACTGGGGGGACGCCATGGCGGTGGTGATCAACGAGTGGCGCTTCCTGTCTGATGGTGGACAGCAGGATATTCTGGCGCTCAGGGAGGAGTACGAACAGATGTGGCTGGAGATCCTCCTACAGGCCAGGAAAGAGAGGCTGATCACAGCATCCCCCAAAGTTCTGCGTAAACTGCTCTACGGTGCCATCACCTGGACCGACAAATGGTTCGACAGCACCGGTGAGCTCAGCTACCAGGAGCTCACCGACGCCATTTTGCAGTTGGCGATCAAACCTGCCTCAGATCCCTGAGGGGTAATGGAGAAATCATTTTGCTCCACAACCCCGAATTACCTTGATCTCCCCGCCATTATCTCTGAAACTAAACGGGTGTTTTAAATTTGTGTTTAATACCCAGTCAGGAAGAAGAGATGCAATACAACGCCCCCCTTACCGAGATGCAGTTTCTGCTCAAGGATGTGTTTAAGGCGTCTGAGGTGTGGCAGTCCGTGCCCGCCTTGAGCGATGCCATCGATATGGATACCGCTGCCGCCATCCTGGAGGAAGGGGCAAAGATCACTCAAAACCTGATTGCGCCGCTCAACCGTGACGGTGATGAAGAGGGCGTGCGCTTCGAACAGGGCATGGTTTACACCCCAAAAGGCTACAAGGAGGCCTACCAGACCTACGCCGAGTCTGGCTGGGTGGGTTTGTCCGGAGAGCCTGAGTATGGCGGCATGGGCATGCCCAAGATGCTGGGCGTCCTGTTCGATGAGATGGTTTACTCCGCCTCCAACGCCTTTGCACTGTACGGCTCACTGACCGCCGGCGCCGCTCTGTGTATCGCGGCTCACGGCGATGAGGCGCTGAAGCAGACCTATCTGCCCAAACTCTACTCTGGGGAGTGGAGCGGTGCCATGGACATGACCGAGCCACAGTCTGGTTCGGATCTGAGCCAGCTGCGCACCAAGGCGGTGTCTCAGGAGGATGGTAGCTACCTGCTGACCGGTTCCAAGATCTTTATTACCGGCGGCGACCACGATCTGACTGAAAACGTGGTACACCTGGTGCTTGCCAAACTGCCCGATGCTCCAGGTGGCAGTCGCGGCATCTCCCTGTTCCTGGTGCCCAAGTTCAAGGTGAACCAGGACGGCAGCGTCGGCGAAGCCAATGGCGTTACCTGTGGTGCGGTAGAGCACAAGATGGGCATCAAGGCCTCGGCTACCTGTGTCATCAACTTCGACAATGCCCAAGGCTACTTGGTGGGCCGGGTGAACCGCGGCCTGATCGCCATGTTCACCATGATGAATTATGAGCGCCTCTCCATCGGCATCCAGGGACTGGGTTGTGGTGAAGCGGCCTATCAGCTGGCGGCCGATTACGCCCGTGAACGCAAGCAAGGCAAAGGCAGTGGCCGCGGATTGGGCGGCGAAGCCGATCCTATCGTAGTTCATGGCGACGTACGCCGGATGCTGCTGGACATCGCCTCGGTAACCGAAGCGGGCCGTGCCCTGTCGGTGTACACCGGCATGCAGCTGGATCTGGCCAAGCATGGTGAGGGTGAAGTTAAGAAGCAGGCTTCGACCCAGGTTGCGCTGCTGACGCCGCTGGCAAAAGCCTTCTTTACCGACAAGGGGCTGGAGTCCACCATCGCTGCGCAGCAGGTGTTTGGTGGCCACGGTTACATCCGGGAATGGGGCGTAGAGCAGTTGGTGCGCGACGCGCGTATCGCTCAGATCTACGAAGGCACCAACGGCATCCAGGCTCTGGATCTTCTGGGTCGTAAGGTGCTGGGTGACAAGGGCCAGGCCCTGTCCGAGCTCAAGCGTCAGGCGGAGCAGGAACTGGAAGGCCTCGGCGCCCAGTGGTTTGGCTATCGCACTCAGCTGCTGGGACTGTTCGACGCACTGCTGGAGAAGGCCGCCGAACTGGTCAACAGCAGCACCCGCAACGATGCGGTCAACAGCGCCGCCACCGATTACCTGCACGCCACAGGCTATGCCATCTATGGCTGGATGTGGCTGAAGATGATCAAGGCGGCGGAAGAGGGTGAGATGGAGGAGTCCTTCGTTGCCCGTAAGGGGATGCTGGCCCGCTACTATTTTGAGCGTCAGCTGCCTCGGGCCGATTATCATCTGCGGGTGATCCATCAGGATCCCGAAGTGATCATGTCCATGCCTAACGACTGGTTCTGATTCAGTTTCTTGTAAAAACGGCGCCCGGGTGGCGCCGTTTTTTATGGCTTAAGCAAAAACCAAGGGCGCCTGCTTGCAGCCAGCCTAAGAGCCCAGCTGAAGGGGGCTGGAGGCCGCCTGAGGCTGCCAGATGGTGGCATGGCTGGCATCAAGTACCTCATCGATGTCACTGTCCCAACTGGTAATAAGCCGGATGCGCAGGTTGTGGTTGATGGGCAGGGCCTCCAGTGGCGGATTCTGTTTCAGTCGGGCATCCACTTTGGCAGCGATGGCGGTCAGTTGGTTTCTGGGCACCTCGCCATGGTGGTCGAAACAGGCGGTCAGCACCACCAGCTGATCACCCAGGCGGCTGACGAAGTCCTCCTTACGCACCACATTTCGTAACTGCTCCGCGCCCCAGCTTAATAATCTGGAGAGGTGATCCTCGCCGATGGGATCCTCTCCCAGGCTGACGAAGTCGACAAACAGTAAGGCGGCGACCTCCTCTTTGCGCTGCAGCCTGGCCAACTCCTGCTCAAGACGGCCAGCCAGCTGCTGAGGCTGCTCCTCCTCGGCAAACAGTGCGTCGGGCAGGGGCGGGGCCACGTTCAGCAGAAAACCCTCGGGCAGACCATGGATGGAGATCACCAGCGCTTCCCTCTGACCATTGCCCAAGGTGCAGATCTGCTGAAGGTGGACAGGCTGTTGACGACTGATGGCCAGGTTGGCGCCACTGACCTGGGGAAACAGCCGATTGATGGGCTGATGGATCATAGCGTTGAGGGGACTGCCCAGCAGGTGACTGAGGCCGGGCGAGGCCCACTCCAGCCGCTGCTGTTCGTCGACAAAGGCCAGGGCGAGGGAGGGGTGCTGGGTGATCTTCTGCAGCCTGACCAGCTCACGATGCTCAGCCTTCTGGCGGATCTCTGCGGCCAGTCGGCGTGCCGAGGTGGCCATCAATGTCTTGGGCAGGCTGTGCTCCTCCACAAGGTTGTTGTGCAGGGCGATCAGGTGATACTGACGATGATCCTGAGTGTCGCTGAGCCTTTGCGCCAGATAGCTTCTGACCGGCAACTGCTGCAGCAGACCCCAGTGGGTAAATCGCCGCATATTGTTGCTGAATACCATGAAGTCGGCATGTTCACCCGAGGGGTAGAGCAGCCGGCAGGGGGCATCTTCAAGGGGGTAACTGAACCCGGCCTTGGGGCTGCCAGCTTCACTGATGGCCAGCAGGTAGACCTGGTTGTCGACAATTTCAGCCAGAGCGACCCAGGGCCAACCCTGGAGCCGGTACAGGCTTAAGCCAATGTGATGAAGCAAGGCTTCGCCTTCGGCAGGCTGAGCCAACCGACGCCAGGCTTCTATCTCCTTTACCTTGTCGTGCAGGAGCTGATTGTCCATCTGCACCCCCGTCCCAATGATCCCTGGGTAATGTCCTAGTATGGTTATTCAACCTCTTGATACCATAAATATTGGCCTCCACATAGCCCCTTCAGCTTGATTCCTTTCGATCCTCTTGCCAATAATGAAACTGAACTCATGAACAAAAAGGAGAGAGACCATGAGTCAGGAGATGAAGTTTGCTCTCATCACCTCGGCAGCTATTTTGGGGGGAATTCTCGCCCTTGGATTGGTGGCCATTACCTACGCCTGAATCGGATGCCGGGTGACGTCCCACCCCAAAGTGGGTCCTGGCATAGCTCAAAATCCGTTTTTTCTGTTCAGTAAATCAACATTTAGGCTTCTGTTGAAACCTCTCCTCTTGCCCGTCAATCAAGGGTTTGCTTTACTACTTGGCTAAATCGGACCTGCGTTTATCCCGATCGGCACCCAGTCACCCACCGGGTGCACGACAATCAGGGATACGCCTATGACCCATGCTATGGAGTACCGTCATTACCATGAAGATGGCGCCCTCACAGACCCCCGCCTGGCTTCTCGAGTTGCCCGGCACGGCGATCAGTGCTGACAATCTCGAGATCCTGCTGGATACCGCCAGTTTTAAGAGTCGACTGCTGGAAGGGATACGAACGGCCAAGACACGCATCTATCTGGCTGCCCTCTATCTTCAGAACGACGAAGCGGGCAGGGAGGTACTGAATGCGTTGTACGAGGCCAAACAGGCGAATCCTGAACTGGATGTTCACGTGCTGGTGGACTTCCACCGCTCTCGCCGTGGCCTGATTGGTAAAGGGCCCCAGGTAGGCAATGACCAGTTCTATCGCGATACGGCGGCTCGTTATACTCACCAAATTGAGATTCACGGTGTTCCAGTGAAGAACCGTGAGTGGATGGGCGTGCTGCACCTCAAGGGCTTCGTCATCGACGATACCGTCTACTACAGCGGCGCCAGCATCAACAACGTCTACCTGCATCAGCAGGAGAAGTACCGCTATGACCGATATCACCTGATCCACAGCCAGCCTCTGGCCGACAGCATGGTGAACTACATCAGAGATAACCTGATCGCCAGCAGTGCGGTGATCTCTCTGCTTTCGCCGCCACTGCCTACTCTCAAGCAGATCAAGAGCTCGGTACGCCAGTTGCGCCTGCGCCTGGCCCGTGCCCGTTATCAGGTTGACGGTCAGCAGAGTGACGGGGCGATGATTTACCCCCTGTCCGGCCTCGGTCGGACGGAAAACCTGCTGAACAAAACCATTGAGCGATTGCTGAGCGAAGCCAGAGAGCGGGTGTTTATCTGCACCCCCTACTTCAATTTGCCCAGGTCACTGATGGCGGCCATCTCCAAGCTGATAAAGCGTGGGGTTAAGGTGGACCTGGTCGTCGGCGACAAGACCGCCAATGACTTCTACATTCCGCCAGGCCAGCCGTTCAGTCCTGTGGGCGCTTTGCCCTATCTGTATGAGCAGAATCTGCGGCGTTTTGCCAAGCGTCATCGCCGGGCGATTGAAGCCGGATTGCTCAACCTTCGCCTGTGGCTGGACGAAGGCAACAGCTACCACCTCAAGGGGATGCAGATTGACGATGATTACTATCTGCTCACCGGCAACAACCTGAACCCCAGAGCCTGGGCGTTGGATCTGGAGAACGGCCTGCTGATCCAGGACCCCAAGGGAGAGCTTACCGACGCCTTTACCCATGAGCGGGAGGCGATCCTGACCCACACCAAACGCCTGAACAGCTATGATGCCCTCGAGAGCCTGGACCATTACCCGGACCCGGTGAAGAAGCTGTTGAAGCGGTTGCGCCGGGTCAGAGCGGACCTGCTGCTCAAGCGGATTCTCTGACTCTTCTGCAGCAGCCAGATGCAGCTGCATAAATAGTCAGTGACGCTCCACAGAGCCTGATCTCCTCCGACCAGAGATGGTCAGGATTTCAAAAAGTTATAGATAACCCATCAAATCCGTTTGATGGGTTGTTTTTTTGGCCCTTCGGCGGTGACGATGGTGCCAAAAATGCAGGTAAGGTGATATAACTTAGGCCACCACTCACCCTCGAAGAAGCTGCATAATGTTTGAGAACATCCCCCAAGCCCCTGCCGACCCCATTCTTGGCCTGAACGAGGCCTTTAAAACCGATCCCAGACCCAATAAGGTGAATCTTGGCGTCGGTGTGTACAAGGACGCTGAAGGTCAGACTCCCGTCCTGAAATGCGTTAAGAAAGCGGAAGCCAGGCTGCTTGAGCAGCAGAAAACCAAGAGTTACCTCTCCATCGATGGTCTGCCTGAGTATGCCGCTGCGGTTCAGGCCCTGCTGTTTGGTGCCCAGAGCGCCATCATCAGCGGTCAACGGGCGCGCACCGCACAGGCTCCAGGAGGCACCGGAGCCCTGAGGGTGGCGGCGGATTTTGCCAAGAACAACCTGGAAGCGCGCAAGGTGTGGATCAGCAACCCCAGCTGGGCCAACCACGCACAGATCTTTGAAGCGGTTGGCTTCGAAGTCGCTCATTACCGCTATTATGACGCCGAGTCCAAGAGCCTGGACTTCGATGGCATGAAGGCGGATCTGCAAGGGATCGATGCTGGCGATCTGGTGATCCTGCACGGTTGTTGTCACAACCCCAGTGGCATCGACCCCACAGAGGCTCAGTGGGCTGAGCTGGCGGACGTGGCCAAGGCGCGCGGCTGGCTGCCGCTGTTCGATTTCGCCTATCAGGGTTTTGCCACTGACGTGGAAGAGGATGCGACCGGTCTGCGCCTGTTTGCCGACCGCCTGCCCGAACTGCTGGTGGCCAGCAGCTTCTCCAAGAACTTCGGCCTCTACAATGAGCGTACCGGCGCCTTTACCCTGGTGGCCTGCGACAGCGATGAGGCCAACCGCGCCTTTTCTCAGGTCAAGAAGGTGATTCGAGCCAACTATTCCAACCCGCCAGCACACGGTGCCATGGTGGTGGCCACCATCCTGGCGGATGAAGAGCTCAAGGGGCTGTGGCTGGAGGAGCTGGCTCAGATGCGTCAGCGCATCAAGGAGATGCGCACTGACTTTGTGGCTCGCCTGAAGCAGGCGGGCGTGGCAGGCGATTTCAGCTTCATCGAGCAGCAGAACGGCATGTTCAGCTTCTCCGGTCTGAACCCAGATCAGGTGGCGGCGCTGAAGGAGGAGTATGCCATCTACATCGTCCGTTCAGGCCGCATCAACGTGGCCGGCATGACCGAGGCAAACATCCAATATCTGGTGGACGCCATCGCCGCAGTGCTCTAACCCCAGGTTAGACCTTCTATCAGGGCCGACTGCTGACCATCTGGATCATCAGTCGGCCTGCTCGTTTTACCCCCCTCTTGTCGTACCGGTTCCAAAGCGCCTTGAGCTGATAGATCAGCGCCCGACCAAACTTCCGCTGCTCCTGATACCACTCTGCGTAGCCCAGGTTGATCCTTGCTACGGCGCTGTGGATGGCTGCGGGGTGTTTGCCAAAATCGGTCTGGTGTCGCTTCAGGATCTCCGCCATGGCGTTAAGTCGTTTGAGTCTGGCCATGGACATGGATCCCGGCCGCATCAGGTAGTCACAGTGACAATCGGGCAGGGCGATGGTGGGGTATGCCTTGGCGATCTTCAGCCAGAGTTCCCAATCCGATGCTGACGCCAACCGGGTGTCAAACCCTCCCACCGCTTCGATGGCTTGACGCCTTGCCATTACCGTGGAGGTGCCCACCACGTTTTCTGCCAGCAACTGTTGCGGGGTGACGTAGTTGGGCAGGACCGGCGTGTAGAGTCGAAAGTCGGGCCAGAAGCTGAAGCAGTCGATGATGGCCTCGCCATCGGGTCTGATGTGCATGTAGTTGGTGAAGCACATCGAGGCCTTCGGCCGATTTGCCAACGCTTGCCACTGATGCCTCAGCTTGTCCGGGCGCCAGGTGTCATCGGCATCCAGGAAGGCCACCCAGTCGCACTGGGTCAGGGCGATGGCCGCGTTCCGGGCGGCGGAGCAGCCCACCCCCTCCAGGCGAATGCTGTGCAATCTGGGGTGGATCATCTTTTGCCGCTGAAGCCACTCAGTGGTGCCATCATCTGAGCCATCGTCTACCACCCATACCTCTCTGGCTGGTAACGATTGTTTCCAAACCGAAGCCAGGGCATGGGGTAAAAAATTCAGACAGTTATGACTGGGTATTACGACACAGATACTGGGTTCCATTTGCAACTCCTGTGGATGGTGGTGCCACTGACTTTGCAGGATGGATGCCACAGAGATTAACCACCTGAATTATGGAGATAAAAACTGACCTCCGTTGTCTAGTTCGCTTTCTTGGCCGGATTCGGAAGGGCTTTTTGCAGAATGCAATGAACCCGGAGGTATCTTAGTAAAACATCGTTAAATCAATATGATAAATATTGGCCCGCTTCTTGTTTGTGTTTGGCTACTGTCCACACACCGCCTGGAGCGGACCATGAAAAGCATCGCCTACGTCATTCCCAGCTTTCCCGTGTTATCGGAAACCTTCGTGGTCAATGAGATGACCGCCATGGCTGAGCTGGGGCACAGGATCCTGCCCATCGCTCTGGAAACCTGCCCCCAGGTGGACAATGATTTGCATCGCCACTGGATGCGCCACCTGGTCACCCCCTGGAGCACCGACTCGCTTTCTTTGATGTCGGTGCTGGTCAAGGCACCTCTCAAGCCAAAACTGTGGCAGTTTCTCGCCAAACAACAGGGTTTCAGCATGCGGAGTTTGTTGCTGTTGGGGGCGCGTATCGCTGCTCAGGCAAAAGGTTGTGATCATATCCATGCTCATTTCGCCCAGCACAGTGCCGCTGCCGCCATAGTTGCAGCCCGGCTTTTGGGTGTGACCGTCTCCTTTGTGGGTCATGGCGCCGATGTCTATCGGGCTCCTGCGGACCTGGAACTGAAGCTTCGCCACAGTGATCTCTCCATAGCCGTGTGCCGGGAGATGCGTGAGATGTTCTCTCCGCACTGTAACGGCATCACTGCCCTGGTGCCTTGCGGTATCGATACCCGGAAGTTCGGCTGCCTTCAGCTTGGCAAGCAGCGCAAGCGCTTGCTGTTCGTGGGACGGCTGGTGGAGAAGAAGGGCCTGGATACCCTGTTGATGGCCATGGCACTGATTGGCGATCCGGATCTGGAGCTGGATGTGGTCGGGGAGGGCCCCCTCAAGGCGCAGTGGCAGGCTCTGGCCAGGGCCATGGGGCTGACCGGGGTGCGATTCCTGGGGGCGCGCCCACAGAGCTGGCTGGCCAGTGAAGGCGGTCACTATCTGGCGATGGTGGCGCCTTACCGGGTCGCTAAAGATGGCGACAGGGATACCGGTCCGCTCATCTGTAAGGAGGCGATGGCCATGGGGCTGCCAGTAATCGCATCCAGTCTGATGGGGCTTAAGGAGTTGGTTTCATCCCGCACCGGGTTTCGGGTGCGTCCCGATGATCCTCAGGCACTGAAACGGGCGATTCGAAGTCTTATGAACCTGTCGGAAGGTCGGCGCCTGAAACTGGGGCTGAAGGGGCGTGAGCGGGTCAGGCGTCACTATGAACTGAGACTGCAGGCACGCCGGCTCTCCTCCCTGGTTGAGGCGCTGTGATGCTGGGGCGCGCCGTTGGCCATTACGCCATTGCCGGCATCAGCCAGAAGGCTGTGGGGCTGGTGCTGATTCCCATCACCGCCCACTTTCTTGGGGCCCAGGGGTATGGCCAGCTGGCGCTGCTGGTGGCCCTGGCCAATCTTGGGAGCATAGTGGCGGCTCTGGGCCTGCCCGAGTACATGCAGCGCTATGCCTATCGCCGTGCCAACTGCCATCAGGGCGCCGTTGTGGGAGCGCGCTGGGCCATGATCCTACTGTTGTTTTCCCCGTTGCTGGCCTGGGCCCTGACCACTTTAATGCCCGGCAACCTGCATTGGAGCTGGGTGCAGTGGCTGCTGGTGAACCTGTCCCTGGGTGCCCTGATGGGCTTGCGTCTGGTCCTGTTGAGGGTGGCCAATCGATCAGGCCGCTATCTGGCCCTGGTCGCCTTACATTCAGGCTGTCACCTGACTCTGACTCTGTTCGCCCTTGGCGCTGATTTGGGGCCAGGTGGCATGATGGCCGCCGGTGCTCTGGCGACCATCCTCGCCCTGGGAGTGGAGGCGGGCAGCTTCTGGTGCCGCCTGGTGTTGCGACCCCTACGCCGGGTAGGCCCCATTCTGGCCTACAGCCTGCCCCTGGCGTTGTCACTGGCGGCCACCTTCGTCCTCAACGGGTACGAACGCCCCTGGTTGGCGCAAGTGCTCTCCCTCGAAGAGCTGGGGGCCTATGCGCTCATTGGTCAGCTGAGCCTGTTGCCTGCCTATGCCATGGAGCCCTTTATGCTCTGGTGGGGTCCCAAGCGGCACGTGCTGGCCAGTCAGAAGGGGTTCGATGAGATTGCCCGCCGGGTGGATCTGGCCTGTGTGGCGCTGATGTTGATGATAGCCCTGGCCGCCCTGGTTTTGCCCTCCCTGGTTAGGCTCCTGTTTGAACCTCAATTTCACTGGGCCATCGAGTTCCTGCCCTGGTTGTTGGCTGCGACGCTGTTCCGTCAGTTATCCGCGATGATGAACCTGGGGTTGTACCACCGAAGTACGGGTAATCTACCACTGTGTCTGAATCTGGTGCTGGTGGTGCCAGCGCTGGCGCTGATCCCCTTTGTGATTCAGCCCTGGGGCGCCCAGGGGTTGGTTTGGCTGCTTGCGGGACTGATGGTCGCCAAGTTTTTGATGACCCTGCTCATTAGCCAGTACCTCTTGAACCTGCCTTACGCCTACCCCTGGTTGTTGGTGACTCTGTTGCCCCTTATGGCCGGGCTGATGGTGTCCCCCTTGTGGTTGGGGCTGGCAGTGTCCCTTTGCCTGTTGATTCTTATCCGGCGACCCAGAGGCCAGGGGGTACTCGCCTTTATGGGAGGGGTAAAATGAACCGTGCCCTTCTCGCCCTGGCCTGCGCCGTTCCCCTGTCTCTGCTGGCCGTGGCGGAACCGCTGATTCTGGCACTGGGCTGGGCTGCGGCCTTCGGGATGCTGGTGATGGCCCGCGTCCCGGTGATCTTCTGCCTGGCCTTTGTATTGCTGTCTACCTTCCGCCTTCATGAGCTGGACCCCAGGCTGGTGTCACTTCGGCTGCCTCAACTGTTGGCGATGGCCTCCCTTGGGGTGCTGATCTGGCAGTTGGTGGTGGTTAAGTCCGCCAAAATGCAGCTGTACTCGGAGGCCTGGTTTCTGCTCGGACTGTTTGCGGTGACCACCGCCGGTATGCTGTTGGCGACCAACTTTGGTCTGGCCTTCGGCTACTGGAGCGGAAACTGGGTCAAGGTGGTAGTGATGTGCCTGGCGATCTCCTGGCTGCTGAAGGATCGCAGACAGCTGGCTATGGCCGGATGGCTGATCATCGCCTCGGGCGCCCTGGTGGCCTCAATGGCGCTGTACAACAGCGCTCACGGGTTGGAGGTGGTCGAGGGCACCCGGGTCACCATTGGCCGCAGTTGGGGCTCCATGCTGGGGGATCCCAATGATCTGGCCCTGGTTTTGCTGCTGCCCATGAGCTTTGCCCTTAACCGTGCGCTGGCACCCTTACCGGGTCGGTGGCCGGCAATCCTTACCCTGACGGCTCTGGTGTTTGCGCTGTTGGCTACCCAGAGCCGTGGTGGCCTGCTGGGGCTTTGCGCCATCACCGGCTGCAGCATGCTGCTTCGTTATCGCCTGCCCAGGTGGGTCTGGTTACTGGCTCCTTTGGCGCTGGTGGTGTTGATGAGCCTGGCTGGCATCAGTGAGCGCCAGAGCGGGGGGGCGGCAGAGAGCGGCATTGATGAGTCTGCCATGGGGAGACTCTATGCCTGGCAGGCGGCCATCTCCATGGGGTTGTCGCACCCGCTGTTTGGTGTGGGTCTGGATAACTTCTACTCCAACTATTTTTTTCACTCTCCCCATTGGGACGGCCGTAACCACGCGGTGCACAGCAGCTGGTTTCAGGTGCTGGCAGAGGCCGGGATCCTGGGGCTACTGCTGTTTGTCGGCTTTGTGTTGGGGCTGATACAACGCGCCCGGCGTCTTCGCCGGGCGCTGGCAGAAGGGGAGGACGCGGATGCCCTCAGCTGGGCTTCGGCGCTCTACTCAGGGCTTATCGGTTTTGCCGTCAGTGCCACCTTTCTCACCCAGGCCTTTACCTGGCCGCTGTATGTCATGGCGGCCCTGGTGTGGGCCGGCTGTCGAATCTACCTGAGCGTTCCTGAACCTTTCCAAGGAGGAAACCATGTTTCTTACCCCTGCGCTTAAACAAAAACTGCGCCCCTGGTATCACAGACTCCGGGGCATTCAGATGCCACCCCTGACCCTGGTCTACCGCCCCCTTGGCTGGCTGCTGGCCATGGCGGGCACCATATGTAGCGAAATGGGGCGTATCATGCTGTGGACCCCACTGTTCAGAGCCAAAATCAGGGGCGGAGAGGGGGTGTTTCTCTACTCGGGTCAACCGCAGATACTGGGCCCTGTCACGGTTGAGCTGGGAAGGGGATGTCGGGTCAGCGGTGTTTCCACCCTGTGTGGCCGTCCCGGTTCGACCCTGAGAGTGGGAGATAACGTGGACATCGGCTGGCAGAACACCATCGCCTGCGGTACCCACGTGGTTCTTGGGGACAACGTTAGGTTGGCGCCCAGGGTCTTACTGGCAGGCTATCCGGGGCATCCTCTGGAGGCGGAAGCCCGGGCGGCCGGGGAGGCGGAGCGTCCGGAGCAGGCGAGGGCCATAGTGCTGGAGCGGGATGTCTGGCTGGGTACAGGGGTCATGGTGATGGCTGGCGTGACCATTGGCCGTGGCACCGTGGTGGCAGCTGGCGCCGTCGTGACTCGAGACCTACCGGAGGGGGTGTTGGCCGGGGGCAATCCTGCACGGGTCATTCGTCAGCTGCAGGAGGCATCATGAAACTAAAGATGCTGATATTTGGCGAGGACTGGGGGCGCCACCCCTCCAGCAGCCAACATCTGGCTCTGGCCATCCGTGACCAGGTGGAGATCACCTGGGTCAACTCCATTGGGCTGCGCCAGCCGGGAATGAGTGACCTGGGGCGCTTGCTGAAAAAAGGGGTGGCTACAGGTCGCCAGAAGGGGGAGAGGGCGCCATTTACTGTGGTAGCGCCCAAGTTGTGGCCTCTGGCTACGCACCCCTGGTTACAAACCCTCAACCGCTCTCTGCTTAAGGCTCAGCTGTCGGAACTGGGTCCGTTTGACTACGTCTGGTGTGCCCTGCCCAGTGCCGTTGAGTACCTGGACCTGTTTCCGGGCAGTCAGGTGATCTACTACTGCGGGGATGACTTTGATGCGTTGTCCGGCGTCGATCATGAAAAAGTCGCGCCGCTGGAGCGACGACTGCTGAATAAAGCCCATCTGGTGTGCTGTGCCTCCGAGGCTCTGCAGCAGAAACTGGGCTGTAAGACCTGCCATGTGCTGCCCCATGGGGTGGACCTGACCCATTTTTCCCACCCCCGGCCGCGCCCTTTGGACCTGCCTGACGGGCCGGTATTGGGGTTCTATGGGGCCCTGGCCCCCTGGCTGGATTACCCACTGCTGGCAGATCTGGCGGATCGGATGCCAGAGTGCAACCTGGTGCTCATCGGTCCTAATCTGGCGTGTCCTGAGGCCTTGCTAGAGAAAACGAACGTTCATTGGCTGGGGCCCAGGTGTCACGATCAGCTCGCAGCCTACGCACAGCACTTCGATGTTGCCCTGCTGCCTTTCAGGGACTGCCCCCAGATCACAGCCTGCAATCCCTTGAAGATGAGAGAGTACCTGGCTGCAGGATGCAGCGTGGTCTCCACCCGGTTTGACGCCGCCATCGAGCAGGCTGGTGTGGATGTGACCTCTGGCCGGGAGGCGTTTATGGAACAGGTGCTGAAGCGGCTTAATCATCCGGCCTCGCGCCTGGATCAGCGCAGGTCGGTTGTTGGGCAGGGGTGGAAAGATCGTGGCAATCAGCTTTTGCGACTGTTGCAGTTTGCAAGCGCATGACAGGCTGGCTATTTATGTCATTGAAAGTAAAGAATAAACAATAGTGGCACGGGGTGTGCACTTCATCGGTATCTCGCCCGGTGGGAGAAACCGATGAAATGGATACCCCTAGTGCTGCTATTGCTCCTTGGAGGCTGTGCATCCACCGCCCCGGAAGGAGGCCAGTTACAGGCACCGTCTGCGCCCAAGGCGATGCTGACCTGGCCAGAGGACGGTCGTGTGCTCCTCTGGTTGCAGGGACAACTTCCCTCAGAACTGTTTCGGGCTCAAAAGATGACGGTGGAACTTGGCCCTTTGCCGGATGCCCCGGCCTGGTACTCCGCGTTTGTGGCTGAGCAGAGGTTGGCTGAGCTGGAGGATGCGCTGCGATCCATGGGTTTCCAGGGCAGGGTAGAGGGCAGCTATCTGCCTTCTGCGAAACCGGATCAGGTCCGGCTTGGAGCCTCCTATGCCTATTGAACAGGCACTGGTCTTCGCTTACCGCTTGCTCTATCAGTTGTGGCAAAAACGTTACCTGGTGGTGGTCCCGGCTTTGGTGACCAGCCTGGTGTTGGCTGTGCATGGGTTTTCAGGTAAGGCGAAGTATCAGAGTCAAACCTCGCTGCTTCTGCAGGAATCCGCCCTGTCCAACCCCTTTCTGAAGGACCTTTCTGTCTCGGTGCGACTCAAGGAGCGCCTCGATGGCCTGAGAGCGCTGTTGCACAGCCGTTATGTGATGGCCGAGGTGGCCGGTGAAGCCGGCTTGACCTCAGACGCCATGGCAGACAGTCAGAAGGAGCTGGTCTACCGCAGGCTGGCGTCAGCCACCCATCTGCAACTCAGCGGTGACTCCCTGGTCACCATCAGGCTGCTTTGGGACACCCCGGAGCAGGCAAAGCATCTGTTGTCCCTGATCAGTGACAGCTTCCAGCAGAGGCTGATGGATCCGGGACAGCGTGCGGTAGACAACTCCGAACGCTTCCTTTCCGAGCAGCTGTCCCTTCAAGAGCGAAGCCTGGCTGAGGTGGAGGGGAAGCTGGCAATGTTCAAGCAGGAGCACGCCAACCTTCTGCCCAATCTGCTTGGGGCAAACAATATGGCCCTGCTGGAGGCCGAGGCGCAGATTCGAAGCAAACTGGTTGAGCTTGAGGGAGCCCGGGCCCAGCTGGTGCAACTGAAGAGCCAGTTAAAGATGGCCAATCCCATCGTCAGCGAGATTGAGAAACAGATCGTGTCGACCCGGGCCCAGCTGGCACTGCTTAAGAGTCGTTACACCGATCGCCATTCCAAGGTGAAAGGGGTGAAGGCCCGGTTGGCTCAACTGCAGCAGGAGAAGCAGCGACTGCTTCAGGAAACCGCCTCGGAAGAGGACAGGCACCTGGAAGAGTTGTGGCAACTGGCCACCACCTTCAAACCGGGGGAGGGAGACAGTCAGGCACCTCTGCTGGTGTCTCAGCTTCAGTCGCTGCAGGAGTCCAGCAATCTGGTGGTGACCCTGGAAGGGGAACTGAAGGTGCTGGAAGACCACAAGGCGTCCATCCTCGCCAGGATGGGCCGCAGTGCCGAAGTGGAGCAGCAGTTGGCGGAGCTGGAGCGCCTGGCCGAAGGAAAGCGCGCCCTCTACAGCGAATTGCTGGAACGCTACGAGAAGGCGCGCGTGACCGGCCAACTGGGCCGATTTGAAGCTCCGGAGAAGGTCAGGGTCATCGACAGGCCCAATTTCCCTTCAGGCGCCATTGGCGCGCCCTGGTGGCTGATGGGGGTGTTGGGCCTGTTTGGGGGGGCCGGCGTTGGGGTGGCATTGGCGGTTCTCGGACTGCTGCTGGACAGACGAATCTATCGACGCGAGCAGATCGAGGCCCTGAGCGGGGCACCCGTGCTGGCGGAGTACCTTGTGGAGGGAGAGAGATGAAAAGACCTGTTTTGGTTCAATTGGTGCAAAAGATGGCCGTGGGTGGCCTGGAGACCATGGCACTGACTTTAGGAGAGCGTCTCGAGGAGCACTTCGAGATCCACTACCTCTCCCTGGAAGGGCAGGCTGAAGCACTGACCCGTCAGTGGCCTCGGCTGTCGCAGCTTAAGCATTTCAGTGCGTTCGACAAAGAGGCAGGCGTTGACAGAAAACTGGTGACGTCACTGCGTCGCTACCTGAAAGAGCACAAGGTGACTCATCTGCACAGTCATCACATAGGTCCCCTCATCTATGGCGGAGCGGCGGCCATGGGCCTGGGTATCGACCATGTTCATACCCATCACGATGGCTGGAGTCTGACACTCGGGCGGCAAAAGCAGTTGACCCGTTTTGCTGAAGCCCTGTTTCGTCCGGCGATGGTGGCCGATGCTGAGACCGTTGCCCGACTCTATCAGCAGCAGGGGTGCAGAATCGAAAAGGTGATTCCCAATGGGGTCGCAGCATCTCGTTTCCTGCCCTCGGATCAGCAGGCGGCGCGACGCCTGTTTGGCCTTCCGGGTCGGGCCTTGCTGATGGGAACGGCCTGCCGCCTGGAGCCGGTAAAGGGGGTTGACCGTCTTATCGCCCTGCTGGCCCAACTCCCCGAGGATGTGCATCTGGTGATCGCCGGGCAGGGCAGTGAGAAGCAAAATCTGGAGGCGATGGCAGAGAGCATGGGTGTGATGAAGCGATGTCATTTCCTCGGGCAGATTGAGAGGATGGAGCAGTGGTATCCGGCCCTGGACCTGTTCTGCCTGGCCAGTCACAGCGAAGGGGCACCCATGTCCTTGCTGGAGGCCCAGGCCTGTGAGGTCCCGGTTATCGCGACAGATGTCGGCAACTGTCGCAATATGGTGTGTACCAATATGGGTCATATTGTAAGTGGCCACCAAGTGGAAAGCTGGATCCGGCCGGTGCGCCGGTTGATGGCATTGAGCCGCCAGAGTCGGGGCGTGTTGAGACGGTTTGTGTTGAACCAGGGTAGCGACACCACCATGGCTCAGCAGTATCTCTCCCTGCTGGAGGAGAAGGCATGATGATACTGTCGCTCTGGATAGTGGTTACTTCATTGTTGGTGATGAATCTGTTGCTCTATCCCAGGTGGATGGGGTGGTTGGCCGCGCGCAAAAATCGAACATTTTCCCCGTTGCGGCGTGTCAGGGTGGAGCGCATTACCCTGGTAATCCCCTGTTATAACGAAGCCCGGGAGCTGGGATTTAAGCTGAACAATCTGCTCAGGCTCACCCACCCCCTGTGCCAGGTTGAGGTGGAAGTGTTGCTCGACGGCTGCCGGGACAACAGTGGGGCTGTGGTTCATCAGTTCCAAGAACGCTTTGCTGAAAAAGGCATGCGCCTGCACAGCAGGGAGTTTGCCGACAATCGCGGTAAGGTTCATCGGCTGAATCAGGCGTTGGCCAGGCTGAAGGGGCGTCCCGGCGAGCTGGTGTTGTTAAGTGACTGCAGTGCGCTGCTGGGTCGTGACACTCTGCAGCTGGCCGAGCAGCGATTTAGCGACCCCCACCTGGGGGCCCTGGCCGGTCGTTACACCCATGGAACCGACAGCCGACTCGCCCGCCATTGGTCAGGGCTCAATCGCTGCCGGGCAGGGGAAGCGGCCTTTGGCGCGGTGATGGGCGGGCCTGGGGCGCTGCTTCTGCTGCGAAGCGAGTGCATCACCGAACTGGCTCCGGATTGCATCAACGATGATTTTGAACTGGTGATGGGGGTATTGAGGCAGGGATATCGCACCGGCTATGACCAGAGAATGCGGGCGGTGGATGTGGCGCCCCGATCGTCAGAGCGCCTTTTCGGCCAGAGGATGCGTATCGCCGCTGGCAACCTGCAGCAGTTGGCTTCACTGATGAAAACCCTGCCCATACTGCCTGTTGGTGCGCGCATGGCCGGCCTGTTGGGCAAGGGGCTTCGTGCCTTCGTTCCCCTGCTGATCCCTCTCTGGGGCCTGCTGACCCTGCTGTTGCCCACCCTGCACCCTGATACCGAGCCTCTGTTCTGGCCCCTGCTGTCGATGGTGTCAGCCGCGGCGCTGTTGGCCATGCTTAAGCCCAAAAGCCAGCTTGGCATCATGATGACCGCCGTCTGCGGTGCGTTTTTGGGGGGCTGGTGCCGACTGACCGGCACCCGTGTGGGTTGGAGCAGCATAGAGGGGGGATTCCAGCCTTTGATGGTTCGGGTCGTTAAGCGAGGCGTCGACCTGCTGGTGGGGGGAGTGTTGCTGTTGCTGTCCTTGCCCCTGTTTCCTCTGGTGGCGCTGATGATCAAGCTGGATTCCCCGGGGCCGGTGTTCTATCGGCAACTTAGAATTGGGGCCAGATATGAAGACAGGACGGAGCTGTGTTACGTAACCAAGTTTCGCTCCATGGTTCACGGGGCCGAAAGCAGGGGAGCTCGTTGGGCAACCAGGGGTGACAGCCGGGTCACCAGGGTGGGCCGTTTTATCCGTGCTACGCGTCTGGATGAGCTGCCTCAGCTGTTTCAGGTGCTCAGTGGCGAACTCTCTCTGGTGGGCCCGCGCCCGGAGCGTCCTCAGATCTGTGGCGAACTGGACGCACAACTGCCTTTCTACCTGGAGCGCACCTTTGAACTTCAGCCCGGGATTACCGGATTGGCCCAGGTGCACCAGGCGGGTGACACCAGCCTGGAGGACGTCAAACAGAAGCTGCTCTATGACCATGCCTACGGCGCGGCTCTGTCGACTCCGGCAACCTACTTTGCCATGGAGTGGCAGGTGCTGAGGAAAACCGTGATGGTGGTACTGGGCGCCAAAGGGCATTGAGGCAGCGTCTCCTGGACTGTCGTTGACGGATCCAGGTCGCGAGGCTATCTGACTGTGAAAAGGGGGCTTTTAGCCCCCATCATTTTGCAAAACCGCCGTTGCAAAACGCATTTGACTCAAGGTGGCCCATGTTAACGCACTGAATAATTTGGAATATTATGGTTGGCACTCTCTTTGCTGAACACTAAGGGTCGGAATTGTTCCGGCCCTTATGTTTATTGGGAGAGTGATCATGGCTATTCAACTGGATCAGACACTGGCACCCACTAAGGTGGCTGCACCCCAACAGTTCGATATCGACCATATCGGCCCCATCAAGGAGAGTTTCGAAGACCTGCTGATGGACAGCAGCCAGCTGGTGGTGGTTGATCTGTCCCTGACCGAATTTATCGACTCGTCCGGCATCGGCGCCATCATCTACCTGTTCAAACGCCTCAAAAGCCAACAACGAGTGCTTCAGCTGCATGGTGTGCACGGACAGCCCAAGCGCATTCTCACCATGCTTCGAGTGGATCGGGCCATCCCTTTCGTGGGCGGTGAGGTGGCCGCATGAGGACGCTGATGCTGGTTGTCTTGCTCAGTGGGTGTGCGCAATGGCCTGAAGAGGGGCAGGGCGGCATGGCGGATGAGAAAACACCCTGGGAGAGTTACCTCTACACGCCGGCGTTTCTTCAGGAGCAGCAGCAGTTGAGGCAGCGCACGGTGGAGGCTCAGATGGGGCTGGATCTACTGCGCCTTCGTGGTTCCATGGCCTGCCTGCCTGCCCGTCAGATGCAGGCGGAACTGTTGCTGGCCCGGGTCAGGGGGGAATTGGCGGAAGGATTGTTTGCCGATGCGACGGAAAACATGTTGATCCTTGAAGATCAGGTTCACCGTCTGGGGGTTCGACTCAACCATGTCACCGCTAAGCTCGGTTGCCATGCCCATCGATCATCAATGGTGGTGGCCTCTAACGCGGGCTTGGATGGCCAGGGAAAGGCAAATGGCCTGCTGTATTCGGAGCAGTTTGCTGATGACCGAACCGAGTTATTGCCCCAGTTTCGTCAAAGGCTGGCCCACTTGGCCCTGGAGATGAAGGCCAACCCCCACTGGCACCTTAAGGTGACCGGACACGCTGACCATCGCGGCAGTGAGGCGTACAACCATAACCTGGCGGAACAACGGGCCCTATCCGTGTCCCAATTCCTTGAGGAACAGGGTGTGCCCCGACATCAGATTACCCTGGAAACCAAAGGGGAGTCTCAGCCGGTCGGAGACAACAGTACCCGTACCGGCCGATTGGCCAATCGCCGAGTCACCCTGGAGCTGTCCACCGGTGAGGCTGATGCTGCCCAGGTAGCCCTGCGTCACTGGGACGATGCGTCGAGGAGAAAGTGATGAGATACCTCTGCCTGCTTGTGATGCTGCTGGTGATTTGTCCTCTTCAGGCCCAGGAGGAGCGCCGCCTTAAGCCGGGTGACAGCCTGATGGTGCTGCTGCCTGGTGAGCCTGACTTTGACCAGCCTTTTCAGTTGGACAATCAGGGAAAGATTCGCCTACCGGAGGCGGGCAGAGTGGCCCTGAGGGGCAAGACCCTGGAGCAGGCCAAGGCCACGGTGAAACTGGCACTCTCCAGTGTGTATCTGAACCTGGACCAGTTTGACCTTGAGCTGGAGGCGCCCCAGTTGCTGATTCGGGTGTTGGGCTATGTGGATGCACCGGGGGAGGTGTTGTTGCCTGCGGACGGCAATGTTCAGATGGCCATAGAGGCAGCCGGTGGCCTGCGCCCCGGTGCGCAGCTGGATCGCTTGCAGGTTCAGCGAGGTGAGCAGACCATCCCCTTCGACTATAAAGCTTATCTGGACAGCGGCGCTGACAGCCTGTTGCCGCCGCTCAAGAGTGAGGACAGGCTGTTTGTGCCCGCTTCGCCCCTGACCGGTAATGTGGAAGTGAATTTTGATGCCCGGTCATTGATTGCTGGTGGCGATGGTGCCGGCAAACGAGAAGCCATTACCCTTTTTGGCGAAGTTCGGAACCCCGGCACCTTCTCCATCAAGGGCGAGATGAATCTGGTGGATGCCCTGATGCGGGCCGAAGGGGTGACCCGCTATGGCGACGTCAGTCACATCCGGGTGATCACCGACAATGTGCCCTACCTGTTCGATCTGAAAAGTTACCTGGATGAAGGGGAGGCTCAGACGCTGCCCCCGGTAGGCCCGGGGACCCTGGTGTATGTGCCCATTCAGGTGGACGTGGTGTCCAACACCCAGCGAACCGTCTATGTGATGGGCGAGGTTCAGCAACCCGGGGCCTATGAAACCGGGGATCAGGTGACTTTCCTGGACCTGCTGGCCAATGCGGGGGGGCCGACCCGCTTCGCCGAGACCCGCAATATCCGTCTGCTGCGTCAGAATCAGAGTGTGGTCGAAGTGGATCTGCTCTCTTACACCGAAAGCCGGCAATCGGCACCGCTACCGAACATCGAGCCTGGCGATGTCATCTTTGTTCCGGAGAAGACCGACGTCAATGAGAAGTCCTGGCTGAAGATCCCGTCCGATCGGGCGATTAAGATCGTCGGTGCCATGAATAAGCCGGGCCGGTATGAGTGGGACGACGCCATGTCCTTCCTGGACCTGTTCGCCCATGCCGAAGGCCCCAAGCAACATGCCAATCTGGCGGAGATCGAGATCCTGAAGGAGAGTGGCGAGAAGCGTCTGTTCGATCTGGACAAGTTCATTAAGCAGGGGGGCAGCTATTCGGCTCTGCCGGACCTGGAAGCCGGGGACACCATCATAGTCAACGAGTTGCCCTGGGATCCCACGGACAATAAATCCTCCTGGATTCGCCAGGGCCCGGACAGTTCCATCTATGTGTTCGGTCAGGTGGCGTCTCCCGGTCGTTACGCCTTTACCAGCCAACTGAGTTTCCTGGATATCCTCGCCGCGGCGGACGGCCCAACCGATGAGGCGGACCTGGGGCAGATACGCATCACTCACAGAGACGGCAGTCAGGCCAGAGTCACCCAGCTCAACCTGGCCCGCTACTTTGAAACCGGCGATGAGAGCGTTTTGCCCAAGGTGCTGCCGGGAGACACCATCTTTCTGCCCCAGCGGGACAGGCAATGGCTGGAGAAGCCGGCCGAACAGGTGGTTCGTCTGATGGGGGCAGTCAACAAGCCGGGGCGTTACAGCTTTGATGACACCATGAATCTGTTGGATCTGCTGGCGGAAGCGGGAGGTCCCAAGGAGAACGCCTACATTGAGAAGATCATCGTGGTCCAGCACAGCTGCTGTGATCCCCAGGCCAGGGTGTTTGATCTCAAGGAGTTTGTCATGAGGCCCAACTATGCGCAGATTCCGGTGTTGCGTCCCGGGGATACTGTGTATGTGCCCAACGAGGAGCAGTCCAACTGGCACGTGTTCATCAATGGAGTGCGGGATGCATTGAGCATAGTCGCGTTGATTGCCCTGGGAGGTGCCATATGACGTTGAAGCGTGACCCTTTCTCTTCTTTGACCACCATGGTGGAAAGCAGGGCGGTATCCAGCCTTGCCATTGCCGATCTCGGCGGGGGCAGTGCCGCCTGGGTTAGTCAGGCTCTGGCATCCCGGCTCCAATCGCTGGGCGGAGAAACCCTGATGGTCGGTTTGGCAGAACAATCCGGGTCTAGCTGGAGCCTGGACGACATCAGTGCGCACACTGCCATTGGCAGCCAATCTGGATTGGCTTACCTTGGCGCTCCCCAGCAAAACAAACCTCTTCAACTTAACAGCCTGGTCCAGGCTCTGCTGAGGTGGCAGCAGGAGTTCCGTACCGTGGTGGTCCATGCTGGTTCGGCCCTGGAGGAGAGAGGTATCCTGGCGATTTCAGGCTGTCAGTGGGTGCTGCTGGTGGTGGATGGAGGCCGCGATGAGGAGGAGAAACTGAAGAAGCTGAAGGTGCGCCTGAGCCACCAGGGGGTCGCTCTGATGGGGGTCGTACTCAATCGCAGTGCGCTGCCTACCTTGGGGCGGGAACTGGCCTGTACGTTGTCGCGGCGACTCCCTCGGCTGTCACACAAAGCCTGGTTTGGCCGTTTGCAGAACTGGTTGAATGAAAACCGCTTTCTCAATGGGCGTTGGAGTTAAGGCGTTGTTGTTTGTGGAGCAGGAAAATTAATCAAAATTTTTAGTTACTTCCTAGTAAAAGCGCCTTTGAGTCACCTACAATTTTATCTGTAGAGGCATCGAGGGAGCTTTGCCATGGCGGACTTACAGCACCGCGTACTGCTGATTGAAGACACCGAGTCTCTGGCTCGGGTGTACCAAGCCTATCTGAAAGAGAGCAGCGTGCGGGTGGAGCATGCCACCACCTTTGCCCAGGCCAAAGAGAGCCTGATCAGACAGCTGCCCTCGCTGGTTCTCCTCGATCTCCACCTTCCCGACCAAGATGGCATTGATCTCCTGAGGATGCTGCACAACAGCGGCTGTACGGTACCGGTGATCGTGATTACTGCCAACAGCTCCGTGGAAACCGCCGTAGAGGCGATGCGGCTTGGCGCCTATGACTTTGTCACCAAGCCGGTGGAAGCGCGGCGACTGCAGGTCACAGTGCACAATGCGCTGAACTACTATGCCCTCAACCGACTGGTTGACCAGCTTGAAAACCGCCAGGCCAGGGCCAGCTTCCACCAGTTTGTGGGGGCCAGCACTTCGATGCAGGCGGTGTATCAGATGATAGAGCGCAGTGCCCGCAGTCGGGCCACGGTGTTTGTACTGGGTGAAAGCGGCACCGGCAAAGAGTTGTGTGCCGAGGCATTGCATCAGGAGTCGGCGAGAAAGGACGCCCCCTTCATTCCCCTGAACTGTGCAGCCATTCCAAAGGAGCTGGTCGAGAGCGAGCTGTTTGGCCATGTAAAGGGGGCTTTTACCGGTGCCCAGAAGGAGCGCCAGGGCGCCGTCATGGCTGCCAACGGTGGCACCCTGTTTCTGGATGAGATCTGCGAGATGGAGCAGGATCTACAGGCAAAATTGCTTCGATTTCTGCAAACCTCGACCATTCAGCCTGTTGGCAGTGACGAACGAATCAAGGTGGATGTCCGCATCGTCTGTGCCAGCAACCGCGACCCCTGGAAGGAGGTGGAGGAGGGCAGATTTCGTGAGGATCTTTACTACCGTCTCCATGTTCTTCCCATTCATCTGCCGCCACTGAGGCAGCGGGGAGACGACATTCTGCTTCTGGCGAAGCGCTTCCTGCAGAGCTATGGGGCCGAGGAGGGCAAGCGCTTCGTCGGTTTCAGTCGACAGGCGGAATGGATCATGAGTAAATTTGGCTGGCCTGGCAATGTTCGGCAGTTGCAGAACCTGATGCGTCAGCTGGCGGTGATGCACCCCGGTGGCAAGGTGGCCAGCGAAGACCTGCCGCCACCTCTTAACCAACTTGCCTGCGAAGAGGGCTCCGAGGGGGCAGCACAGTTCCAATGGGCCCGCCCGGCTCAGCAGGGTGAGGGGGCTCAAGCCGCAGAGACCGCGGTGGAGATCCCGGAGCCGCAGTCGTTGGCGGACATCGAGAGGCAGGCCATTGAGGAGGCGATCGAGCGCTGTAATGGCAACATCACCCAGGCTGCCAATCTGCTGGAGGTAAGCCCTTCGACCATCTACCGAAAAATGCAGGTGTGGCAGCAGGTTTAGTGCCGGTTTACCCCTGTTGGTTTGGGTCGGCGCTATCCTCAGGAAGGCCGGACTCAAGGACGCACTGGCGGTAAAGATCCAGACACAGCCTCAGGCTGTCGTTGCCACTCCAGTGGTGGCTTATACGCTCTCTGGCATTGGCACTCATTCTAAGCAAGTGCTCCCGGGGGCGTTCTGCCATCTGGACGATGGTCCGGCTCATGGCTTGCATATCGCCGGCATCAATCAGCATACCCACCTGACTGTCCACCAGCTGCGACAGGTCACCCACATCGAATGTGATCACCGGAACGCCGCATGCCATGGCTTCCAGCACCACCATGGGCAACCCCTCGTATCTGGAGGGCAACACCAGCGCGTCCAGCTCCACCAGCCGTTGGGGCAGATCGCTGACCTGGCCATGGTGGACTATGCCACTGCCCTCAATCAGGTCGGCCATTTCGCCGTCACCAAAGCTGTGCCAACGGAACTGGGGGTGCGAGCGCGCTAGGGCGACGTAGCGGTCAAACCCCTTGTCGGCGCACAGGCGTCCGGCAAAACCCAGGGTGAAGGGGCGCCCAAAATGGCTTTTACAGAATGCCGGCTGGCTGACCCAGTTGCGGATTAGCCGGCAATCACCGCCAACCCTGGCCTGAATGGCTCTCGAGACCGCCAGGTTAAGACTGAGGGGCGAAGTGATCAGGTCGGCCCAAAGGTAAAGTGCCAGTTTGCCGCTTCCTGGATCGCCATTGTGGAAGGTGGTGACGCAGGGGTATCCACTGCCCAGAGTTGCCAGGCGGCACAGAATGGATGCCTTATAGCCGTGGGCATGAAGTACACCCTGGCTGTGGTGATGTTTCAATTGGGAGAGCTTTTGATGCCAGGGTCCATTAAGTTCAATAAAAGCAACTTTTTGCATCTTGAGTTGCAAAATGAAACTAGACTCTGGGTAGGATGAGATAAGGAGCACTTCAACCTTACAACCCGATCGCTTCAACCCGTGGTATAGCTGGCAGACATGCGCCTCGATACCGCCGTAGTGGCGGCCATCCAGGACCAGTTTGATGGTTGGTAGCATAGGACAATTTCCTGCAAGAGTGGACCAGTAGTGAAACTTCCTGCATTGATAATGCCAAACTGCGGTACAGGAGCGGAAATTGCCGAAACAAGGAGGGATGATGGCAGTGATTCTCAATGAAAACGCCATAAGAAACCTGGCCAGTGACGCCGGCGAGGACTTGCTGGGGGAGCTGATAACGGTGTTTATTGATGAGATGGGTTACCGTAAGACCCAGGTGGAGGAAGCCTGTCTGTTGTATCAATATCAGGAGTTGGCTCACAGCATCAAAGGGTCAGCCCTCACCTTCGGTGCAGAAGCGCTGGCAGAACTGGCTGAGGCCATTGAGCGTCGCGCCAAAGGGGGCGATGACCTGGTGAAGGAGCAACTTCCCGAGCTGGTGGCCTGCCTGATTGAAACCCGTGACCGATACCAGAGTTACCTGGACAGTTTGGATTGAGCCTGAAGGATCTCATGCAGTGCCTGACCCAGTAGCACCGGGCTGTGATACGGGGAGTCCAGAGGCGCCAGGGGTCGATACTGGGTGTGGCTGTCCTGGTTATCTGACTCGCCATTGCACAGCAACAGGTCTACCTCGATGCCGGTCAGCCTGGTTAACAGCGCTCGCTGTTGCTGCGGCGGACACTCCCCGACGGCACCGGACTCAGGTGCCAGGTTTGCGATCATCACCAAAGGCACCTGTCGTTTCAGGAGTGCATGGCGTATCTCAGGCACCAGCAGAGGCGGTGCCAGGCTGGTGATGATGCTGCCGGGTCCTATTACCACCATATCGGCTTGTTGCAGTTGTGCCAGCGCTTCGTCGCAGGCGGGCACTGTGGGGTGGAGGTCGAGTTCTTTGGGGAGTGTGGCAGCGGCATCAATCTCAACTTCACCGACCCTGGTGCTGCCGTCCTGATAGCGGGCTTTCAGCTGGGTGGGCAACTCTGACATCGGGATGAGCGCATGGGGTACCTCGAGCAGTCGACACAGCAGCTCAACGGCATCGCTGGGCCGGACGCAGAGATTATCCAGAGCTTGCAGCATCAGGTTGCCCAGGTTGTGTCCACTCAGGTCAGACTGGTCGTCGAAGCGGTAATCCAGCAGCAGCCTCCCCAGGTGATCTGCGCCCACCAGGCTGCTCAGGCAGTTTCTGATGTCGCCAAAGGCGATGCCGCCGAAGCTCTCTCGCAGGCGTCCGGTTGAGCAGCCATTGTCCGTAGTGGCAATAATGGCGGACAGGTTCATGGGGTAGGGGGAGAGGGCTTGCAATACCCGGCTTAAACCGTGCCCTCCGCCCAGGGCAACAACGTTCATACAGTTGACCGCAGACTAGTCATATATAGTTGAATAATGACGCATATCTGCATGAGTTCAAATTTATTGCCCTAAAATTTCCTAATTGCCTTGAACCCTGGGGCCGGTTCTGATTTAATGCGCTGCGTTCGACGACAGGTCGGATATGGCGCGTTGGCAGAGTGGCTATGCAGCGGATTGCAAATCCGTGGACCTCGGTTCGACTCCGGGACGCGCCTCCACTTCCAAACAGAAAAAGCTACCTTCGGGTGGCTTTTTTTGTTTCTAAGGCGTGTTGCTAAACAGGATTGCAAATCCGTGTACCCTAGTTCTGCCAATCCACTCAACATTGGGACGCGTCCATACGAAGAGAAACGGCCACTGTTGAGTGGCCGTTTTTTTGGGGAGGGGGTTATTGAGTTCGACTTGCGTTTTTAGACCTTGGTCTATACTTATGGGCCGGCCTGAGAAACGGCCCTCATCATTGTTCTGGCAAGGAGGCTCACGATGAACGCACTGCAGTTTTTTCGCTTGTACCTTTTCTCGTTCGCTTTGATGTTGTTGTTTATCTTACTTATTCCCACCCTTAAGTAGATCAGTCTACTATCCGGCAACCACAAACGGCGTTAGAGGGTTGAAAGAAGACTGCGGCGTAGCCCTCATCGTCGTGCCGTTCCAACAATCTGAGTGTCAGGTTGTGGGCGCCAACGTTGGCCAGATTACTCTTGGCAAAGGAATTCAGATACTGCATATGGGGTACAGGCTCAGCCTCGGGCTGATAGTACTCTGTCTTCACCTCATCAATGGCCATCTCAAAAATATTGTCCTTGGCCGAGCCATCTATGATGCGGCCACTCATGGAGATCAACGAGTTGGCATCGCCATCCCGATCAAAATAGCGATAGCTGATGCTGGCCTGGTCATCCTTTAGAACAAAGTCCGCAATCAGGTAGTGCTTGGCATCCTCATTGGCGGTGCGGTCGTAGAGTTCGTTACGGCAGTTCAGCGTCAAATCGGCGCTCATTCCGGCACCCAGTTTATTGGAGACTAGTACTGCCACAAGCAGAAGCAGTACAAACAGATTGATCATTCTGAAATGGGATTTATTCACAAATGGATACCTGCTTTAGCCAACTGGGATTGATGAACTCAGGAGAGGCTCGAAAGTCACTGATCTTCATGTTTCTGATATCGTGACTTTTCCCCGCGCCAAACATGGTGATGTTCAGCATCTGCTGGTCATGGGAGAGTGCCAGCTTGACCTTTTTCCAGGGAGAGTAGACACATCTGGCAAAATGGTTGGTAAGAGAGTCAGAGTACTTCTGCATCGCCTTGATGTTGGCCTGGGAACTGGTGACGATCTCAATTTCGATCATCTGACCAAAGTCATTGTGCACCTCCTGAATGGAGGTTGATATCGGCGGCGTCTGGTAATGATGGCTCAGCGTCTGGTAGAGCAGGGGAATGGACACCAGCAGAACGGCCACCACACTGAGAATCTGCATACTGCGGACAAACTTAGGGGAGAGTCGCTTCCCTTCAGCTTTAACCGGCACGCTTTCGCTCTGGCCCTGGCCCATTGGCACAAACTGATAGCCCTCCTTGGGAACAGTGTGAATGGCACTGGCCGCAGGTTCGCCAAGAGTGTGCCTGATCGTGAAGATCGCTTTTACCACAGCGGATTCGCTGATCAGTGGGGCGTCGCTGTCGCCACAACTGAGCTGATGTTTACTGAGGGTCACCCCAGGGTTATCAATCAACTGGGTCAATACCAGCAGCTCGCTGCGAGTCAGCAACTTTGTTTCGCCAGACTCCAGATGTTGCAGGCAACCCTGATCTGGAATGAATCTGTACTGTCCTAAATCCATAGGGATATCTATATCTATTTAAACAATTGCTTAGGTCATTGTAGGTACCAAGTTTAACAAGGACCGTGATCAGACTCCCTTTCTATTCGGCTCGCTGCTGACTTAGTTCCAAACTGTTAGCGAGCTCAACATAGTCAATCATAACCAGCCGTGATCAATGTCACATCCATTACTCTTATTCTCCGGGAGGTAATCGCCAATTACCGCTAATAAGCAGTGTATTAATTTCCCATCCGGGGTAATGCCAGTGAATTATTGTTCTTTAGCAGATGCTAAAGTTTTGGGAGCCGAAATATTAGTTTGTTCTTAAGTGCCTAGATTACCGGGACCGGGCTCACATTATCAAGGGGCGTAGATTTCTAAAGTTGATACCGAGGCCACTAAAGAGGGCCACACAACTGAAACCTACCAAGAGGTAATGATGATGAGTATGGACCGTAGAAACGCACTGAAAAACATTATTGGTATCACCACCGTAGCCGCTGGCGCGACCCTGGTACCTTCATTCTCCGCTCAAGCTGCTCCTGCACTGGAACCTAAGCAGCGCCTTAAATATGCAAGACTGGATCCTGCTGCCGTCGCTGCTATTGCCTACCGTGAAGACGTTCGCTCCCTGGGCTGCATGTACCAGGTATTCCACGCTATTGTAGAAGCGCTGGCCAACTCCGACAGTGATGATGCAGAGAAATTCGCCAACATTCCAACCGCTCTCTCCGTGTATGGCGGTGGCGGTGTGGCCGGTCAGGGTACTGTCTGTGGTAACAACAACGCCACGGGTATGCTGTACAGTATCCTGAGCATCAATGGTGAAGCACCCAAGTCTTTGGGTAAAGTTTCCGCTTACTATGAGCAGACCATGCTGCCTCGCAACGACGAAGCATTCCTGACTGCAGTAGGTGCTACTAAAGAAGACTTTGATGCGAAAGTTGCTGTTCAAACCGAAGCTCACAGCCTGTTGTGTCACGCCTCTCTGACCCGCTGGTCTGACGCTGCCGGTATCCCAATCTCCGCTAAAGGCATGCGCTGTCAGCTGCTGTCCGCTTCCATCGCTTGGCGCACTGTTGAACTGCTGAACGCTGAGCTGGCCGGTGATGATATCTCAGCTATTCCAGGTGACACTGCGGAAACCTCCGAGTGCCTGGGCTGCCACACCAAGGGCGAGAACCCAATGGGTAACGCCTCTGTAATGGCACACATGGAATGTGATACCTGTCACGGCAACCTGTAATTGTTAGCCATAGCGATAGGAGAATCCTTATGAAAAGAACATTGATCGCATTAACATTGGCTAACCTCGCCCTGGTGGGTTGCGGTAGCGATGACAACAATGAAACTAAACCCATTGATCCGCCACCACCACCACCACCAGCCACTGTGGAAATTGGTGATGCCACTACCATTGCGGTTGCAGATGTAGCTGTAAATGAGGCTAGCGGCGTGGTTACCTTTACCCTGGCTAATGAAGAAGGCACTGCCATCACTGGTTTGGCTGCTGACACTGCAGCACTATCCCTGAAGTATGTGGGACTTCAAGCTCCGGTCGAGTGGAATCACATGGTCGATAAGATGGGATTGATCTCCCACGAATCTCAAGTCTTCGATTGCGCTGGTGAGACCTGCAATATCGCCATCGTCGAGGGCGAGACCAAGGGCAGCTACACTCTGACTCCAGATGGTTTTGAATGGAGTGCAGAACCTCAAAGTGTTAAGAGCTTGATTTCAGTAGCAACCGAGACAGTCACCGTAGACCCCATCCTGGTAGATAGTGGCGCATAATAATCATCATTGCTGAAAACTTTAGCCGACCTTCGGGTCGGCTTTTTTGTGACCAATCGATAATGCCACAACTCCCACTTTCTGCTCTTACCACTTGAATCTGCCAACGTCTGCGATAAAAATCCTTCACAGGATTATCACATTGGACGCCGAAATGAATCAGACAGGGCAACGGATACTGGTGGTGGAGGATGACCCGGTCACCCAGATGCGTCACGCCGGCTACTTCAAGCAGGCCGGGTATCTGGTGGACACCGCTGACAGCGCGGCTCAAATGCGCCAGCGCATGGCAGCAAACCAGTATGACCTGTTGTTGCTTGACGTGAACCTTCCCGATGAGGACGGCATGATGCTGACCCGTATCCTCAGGTCTGAGTCCGATGTCGGCATCATCCTGGTGACCGGTCGCAGTGATTCGGTGGACAAAATCGTTGGCCTGGAGATGGGCGCCGATGACTATGTCACCAAGCCGGTAGAGATGCGCGAGCTGCTGGTCAGGGTTAAGAACCTGTTATGGCGCATGAGTCTGGTGAAGCTGAATGAGCAGCAGCCGGGGGACAGCAGCGAGTGTCATTTCGCCGGTTGGCGGTTCTCAACCGCCAGCCGTCAGTTGTGGCGGGGTGAAGAGCAGGTCAAGCTGACCAAGGCGGAGTTCGAGCTGCTGCATGCCTTCGTCTCTCATCCACAACAGGTACTGCCAAGAGAACGGTTGCTGACTCTGATCTCTCATCGTGTCGATGCCCCTAACGATCGCACCGTGGATGTGCTGGTGCGGCGTTTGCGAGCCAAAATGGAGCAGGGGGAGGGCTATCCAACCCTGTTTGTCACCGTTCACGGTGAAGGTTACCTGTTTGGATCGGCCGTCACCTCGTAGACCGGCATAAAGCCGGGGCTGGAGAGGCTGTCATCCACCAGGTCCAGATGATAGCCGGGAGTCAGGCTGATGATGCTGGGCCCCATCACCCTGGGCAGGGTTTCACCCTTTTGCCAGCGGTGGGCTGCGTCGATGGACATCTTGCCCTGAAGCCGCATCTGATCGGAATTTGCCATCAGAATTTTGCCTCTGAGCAGGGCCCGGTAGACGCCGTGGGTCAGGTAACTGCTCAAGATCCTGGTTTTCCCCTCGGCAAGGGGCTGACGGAGTTCATTTACAGCCACCTCCGTCGACACTGCGCCGCCGATGATCAGTTCCGGAACCGGGTTGTCCGCCAGGTAGTCTTTGAGCAACTGCCGCTGAACGGCGGCACTGTTGCTTCCATAAAGCTCACCAACCACTTCGAGCCTGTCCGGCTCGACGGCGTCACTGACCCCTTTATTGATAAACTGATTGCCTCCCCGTCCGCGGGGACCATACATGATCAGGGTTTTTACCCGGCTGTTTGGTTTAAAGCGGTTATTGATGAACAAGCCCAGGTTCTTACCCATCTCATACCAGGATACACCCACGGTGGCGATTACAGAGTCCGGCTCTACCTGGTTGATGACGGCCAGAGTAGGGGTCTTACTGAACTGGCTCTTGATTCTTGGATCAATCTGATAGCTGACACTGCCCAGCAGAACCAGATCGGCGCCCCAGGCTTGGCATTTGTAGAACTGCTCAACCTGGGTATCCTGATTGGCGTACCCTCCGGCTTCCATCACCTTTAGTGCCATCCCATATTCGTTAGCGCGCTCGGCCATGCCCTGGTTGACGCTGATCCAGTAACTGTCTTTCAGGTGTGGATAGAGGGCACACACCTTAAAGGGAACTGCATATAGCGGTTTGGAGGCAAGAAACAGCGTGGCGAATAGCGCGGCACGGGATGGGGTTAACACAGGCAATTACCTGATTTGGGGTACACTATAGGTAGTGTATCAGAGATGCTGCTGTCACCTTGAAACTCAATCGATTTTTGCCTAGTCGCTCACTCACTGCCAAGTTGTTGCTGGCCTTTCTGGCGCTGGCTTCTTTGTCGGTGCTCTCCTCCCTCGTAGGCTGGCTTTCCCTGTCGGAGCTGAAAACTGGTCATGATGCCCTGGCCCAGCGGGCGGTTCCTCTGTTTAACCAGAGCCGGACCCTGGCGGAACTGGGGGGGCGGATTGTGCTTACCGGCCAGTTCCTGACCCAGGTGGACGACCCCGCCGAACTGATTCGAACCGAACAGCGCCTGAAAAGTGATATGGATGCACTGAATCGCCACATGGCTGAGTTTGGCCAGATTGGCCCAAACAGCCAGGTGAGCGCGCCGCTACTGGCCACCAGCGAGCGGGTCGAGGCCCTGCTCTCTGAGCAGGTACAGCTGGTGGGGGAAAGGCTGGCTCAGGAGCACAATTTTAACCAGGGGTTGGATCGCATTAATCAGGTTGCCCTGGACATGGCCAACCTGGTCGACTCTCAACTGGCCAACGCCGAGACCGCCATCGTGGCCCGCAGTATCGGTCTGTATGAAACCGGGGATGAGAGGGTTCGTCATGCCGACGACCTCATTGAGGTGGATCTGCTTCAACTCAGGCGCATGAGTGAACTCAAATACAACCTGGTGCGTCTTCGTCAGCAGTTGGTGCTGCTGCCTCAGGCCATGGAACAGCAGTCAGTGAAAGCCCTGGGCCAGAAATTTGAGAGCCTGAGTGGTTATCTGCCTTTGATGATCCAAGAGGTGAGGGACCCCGAGCGCCGGAAGGCCATGGAGTCGATGATGACCCGGTTGGCTGAAGGGAGAGAGCTTTATCAGCTCAGAAGCCAGCAACTGACCTTTGCGCCCAGGCTGGTGTCGTTGAGTAGCCAGGTGGAGCAGGAGTTTGCCCGGTTGAACAGCCGTATGGACGACTTATTGCTTAGGGCCAATAACGCCATCAGCGACGCGGGCAAGCAGGCTGATGAAGCGTTTCGCTGGTCTCAAATCACCTTGGTGGTCCTAGGTCTTCTGGCTCTGGGCATCGGCTTGCTGCTGGTCTGGCAGGTGGTGCTCAAGGATGTGGTGGTCCGAATCAACTACTACACCAGTGCGTTGCTCTCTTTGTCCGAGGGCAAGGTGAATGTTGAGGTGACGCCCAAGGGAGAAGATGAACTGAGTCGCCTGGCTGGCGCCATTCGCACCTTCAAGGAGAACGTCATCGCCAGGCGCAAGGCGGAAGCCGAGCTCAGGCACCAGCATAAGGTGCTGGAGCAGACGGTCTCCGAGCGAACCGTTGAGTTGTCTCTGGTAAACCGCAAGCTGGCGGAGCAACTTAAAGTCTCAGCCAAGGCCACTGAGGAAGCCGAGGACGCCAGCCGGGCCAAGAGCAGTTTCCTGGCCACCATCAGCCATGAGATCCGCACCCCGATGAACGGCATCCTCGGCATGGCCCAACTGATGGAGTCGGATAATCTGACCTCGAAGCAGAAGGGGCAGTTGGCGGTGATTCAGCGCTCCGGTGAATCTCTGCTGGAGGTGATCAACGATGTGCTGGATTACTCCAAGATTGAAGCCGGAGAACTGGAATTGGTCGCCGCCCCCTGCGATCTGGTCGGTTTGGCCAGGGAGGTGGTGGATACTCTGGGCTCCGTAGCTTCAGGTAAGGGCCTGGCGCTTGAACTGAGCATTGAGAAGGGAGTGGCTGCCGCTTATCTGTGCGATCGCGCCAAGGTACGCCAGATCATGATGAACCTGGCGTCTAATGGAGTGAAGTTCACCTCCCATGGTCGTGTCGATCTTGCCCTGGCCGTGATGGGTGATCAGCTGTGCTTCCGGGTCTCGGATACCGGGCCTGGTATTGAATCCGACCGCCAGGAAGCGATTTTTGAACCTTTCCGCCAAGCCGATGCACACCACACCCCTGGGGGGACCGGCCTGGGGCTCTCCATCAGTCGCAGGCTGGCTGAGGCGATGGGGGGCACGCTGTCCGTTGAGAGTCAGCCTGGGCAGGGGGCCACCTTTACCCTGATGGTGGATCTGCCGCCTTGCGATGCTCCGGAGGTGGGGGTGAATCAGATAGAGATGCCGCCGCCAGGCTACCTGCTGGTGGTGGAAGACAACCCCACCAACCAGCTGGTGATAGCGGGATTCCTGGAGAAGTTGGGGCAGCGCTATCTGTTGGCGTCTGACGGCAGAGAGGCCCTGGATGCTCTGGGGCAGGGGCCTTTCGATCTGGCCCTGGTGGACATCAACCTGCCGGATATCAGCGGTGAACTGCTTCGGCCCCAGTTGGTTGACAACCATACCCTTGAGTATGGCCAGCCACTTCCCTGTCTGGCGATGACCGCCCATGCTTTCACTGAGCAGGTTGAGGCGTTTATCGCCAGTGGGTTCGACGGTTTTATTGCCAAGCCCCTAAAGTTGGAGGAGCTGGCCCTGGTACTCTGCGGTCAATCCAAAGTCAGCCTGGCCAGGGAGGATCAGGGCAATCATGAACTGCTGAACCGGCAGCAGCTGGAGCAAGACCTGTCCGTCCTCGGAGCCGAGACCCTGGCAACCATGTGTCACCGTTTTCAAGCGGATGCCGAGCAGTTGCTCGCCTGTGAAGATGAGCAGTGGAAAGGGGCGATTCATCGCCTTAAAGGGGGGGCAGGGGCCGTGGGTATGAACGCCTTGGCGCAGGCTTGCGCCGAGCTGGAGCTCTCCGGTGACTGGGGCGAAGCGGCTCGGGAGAAACTGACTCTGCTGAGTGAAGCCAGTGTTGTGGCGTTCGATCTATGGCTGAAGCAAAAAGGCTGACCGGGAAACGGACGACCCGGTCAGCAACGACGCACTCTATTGGAAGAGCTGCAGGGAAAGGGGGGAGATATCCAACTCCTGCTTCAATCCTTCAAGCAGGCTAGAGACCAGCAGGGCAATACCCTGGTAGTAGGGGGTTTGCGCACCTTCAACCATCAATTCACAGAATCGGCCGCTCCAGGGCAACAGGTGTTCGCGGAGCAGGTCTTCGGCGACCTTTACCGGTACGCCATTCTCCTGTTTGAGCTCCTCAGCCAACAGACTGCCCAGGACGGAGAGCATCAAACCAATATGGTCGATGGGCTCTTTGCTTTGGGTCGAGACCTGAATGCCATGGTGCTGGCAAAATGCGGCAAATGCTTCGGTAGAGGGGCCGCACAGCAGCCTTTTTTCATGGAGGTAGGGAGAGCCCCAGGGAATGGCGCTCAGTTCACCCGGGCCCAGAAAAAGTTGCGTATAGTCGATTTTAAGCTGAGGCAGCAGGGCGTCATCAGACTCTGTCAGTGCCTGTTCCAACAACGCTAACCCCCGGCTTCGACAGGATTGCTCTCCGGTTTCCGGCCAGCTCTTCGCAACATCATTCTCTCTGAACTGCCCCAAAAGGAACTCGCTGGGTTCAAAATAGAGCGCGTGGTAGAGGACATTGGCCTGCGCCTGATAGCAGCTCAGTTGTTCCTGATTCAGCATCGCCTTATCTCACTTTGTTTGTAAGGAAAAAAAGGGGAGCCTAAGCTCCCCCTCCTTGGGGTGTAACGTCTTACACTTCCGCTGAATTTAGTACCTCACCTTCACTGCTGCCACTGGGGCGAGTGAGTCGGTTAGGCGTGATCAGCAGGTTGGGTGTAGTGACGTCGGCGGACGGCATGGGCGCAAAGTTTGGAGCCAGTGCTCCAGGATACTTGGCTTTGAGCTCGTCCATTGGGCCGAAGTCCAGGGCACGCATGGGGCAAGACTCCACACAGCTGGGCTGCTTTCCGGCCTTGATGCGGTCGGCACAGCCATCGCACTTGGTCATTACACCCTTGGCGCTGTCGATCTGAGGGGCGTCGTAAGGGCAGGCGCGGGCACAGCTTTCACAACCGATGCAGATGGTTGCGTCCACCATCACCAGACCATCTTCGCGGCGCTTATGCATGGCACCGGTTGGGCAGGCCTTGGTACACACCGGCTCGGAGCAGTGGTTACAGCCCAGAGAGGTGTAGTAGGCGAACACATTCTGGCTGACGGTACCGTCAGCGGATTCACTCCAGGTACCACCGCCATATTCATACACCCGGCGCCAGTTCACGCCTACCGGCAGGTCGGAACGGTCTTTACAGGCGATTTGACAGGTTTTGCAACCGGTGCACTTGCTGGTGTCGACGTGAAAGCCGTATTGAACATTAGTACTCATTGTTAACTCCTATCAAGCCTTACGGATTTCAACCAGGTTGGTGTGCTGGGGGTTACCCTTGGTAATTGCGGTAGTACGGTGGGTGGTCAGTACATTGACACAGCCGCCCTTATCCACGTTTCCGCCCTGGAACCAGGCACCCTGGCCCACAGCTGCCACGCCGACCATGATGCGGGGGGTCACCTTCACCTCTACCTCGATGGTGCCGCGATCGTTGAATACGTGAACCTTATCGCCGGTTTGCAGCCCGCGCTTGTTAGCGTCAATGGGGTTCATCCATACCGCGTCCTGTACCGCCTCGCGCAGCCAGGGGACGTTGTGATAGCTGGAGTGCGCTCGGCCCTTGGTGTGGTAACCGAACAACTGCAGCGGGTAGGTCTTCTTGGTTTCGGTATCCTCATAGCCTTCCCAGGTAGGTACATACTTGGGCAGGGCGGAGATAACGTCTCCCTCTTTGAGCTGCCAGGTTTTGGCTTTTTCGGCCAGACGAGAGGAGTAGATCTCAATCTTGCCGGACGGGGTGCCCAGAGGGTTGGCATCGGGATCCTTACGGAAATCTTCCAGGACAATGTAACTGCCGTTGGGCAGGTACTTACGGTGGATGCCCTGTGTCAGCATCACCTCTTTCTCAGGCAGGTCCGGGGTGGCGGCCTTGGCCTCCGCATAGAACTGGTTCAGCCAGTCTTCCCTTGTTTTGCCTTCGGTGAATTCCGCTTCTACGCCCATGCGCTTGGCCAGATCAACACAGACTTCATAGATGGGGCGGGCTTCGAACATGGGGCCAACACTGGAGCTCATCTGTACCAGGGTAGCGGTGTCGCCGGCGGAGTAGCTCTGGTAGATCAGGTCTTCGGACTCCAGCCAGGAAACATCAGGCAGCAGGATGTCGGCGAACTTGGCGCTCGGGGTCATCCAGTTGTCTACAACCAGGATGAATTCGCACTTGCTCTCATCCGCGATGATCTTGGTGGTCTTGTTGACGTCGGAGTGCTGGTTGATCAGGGCGTTACCGCCGTAGTTGATGATCGCCTTGATGCTGTTGCCCAGCTTGCCATCGCCGTTCTCGTCCAGATCCACACCTTGAACACCGTCGGCCAGTACGGTCATGTTCTCACCGTCTTCGATGGCCTGGGTGAAGGTGAAGAAGGAGATCGCCTTCTTGACAGGGTTGGAGCCGGTGGGCATGAAGGGCGCGGTCAGGTAGGAACCCTTACACAGGCCACCACAGTTGGTGCCTGGCAGACCCAGTTGACCCAACAGAATGGGCAGCATGTAGCCAGCACGGGTGTTGTTTTCACCGGCCGCCTGACGGTTCAGAGAGGCAGCAATCTGGATGAAGGGCGCTTTGGCGTCGGCCAGTTCACGGGCAAGTTCCACGATGATGTGTTCTTCGATACCGGTGATGGCGGAGGCCCAGGCTGGCGTCTTGGCATTGGCACCCGGGGTCAGGTCACCAATGGTGGTGTTGTCCAGGATGTAGGCTTTGTAGCTCTCTTCATAGCCTACGCCTGTGGGCATGGTTTTCTCATCATAGCCGACACAGTACTTGTCCAGGAACGCCTGGTCTACGCGGTTCTTGGTGATCCACTCGAAGGCCAGGGCCTCAAACAGGGCAGCATCAGTACCAGGACGGATGGCGATCCACTGATCTTCTTTACCCACGGCGGAATCGGTGTAGCGCGGATCGATGATGATGGTCTTGAACTGCTTCTGACGCTTCTGCATCAGGAAGTCGTAGGCCTCACCGGAGCCGCTCATGCGGATCTCGGAGGGGTTGTAGCCCACCATCAGCACAAGATCGGAGTTCTGCATCTCAGAGACGCTGCTGCCTTGCCAGCCAGGACCGGCGGAGCCGTATGTCTGGCCCGCGGCTTCATAAATCTGAGACCAGCTGTAATCGCCATAGGCATTCAGGTAACCGCCCTTGAGGTTCATCAGGCGGTACAGACACTGCTTACCGGAGAAGTGATAACGGGCACCGGAGTTGTAGGTGAAGTGGATGGACTCGTTGCCGTAGTTGTCGATGGTGGCCTGCAGTTTTTCCGCGACCAGATCCAGGGCTTCATCCCAGCTGATGCGTTCGAACTGACCGCTGCCGCGGGGGCCGACACGCTTCATGGGGTACTTGAGACGATCCGGAGCATAAACCCGTTTACGCAGGGAACGGCCACGCAGGCAGGCACGGACGTCGTGGTTACCGTACTCGTCTGTGGTGGTGAACTCAGACTCGATGCGGGTGATGATGCCGTCGCGGCTGTACACCTTAACCGGGCAGTTGGAGCCACAGTTCACCAGGCAGGCGCTCCAGTTGAGTTTTTCCTCAACGGGCAGCACTGGCGGTGGCGTGGTTTTGGCGGACTCGGAGCTACAGCCGGTAACGGCGGCTGCGGCACTCATTGCGGCGCTCATTTTTAGAAAATTGCGGCGTTCCATAAGTTACCTCTTTTCTTTATCTGGGGGAGGGGAGCGTTCTCCCCTCCCTCCGGTTCGTTCACAAGGAGATGGAGTAGCTCAGCATCAGCTGATGGGCGTTGTAGTTGTGGTCCAGGTCACCCAGGGTGACCAGGCCATCTACCGCGTCCACGGCTACACTGGCGTAATCTGTGTCGTAATAGCGCTCATAGCGGTAATCCAGGCGCAGGTTGCTGCGCTCGCTCAGACGGTACTTGGCAAACAGCCCTACAGAGTGGCTGTACTGGTAGTAATCGTCGAACTGGCTGTTGGCCGCGCCGCTGTTGCTGGAGCTGCTGTCGCTGTTGGCGAACAGGTAGTCGCCGCCCACAGTCAGCTTGTCCTGAAGCAGACCGGCATATTCGAAGCCCGCGCCCAGGGAGACAAACTCATCGTTTATCTCTGCATTCCAGCTGTCCCCGCTCTGGTCAGCATCGATCCACTGCTGGCCGGCAAAGCCGTACAGGGACAGTTGCTTATTCACCAGGTAGCTGATGGCCAGTTGGTAGCCGTAGTCAGTGGCGCCGGTCAGGCCCAGCTCGGTATCCGTGTAGTCGTCGTCGGCGAACTGAAGATTCAGCTCCACCGAGAGAGACGCCATGGGCTGATGGCGAAGTTTCACTTCGGCTTCGATGCGGTCGCGATCCGCCAGGTGGTACTTGCGCAGCAAGGGGTTCTCTTCGCTGGAGCTGAGATCGTTGGCCTGGTAGCGGCTGCCATCACGCTGGCTGATGCCGCCCTTCAGCTCCACTTTCCACAGGTCCAGGTCGGTGATCTTCATCCCGGCCCACAGCTGATGCTCGTCGGTGGTCTCCCGGGCACTGTGGCTGCGCTCTTTGCGGTCAAACTGGTAGCCAGCATCCAGGCGGTAGCCCTTGGCCAGGCGGTACTGAACCTTGGCGCTGCCACGGGTGTCCTCGCTGTCCAGCAACAGGTTCTCTGAGACCAGGCCCGTGGTGGCATTGAAGTCGTACTGGGGAAACTCGAAGCTGGAGCTTTGGTTGTCCCGCTCGCTGTAGCGGCCAGCAAGCTGAACCCGCAGACGGCTGGTGGCCATCAGGGTGTAGCGGGCGTCCATATCCAGGGTGTCCACCTGACCATCCCAGCTTTGAATCGGGCTGGTCTGGGCATTCACCAGGGCGTTGTCCTGAATCATCCGGCCCAGGGAAACACGGCCATCGAATACGCCGCTTTGGCCTCGGAGATTACCGGACAGGGTGACCTGGTGTGCTTCGTTATCAGGCTCGGGGGCCAGCAGGCTGCCGTAGGTGTTGTGGTACACCTCCTGAGTGTCGTTGTCATAGACGCTGCCCAGGTAGGAGAGGGCGGCCAACCAGTTATCGCCTGCGACACTGGTGGCGGCGGTCAGCTCGTCGGTACGACTGTCTACCGGCTTGGCCAGGTTGACCGGGCTGGGGGTGGCCACAGAGACCACCTTATGGCCTTGCTTATCTTCTGTGCGGTAACCCAGGTCGCCATCGACACTGAAACCGGCCAGATCGGTGGAGGCGCTGATGCCTACTGAGATGCGATTACGCTCGATGCCCAGTACCGGTGAGTAGGGCTGGCCGCTGACCAGCTCATCACTGCTGAAATAGTACGGGGTAGACGCTTTGTCGCTCTCCAGCTTGTTGAGCTGACGGTAGTCGGCATAGAGTTCGACGGTGCCGTTGCTGGTGGAGAGGGCGGCATCGCCGTTGTCCAGACCTAAGTTGTGGGCGGTGGCGGTGGTGCGCCAGCCGTTGTCGCTGTTAGCGGTAACCCGGCCATTGAGGGCGCCAAAGGCACCGTCCTCTTCCTGGCCCAGGGCGTTACCGGCGTGGACATCATCCAGCTCGGTGTAGCCGGCACCAATGGCAATGTCGCCACTGAGGTGGGAAGGCGCGACGCAGCGCTTGCACTGCCACTTTTTGGCGCTGACCTTGTCGGTGTTGGCCTTGGACAGGCTGAAGTCGGCGGCCAGAACCGGTGTGGCGGCGGTCAGTATCGCCAGGGTGATGAGATTAAGTTTCATGAGTCTCTCCCCTTAGCGCTGAAGCGCTTTGCCTTGTGGATGGTTGGAGCCGTGCACCTGGGTGTGGCAGTTCAGGCAGCTGCCGCCGGCGGTAAAGGCAGAGTCGCCTTCGGCGCCATAGGCGCGGCTGGCGTGGACATTGCCACTGTGGCACTGCTGACACAGAAGAGGGGCACGCGCCTTGAGCAGGTTGTCGTTCATGCTGCCGTGAGGGGTATGACAGTTGCTGCAGTCATCGATGACCGGCTCGTGCTCCCACAGCTTGGGACCACGCTTATCGGCGTGACAGCTGTAGCAGGTGTCATTGAGGCTGATGCGATTGAGGTCCGCATCGGTCTGGCTGCCGTGGGGGTTATGACAGTCGCTGCACTGCATCTCATCCCACTTCATCGGGTGGCTGGAGCGCTGATGCATCTGCATCTTCTGCTCGGTGTGGCACTCGGTACACACGCCGTTCTGAGCCGTTTTGTCCAGGATGGGATCGTTGGCCACGTGCACCTGGTGACAGCTGGCGCAGGCCACCTCCTCCAGGTTGTGGGTGGAGGCATGCCAGCTCTGGCGCTCGGCGTCTTCATGACAGCTGAGACAGACGCTGTTCTGAGCCTCGGCGGTGGTCATGGCATCTGGGCCGAAATCGATCATCGGTTCCTTGCCGCCGCGGTTATGCTTGCCCTGAGGGCCGTGGCAGGCTTCACACTGGAGACCGGCCATGGGGCTGTTCCCGGACGTGGCGCCATGGACACCATCGAACAGGGCCATCACCTTGTCGTTTTTCTTGTGGCACATGAGGCAACTGTCTGCACCCTTGGTGGAGTAGTTGCCCTGATTGAACTTATCAATCAGTGTCTCCATTACCGCATCCTGGCTCTGGTCGCTCCAGGGAGCGGCACTGGTACCGAAAGCGGTGGAGACCAACAGTGCGACTAGCAGAGGACGTTTCATCAGTATCACTCTCTTGTCTGCTTGGGAGTTGTGAGCGGAAAACGTACCGCTCATTGGTTTTGTTTATAAGTTCAGAATAGTCGGCGGGTGTGAATAAGTTGGGCAGGGTTATGAAAGATGAAAAATGGCTTGTGAAGAAATATGAACAGACGCCGGGATAGTGTGAGTTAAGCCAAAGTTTTGACGCTTTGGCTGTTTTTTGATTGCCTGACAATGTTCAGAACCGTGAACTACCTCAATAGGAGTAAGTGATCTTTTTTCTGGTAAATAGAGCGGTTAATGGTTGAGTGAGAGGCGTTCTCAGTCAGGAGGCTGCCATCATAAACAATATTAAATCAGTGAGTTAAATCTACTTTGTTCGTGAAGCCTTTCCTCTAAGGTATGATGTTGTTTTTCCAGATGTACTCAGGAGTTAGGACGAGCATGACCGAGTTGGAGAAGATGAGGGCGGGAGAGGTGTACTCTATGTTCGATGATGAGCTGGATCTGATCAGGGCCAAGGCCGAACGGCTGATCTTCCAGTTCAACCATGAGCCGGACCGACAAACACGCCGGGCCTACCTGGAGGAGTTGGGGGTCGATATGCACCCCAGTGCTCATATTCAGCAGCCCTTTACCACCTGTTACGGCTGCCACATCAAACTGGGTGCCAACAGCTTCATCAACTGGGATGCGGTGATCCTCGACCACGGCGGTGTCACCATAGGAGAGCAGGTGCTGATCGGTCCCAAAGTTCAGATCTACACGGTAAACCATGCCCTGGATGCCACGGAGCGAGCTGCCGGTAACGAGCAGGCCCAGCCGGTGGTGATTGGCGATCGTGCCTGGATCGGCGGTGGGGTGATCATCCTGCCCGGTGTCACCATAGGTGAAGAGGCCATAGTGGCTGCCGGTGCCGTGGTAACCCGTGATGTGGCACCGGGGGATCGGGTCGGCGGCAATCCCGCAAAATCATTAGCCAAGAAATAAGAAAGTCAGAAATGTACAAGCCCGGTAGAGATGGTCATGCTGAAATGGGCCGACCAATAAAGATTGAGGGGACAGAGTGAATCGGGTTTGTATCAGGCAAAGCGATATTGAAGGGGTCGGCCTTATCGACGCCAGCTACGGCAACTTTGCCTTTCGCCGTCATTATCATCTGGAGTTTCACATCGGCCTTATCGTCGGCGGAGCCCAGCGTTACCATTGTCGCGGTGCCAGTCATCGGGCAGCGCCGGGTCAGCTGGTGATCATGCCGCCGGACCAGCTCCATGATGGTCAGGCTCATGATGATGGGGGCTACCGTACTAAGGTGTTTACCCTGGGCACGCCCTGGCTTTCTCGTTCGCTGGGGGAACTGACCCATGAGCAGGAGCTGGGGTTTCTGGAGCATCAGGTTGACGACCCTGCGCTGTATCGGGGACTGGTGATGGCCCACCGGATTCTTGGCGACAGCCATCAGGCCAATTTGACTCGAGACTGCCTGCCTCTGGAGATGCTGGAGCAATTGGTGAGCCGTCATGGCTCTGTGCGGCTGCGCCGCTCCCCCAGACTGGGCAGCCGGGATCTGGATGAGATTCGCGATTATATGATGGACAATCTGGATCAGCCCATTCGGCTGGCGGATCTGGCCAAGCAGTGCGGCCTGACGGAAGTGGGATTATCACGTGCCTTTAAGTCCACCACTGGCCTGCCACCTTATGCCTGGCTTTCCCGCTTCCGGTTGGAGAAGGCGATGGAGTGGCTAAAGGCCGGGCGTTGCGTCACACAAGTAGCTCAGTCTGTGGGCTTTTACGATCAGGCCCACTTCTCTAAAGTGTTCAAACAGCAGTTCGGCTTGACTCCGGGTCAGGTACGGGGCCGGGGAGGTGAGCCATGATCGCCTCTGAATCCAGTTTGCTGCTCACCCTGGCAACGGTGCACGCCATCGCTCTGGCCAGCCCCGGGCCGGATGTGGCTCTGGTGGTGCAGAGTGCCACTCGGTACGGTCGGCGCACCGGGTTTCTTATCGCCCTGGGGCTGTCCATGGGGATACTGCTTCACTCCATCTTCAGCCTCACTGGAGTCAGCCTGCTGATTCAGCAGCACCCCTTGTGGTTTGTGATCATCAAGCTCGCCGGTGGCAGTTATCTGCTGTGGCTGGGCGTGGGGGCTCTGGGCTACGTGCTCAGACACAAAGGGGAGGGGCGAAGCCTGGCCAAGGTCGAAGTAGAGAGGGGCCTGGAGGCACCTTTCAAGGCATTCGCCCGTGGGTTTGTCACCAATCTGTTGAACCCCAAGGCGCTGGTGTTTTTTGTGTCGCTGTTTTCCACCCTGGTGCCAGCTGATCTCTCCATTGAAGGCAAGTTAGGCGCCCTGGGGATACTCTGGTCGCTGTCACTGTTCTGGTTTGCTCTTCTGGCTCAGCTGCTTACCTCCAAGGCACTGCAGATGAGGTTGCAAAAGGCGGCTTTGACTCTCGATGGCATCTGTGGCGCAGTGTTTGTGTTGGTGGGCGGCGGTATCCTCTGGAGCACATTGACCTCGTTATAAGAAAACGCTCCCTTGGGAGCGTTTTTTGTAAGAGCACCAGTTTGGGCACCCCTTCAAGCAGTGGGACCTTACTGCTCAGATCTGCCAGACTTGGGGCGACCAGCCTATAAGGGGGTGTCAGCCCCTGCTTTGACAGCAGCCCTAGCCCAGTGGCAGTGGCCAAGGGTGGTGTCCGTGCTCAAGCCAGTGAGCCGATTGCATACGGAGTGCCGGTAGCCAGTTTTCCACGGCGTTGGCCGCTTCCGATCACAGGGTAAACTGATATCGGCCAGGGGCCACACCCCCGACCTTATACTCCGGCGAACCTAACCGCTTCTGCACCCATTGAGAGATTACCTGCGGGGCCAGACTGAGCGTGCGGCTTACCCCTTTATAGGCGGCCTTGACTGTACGTTTTATCTGCTGTCCTTTTACCCGTTTCAGGGAGGTAAGCTCCAGATCGTCCGGTGCCATTACGGGCACGGACAGGGTGAGCTGGATGGGTAACTCGTTTTGCGCTGCAGTAACCCGAGAAAGGCTCTTCTTGTTCAGCGCTCTGGGAGCGTACTTCGTTGAGCGTTGGTTACGATGAGGGATGCATCAAATAATTTACAACTTCCTGAGCTAGCGCTGATTTTGGTTACGAAGATGTATGCATGTGCCCACTTAAGGATATCCTTATATGGAGACTATATTGGGATTAGCCTTATGTTTATGACCGTCAAGCAGCACCGACTAGCCAAAGATGCGGCGGAGTCGACGTTGCAAAAGGAAATTCAACAGAATCAGCAACAGCTGGTTGATCTGGAATCGCGTAACCGTCAGTTGGAAGAAGAGGTTGCCAAGCTCTCTCATGAGAACAACCTTTGTCGCGACCTGATGGCCACCTACCTGAGCAGTGGAGAGATGCTGCAGCAGATCCGCTCCGCTCTGGCCGATAACACCGGCAAGCTCAGGGAGGAGGAGGAGGAGTTGTCCGCCATCGACGCCACCTTCAGTGCAACCCGTGAGGCCATTGGCCGGCTGGATCAGCGCAGTCAGAGGGTGTTGTTGGAATCCCGGCGTAATGTTCAGGCGGTATCGGAACTTGAGAATTCCACGTCTGGCATCAATACCCTGGTGTCCACCATCCAGGAGATCGCCGACCAGACCAACCTGTTGGCCCTGAATGCCGCCATTGAAGCGGCTCGTGCCGGTGAAGCCGGGCGCGGTTTTGCTGTGGTTGCAGATGAAGTCAGAAACCTGGCCGCCAAGGCGTCAGACGCCAGTGGTAAAATTGAAGAACTGCTGCGGGAGGTGCTGGGGCAGAGCCAGCAGCTCAAAGAGAGTGCTGCAGTCAGCCAGGAGTGCATCGAGGAGGTCTCCGCCTCATCGACTCAGATCGGCAAGGTGGTGGATGAGGTGATGAATCAGGCGGCCCATATGAAGCGGGTGATCGGCAATGTCTCCACCACCACCTTCCTGGATACCGTCAAGCTGGATCACGCGGTGTGGAAGCATGGCGTCTATGAGCAGGTGGTTAACGGCCGACTCGATGAGACTCCGTGTAACCATAAGAACTGTCGGTTTGGCTTATGGTACGCAGATGTCGGTCAGCAGAGCCAGTATCGAAACCTGGCTGGCTTCGACCGTGTGGACCTGCCTCATCAAAGGGTGCACCAAACTGGCATCGAAGCGGTCGAAAAGGCCAGGTCCGGGGATCATCAGGCCTATGTATCGGCGCTGTCTCAGATGGAATCTGCCAGTGTCGAGGTGGTCAGAGCCCTGGAACAGATGGCCACGGAGCTAACCGTAAAAGAAGCGTAAAAAAAGAGGGCCTGTGGCCCTCTTTTCATTACAGCGTCTTTATCAGGCCTCGTAGAGCTTGGCCAGCTCCATGGCGTCCAGCTCAGGAGCATCGCCATCCACAGGCCAGTCGCAGCCAACCAGAACATTGTCCTCATTGAGGTCATTGAGCCAAAACTCAAAGAAGTCTTCCAGAGGAATAAAGCTGGCCTGATACTGGGACCAGTCATCCACACAGTGCGCCTTGGCCCCCTCTTCGGTAGACCACAGCGGTAGTACGTCGCTCTCTTCAAACTGGGAAGAGTCGCAGATAACCCACTCATCACCCAGGCTCAGGCCCCAGAATCCTCGGTTTTCAAAGGTGGCGGCAACAAAGGCCTTAACGGACTCCGGGGTGGTGTTCATCTTGATCATACTCTCTCCTTAGCCTTCGAAGGGCTCATTGAGCTGACGTTTCAGTACGGGGTTGCGTCGGGCAGCTTTGATGTTCTTCAACATCAGCTTGATGCCGCGGGCCAGCACACTTTCCAGGTGGGAAGCGCGCTGCTCTTCGGAAATGTCGGCGTCCTGGGTCAGGCGCAGGGTCTCTGCGGTGGCACCGAGCAGGTTGTAGGTGACAGAGGCGTGCAGGCGCTCAAAGTTACCCAGAATGTTCTGGGCGCTGGCGGGCAGACGCTCAAAGTCGTGACGCAGGGGTTGCTCAACCGCCTCGTAGATGGAGCGCAGGCCATCGTAGGCCTCGTTCTCCAGGTTGTAGAAGTCGGCAATCTGCTGAAGCTCGGGCGCCAGATTTTGGGTATCGGTCATCATCTAATCCTGTTTGGGGTTACCCCCTGAAAAATTTGCCGCTGATGGTACCAGAAAGCGAAATTAAATAGCAGGGCTCAGGCAGAGCCCTGAATCCCTTGGGACAATATCGCCGCCTCTGCGGAGATCCGGGTGTCTGCATCCGGGTCTCTGAGCCGTTCGGTAATGGCGCCACTCTCGCCGTCATAGTGCCACTGGCAGTCAAACAGGGACTGGTAGCGATCGTTGCCAACGATCTCGCCAATCACCACAGCATAGAAGCGATTGCCACGCTCTCGCATGGTGCACATGGCCATCTCCTGCTCGCTGGGAAGATTGGCCATCACAAAGTCAGACAGCATCACCAGATCCGCCAGCCTGAAGGCGTTCTCCTCCATCAAGTCTAACGCCGACTCCAGCGCCGGCACCACATCGGTTCCGCCGTAGAAAGATTGTCCCAAAAATCCGAGCAGGGCGGGCAGGGCGTCTCCACTGGAAAGGTTCAAGGTGGCCACCTCGGTGGAGAAGTTAATCAGGTAGCAGGGGCGCTGAGCCGTCTGGGCGGTCAGAGCCAGGTAGAGGCTGACCGCCTTGGCAACCTGTTCCGGAGCCCCCTCCATGGAGAGGCTGGTGTCCACACAGAGGATCATCGGTCCATTGTTCTCCTTAAATCGGACCGCATGTTGCTCCCACACCTCGCAGGTGACGTACTCCCGCTCCCAGCCCCGGCGATCGAAGCAGGCCAGCTGAGACTCCAGGTAACGCAAGTTAAACAGGGTATCGGCCATCTCCTCCCCGACCAGCGACAGTTCACAGGGCAGAGTGAGGGGGATGTCGCGACCACTGCGTATGCCGCTGATGGATTCGGGGGCAGGGGCATTGTCCATCAGCCTGGGCAGCTTACGTTTTACCTTTATCGGCTCCAGCCGTTCACCGAAGCTGGGCTGGCGCATCTTGCCGATGCGTTGACACAGGTCCATCACCTGGGGGTTCTCCCCCAGGTAGTCAGCCCAGCGTTTCAGCTGTTCAATATCCGTGTGCCCCTGCTGGACCGCAGAGAAGTCCACCAGTCGACCCGGATCCAGACCCAGAGGCTCGAAATGGCGACTCAACTCGCTGATCATCTTCAGCCAGGCTTTTAGCTGCTCCAGCATATCCTGGCGGAAACCGCTAAGACGCTGGATCTGCCAGCTGGCCTCCAGCCGCTCCAGTTGCTTTCGCCACTCCATCTGCATCAATTTTCGAACCAGGGTGACCCCTTCCCGCCGGGTGGTTGCCAGTTGCATCTGGCCCTGCCAGAAGCGACCGTTGTCCGGCACCCCCTCCTGGTGAAGCAGTGACTGGAACTGGAGCCACTCCTCTTTCATCGCCTGGCGGTTTTCTCCCTGAACGGCCAGCGACTGAATGGCGGCATCCAGGTTTGCCCTGTGGGGCCGGTAGGGATTCTCCTCCTCGAGTATCCGCTCCGCTTCCAACTCCAGCTTGTCCAGGGTCTGTTGCAGCCTGGCATTGAGGGTGGGGGAGGCGCACAGGACATCACCGTAGCTCTGATACAGCGACTCAGTCAGCTCGCTCTGCAGGGTCACGCCTGCTCCAGGGCCAGGATCTGGCTGCATTTCAGTGCGTGAAGCTCCATATCCGCGATCTGTGCCAGTCGCCCCTCCATGGCGTTGTTTACCTGGGCGGTTGGCACGAAGGGGGTGTCGCAGCAGCTTTGATACTGTTCCAGCTCCTGTTCGGCCAGGGTACGTGATTGCTCCAGGCGCTGCAGAGCCTGTTCAACTTTGGCGGTGACTCTGTCCACGTCGCCGCGGTTTATCTTGTCGCGGCGATCCCCCCTGTGGTGGCGAATGCCGGGCTTAAAGCTGTTGACCACCCAGGCATTGGAGTCGAAGTTGCCATTATCGTTGTAACGAATGGACATGGTGCCGTGTTCATCGAACTGGCACCGTACCAGTTCCATCTCCTTGCCCAGGGTATCCATGGGGTGGAAGGGACGGCGGGTATTCATCTGCTCCTGGTGCACATAAAAGTCCAGGTAGACCGGCTCCTTGCGTGACAGGCCATGCTCATAGGTGGCCATCGCCTTCACATAGAAGAAGCGGTTGCGATCTTTCTGACGCCGCTCCTCTTCGCCACCAAAGAAATACTGCTGGGGGTAGAATTCCACGGTGTCAAAGATGGGTTCCTGATGGAACAGCAGGGTCTGCAGTTGCTCATGCCAGAGATCAATGTCCAGGTAGAGGGACGCCAGGCCCTCCCCTTCGGCGCAGGCGACCTCAAACACCGCCTGCTCCACCAGTTGATACACCTGTTCCCGGTGATCCGGCTCCGACCACAGACAGTGGCGAAGCAGCAGGGCATCGCTGTGGTTGGTTTCACTGCGATCGTTGAAGAACGCCGATGCCTTAAGCAGTAAAGCTGCCCTCTGCCAGCGGCGATCTGACACATAGAGGCTCAGAGACTCGGAGCGTTCTTCCAACTGGCGCCTTAGATGACGGATCACCGCCAAGGTCCCGGGGCTCAGCGTCACCAGGGTCAGTTCGTTCTGCCAGTCTTGCCACTGAGACAGCGGGATGCGGCCCTCAACCTCCAGGGGAGCGCTGAGCGGTGGCTGTTGCAACAGGTGTTCAAAGTTATCCCAACGGCGGGTCGGCCCGACATTCAGTCTGATAAGAAAGCGGTCATAGAGCGCGTCCAGCCCCTGGTCATCCTGAGGGATCTCATTGGACGCAGCCATCAGTGCCATCAGCGGCACCGGTAAGGAGTGCTCTCCGTTTCTGAACAGGCGCTCGTTAATCAGAGTCAGCAAGGTGTTGAGGATGGCCGGGCTGGATTTCCAGATCTCATCGAGGAAGGCGAAACGGGCGGTGGGCAGGTAGCCGTTGATCTGGCGCAGATATCTGTCCTCCTTGAGCTCCTTCAGGGAGACCGGTCCGAACACCTCATCCGGGGTGCTGAAGCGATTCATCAGGCACTCGAAATAGTCGTCTCCCTCAAAGGCTTGGGCTATTCGTCTGGCCATCAGACTCTTGGCGGTTCCCGGGGGACCATAGAGGAAGCTGTTCTGTCCGGTCAGTGCGCCCAGCAGAGCCACGGCAAGGGTTTCCTCCCGTTCCTGCAGGCCGACCACCAACTGGTCGATAAGGGCTTGAATCTGTGATTGTCTGGCATTACCCATGGGGCTCTCCGCCTGGTCAACTCTTTTTACCATACTACCTCCGCCGGGCTTCGCCACTGAGTGTGGGGGCTTTAAGTTGTGAAAAGCGTCACCCTTAGCCTGACCTGGATTCAATTTTCTCCCCGGGTGGTGATTCTTTTCTGGCCTTTTATGGATTAAGCTCCGGAAAAAGGGAGAGTTTTATGGACCTGAATACATTGACCCTATTGGCCGGGGAACGCAGTACCACCCGTGGCCTCAATTACTTCAATGAGGGTAGGGTGGGCAGCCTGACCATCAGCGGCGATCAGGTGGTGGCTCTGGTCGAGGGGCGGGAGCCCTATTCGGTGACTCTGACCATCACTGAATCGACACTGGAGGGGGAGTGCTCCTGTCCCGCTTCAGGGCACAGCGAGTTCTGTAAACACTGTGTCGCCGTTGCCCTGGCCTGGGAACATGAGAAACGTGCGCCCAACTGGCTGGTCAGTCATTTGAAGCGGCTGAAGAAGGAGCAACTTATCGAACATCTGGTGAGACAAATCATGGCCGATGAGGACCTGGCCAACAAGTGGCAGCGCCGCATCACCACAACCAAGCTAAAGAAATAATTACATTCCCTTTTCAGTTTTTATTCAGATCGGTTTTAAATTGTCGCTGGGATGCGCCTTTAGTAGTGTATGGGCAGAATAACAAGAATGAAGGATGCTCAGTTGCCGATATCCCACCGTTTCGGGGAGCGCCAATCCCACTTGGTGCCTGTTGCCATGCGCTGGCTCGCCGGGTTGCTGCTGCTGAGCCTCTCTCTCTGGGTCAGTGCCGACGAAGCGGAATCTCTGCAGGCGCAGAAGATGGAGGCGGTGGCCGAGCAGTTGCAACAGCGAATCAACGGCAAGCGCTACCTGCTTGACGCCGTGGGCCAACTGGTTAGATCCAATCCCGAGATATCCCAACAGCAGTTCGAGCGTGCCGCAGCGGATCTGATGGCCAATCACCAGGATGTGATCGCGGTGCAGTTGGCCCGCGGCTCGGTGATCTCCCATGTTTATCCCCTTTATGGCAATGAAGCGACTTTGGGGCACGATCTGCTGGAAGACCCGCAGCGGCGAGGCCCAATCCAACGCGCCCTTAACGCCAATCAGTCCACTCTGGCCGGTCCCTACCTGCTGAGACAGGGGGGATTGGGCCTGGTAATCCGTTTACCCATTTTTCTGGATCAGGGACAAACCCAGCTTTGGGGTCTAGCCATAGTGGTGCTGGACTGGAATCCCATCGCCGCGCAGGTGGGGTTATCCGACGAAGAGGGGGCGATGCACTATGGCATAAGAAGCCTGCAGAAAGATCCCGCTGCGGTGAGCCTGGGGGACAGTCTGCTGTTCAGTTCCCCTGAAGCGGTGATCAAGGTGCTTCAGTTGCCCAACGCCCAGTGGCAGTTGGCCCTGAAGGCGGAGAGTAACGGGGAGGTTACCGATGGGCTTACCATATTGCTCTCTCTGTTTGCCGGTTTCGGCTTGCTGTTCGGCTTGTTGGCGATGATCTGGCGTCACAGACACAGCTGGCATGCCCCGGCCACACTTTCCGGAGCCCTGATTGCGGTCAGTGTGGCCGCGGTGATCGGATACCATCAGATTGAAAATCGTAATGACCGGCTTCAGGCAGTCAGAGCGGCGGACCACCTTCGCCAGCTGATTTACGAGAGGGTTCAGGATAATCAGAACTACCTGTTCCTGCTCAGTCAGGAGTATCGCCGTGACCAGCTGGACCTGTTGCAGTTTGCCCTGCGCGGTGGCCGTTTTGTCCAGGACCACCCTGAACTGTTAAACCTCAATTGGGTTAGCCGGGATCTGGTCATCGAGGAGGTCACTCCCCGAAAGGACAATGCTCAGATCCTGGGACTGACCATCAGCCTGGATGCGCCTCTGGAAGCGGCCCTGCAGGCCAGGGACAGTCGCAGCCCGGCACACACCAGGTTGTTTAAGAACATTCAGGGCAAGTATTCCTTCGAGACCTGGTATCCGGTCTATAAGGGCAATGAGTTTCATGGGCTTATCGCCGCAGTGTATGACGTTGACCGTCTGGTAGAGGCGGTGGTGCCTGATGCACTGAAGAGCCGTTATCTGATGGCGATCTCCTATGGCCAGGACAATCCGGTCAACGGCCAGGGGGTCGGGCGAGAGCTGGTGGTGCCTGGACATGGCACCCGCCTCTATCTGCAGCCAAAAAATAACTCCCTGAGCCGGGAAAGCCTATTGATGCTGGTTGCCAGCTTTACCCTGGGGTGTGTGCTCTTCTTCGGCATTCGGGTGCTGCAGAGAACCAACCTCAGCCTGTCAAGGCGATTTGATGAGGCAAAAAGCGCCCGGGATGCCCTGTTCCGGGAAAAGGAGTACTCCCAGATCACCCTGAGCTCCATCGCCGACGGTGTCATCACCCTGGACCGCAAGGGACGAATTCAGAGCCTGAATGAACCGGCCAGGCGCCTGCTTGAGGGCAGTGTCGGCACCATTGAGCAGACGCCCCTTCCCCAGCTGTTGCCCCTGGAGCAGTCTCAGGGGGAGCACGCATTGCAACCTCTTATTGCCCGTGTTCTCCTGGGCGAACCCGGTGGCCAACTCTATGGCAGTATCCGCAGACGCGGGGAGCGGCTCTACCTCAACATCAGTGCCAGTTGCATCCTGGTCAATGGTGAGGTGGAGGGTGCCGTGGTGGTGATCCACGATGTCACCGAACTCAATCGCCTGACCGAGGAGCTGGAATACCGGGTGTGTCATGATCCCCTGACCGGCCTCATCAACCGCACCGAGTTTGAAAAGCGTTGCCTGGCGGCGACAGGGAATGGCCAGCACTTCCTGATTTACCTGGACCTGGATCAGTTCAAACTGGTTAACGATACTTGTGGCCATCTGGCCGGCGACAAACTGCTGACAGAGCTGGCTGCGCTGCTGCAAGGCGTTATTCACCCCGGTGATACCCTGGCGAGGCTGGGAGGCGACGAGTTTGGTGTCCTCCTGGCCCATTGCAACTCGGCAGAGGCCCAGGCCAGGGCCGAGCGCATTCGCATTACGGTCAAAGAGTTTCGCTTTGTTCTCGAAGACAAGATCTTCGAGCTGGGGTGCAGCATCGGCCTGGCGGAGCTGCACCCGGATCTGGGGGACTACAACGCCACCCTGGCCAAGGCGGATTTGGCCTGCTACATCGCCAAGGATCTCGGACGCAACCGAATCCACCTGTTTACCAGCGACGATGCCCAGACGACCGCCAGAGAGGGGGAGCTGTCGTGGGCCGCTCAGCTCAACACCGCACTGGAGCAGGGGCGGTTCCAGCTTTATCATCAGCCCATGGTCGCCATCGGCAGTCAGTCCAACGGCAAAACCAATTTCGAAGTGCTGTTGCGCATGGTCGGGCCCAAGGGGGAAAGCATCCCTCCCGGCGCCTTTATGCCGGCGGCAGAGCGCTTTCATATGGTGACCGCGTTGGACAGGTACGTGGTGGAGCACACGCTGCAGTTTCTCGAGCGCAGACCGCAAGTACTGGCAGACCTTGGCATCTGCTCCATCAACCTGTCCGGTCAGTCGGTGGGGGACAGTGCCTTTGTGGACTACCTGTGCCTGAGGCTGGCCAACTCCCCCATTCAGCCGAGCCAGCTTTGCTTCGAGATCACCGAAACCGCCGCCATCGCCAACCTGCACAAGGCCCGCGAGTTTATCGAGCGCTTGAGGTCAAAAGGGGTGAACTTCGCCCTGGATGACTTTGGCTCCGGCATGTCCTCTTTCGGCTACCTTAAGGCGCTGCCGGTGAACTTCCTGAAGATCGATGGCAACTTCGTACGGAACATTGATGAGGATCCTCAGGATCGGGCTTTCGTAGAGGCAATTCAGAAAATCAGCGCCGCCATGGGGATGGCCACGGTGGCCGAGTGTGTGGAAAACCCCCACACCATAGGGCTGCTGGCGGAGATTGGGGTGAACTATGGCCAGGGCTATGGTATCGCCATGCCCCGCCCCCTGTCCGAGCTCAAGCTCAGAAGCGGTCAACCCCTGCCGGCCTGAACTGGGTGACCACCGCCCCATAACTCCAAAAAACGAGATCAGCCTCCCAGAATGGGGTTGGTCTCAACCATTACACTAATGGGCCTTCCGGAATCCGTCGATTCCTGCCAACTGGAACTCCCTGAGTGAAATATCGTCCACACCTCTTCTCGTTGAGACTGGGGCATGCGCTCCGTGCTTCCTGTCTCAATGATGCCTATGGTCGTCCACAGCTGATGCGGGACGTCACCGCCGGCTTAACCGTCGGTGTCATTGCGCTGCCTCTCTCCATGGCACTGGCCATCGCCAGTGGTGTGGCTCCCCAACATGGCCTGTATACGGCGATGATCGCCGGTGTCCTGATTGCCCTGACCGGGGGCAGCCGCTTCAGTGTTTCCGGGCCTACCGCAGCCTTCGTGGTACTGCTGTTACCCATCGCTCAACAATATGGCCTGGGAGGCCTATTGATGGCCACCATGCTCTCTGGCCTGGTCCTGGTGAGCATGGCGCTACTGAGGCTTGGACGCCTGGTGCAGTATGTGCCACCGGCAGTGACCCTGGGTTTCACCTCGGGCATCGCCCTGGTGATTGCGGTGATGCAGTTTAAAGACCTTCTTGGCCTGAGTGCGCCAGGGGATCTGCCCGGTGCGTTGTCACAAGGGGCGTGGCTGCTGAGTGCCGTGGCTGAGACCCACTGGCCCACCGCCTTGCTGGGCTTGGGAACGCTGGGGCTGCTGTTGCTGTGGCCCAGGCTCGGCCTGCGCTTTCCGCCGCACCTGCCAGTGCTGGCTTTGGCGGCTGTGGTGGCATGGTGGCTGCAGCAGCAGGGGATAGCGGTTGATACTCTGGGCAGCCGTTTTCAATACACCCTGGCTGAAGGAGGTGTGGGGCAGGGGATCCCTCCCTATCTGCCGAGCCTGATCTGGCCCTGGCAACAGCCTGGAGCGGATGGTAACCCCATAGGCCTCAGCTGGACACTGCTGGGGGATCTGCTGCCTTCGGCTTTTGCCATCGCCATGTTAGGCGCCATTGAGTCTCTGCTGTGTGCCATGGTGGTGGACGGCATGACTGCAACCCGCCACAGCGCTAACAGTGAACTGCTGGGCCAGGGGCTGGGTAATTTGGTGGCACCCCTGTTCGGGGGCATTCCCGCCACCGCCGCCATCGCCCGCTCTGCGGCCAATGTCAAAAGTGGTGCGGTGAGCCCCATATCCGCGGTGGTGCACTCCTTGGTGGTGCTGGCGTCTGTGGTATTGCTGGCCGATCTGCTGGCCTGGATCCCCATGGCGGCCATGGCGGCTCTGCTGCTGACCGTTGCCTGGAACATGAGTGAGGCCCCCAAGGCGCTGCGTCTGCTCAGGCGCGCCCCCCTGGGTGATCAGCTGGTGTTGTTGCTTTGCCTGGTGATGACCGTTGCTTTTGACATGGTTATCGCCATCGCCGCGGGTATGGTCATGGCCAGTCTGCTGTTTATGGGCGAGTTGGCCAGGATGACCAAACTCAAGGATCTGGATGGCCACAGCCGACTGCTGCCCGAAGCGGTACCGGACGGGTGGCGGGTACTCAAGGTGAATGGCCCACTGTTTTTCGCTGCCGCTGACCGTATCTTTGCTGAGATAGCCGTGGAAACCGCCGGTGCTCAGGGGGTGATCCTCTATATGAGCAGCGTACCGGTATTGGATGCGGGCGGCTTGTCTGCCTTAGAGCGTTGGCTGGAGGTGTGCGAACAGCTCGGCACCAAGGTGGTGATCAGTGACCTTCAGTTTCAGCCGCTGAAAACCCTGAGCCGGGCAGGGGTCGAGCCCATACCCGGCAGGCTCACCTTTGTGCCTGAGTTGACCGCCGCACTGGAGCTCGCTAACAGCGGGCAGTGTCGCTGACCACCAACAGCTGACTGGCGGGGTCAAACCCCTGGATTGGGGTGGAGATCTGCAATCGACGCAGGTGGTAATCCATCAAGGCCCTGCGACAGGTCAGGGTGAGCTGGTCACCGTCCATGCCGTAGTCGATGGCGATCACTTCCCTCTGAGCGTCGCTGAACTGGGGATTGGGTATCAGAGTGACCTTGACCCACTGGTTCCAGTGACTGTCCTGTTCCTGGGTGTGATCGCTGGGATAGAGCAGTTTGGGCAGCCCCCGGATTCGGCTCAGCACCAGATCCAGGTAGCGTTCCTGCTGTTCACAGTACCCCCTCAGGTGCCAGCGATAGCCGTCATGAACCAGGGTGTGGGGGACAAACACCCGTTCGCTGATCGCACCAGTGGCGATGGAGGCGTACATCAGCTTAACCCTGGTCGCACTGCGGGCCGCGGTCAGCAGTTGGCGCACGACCCCGGGGTCTACCTGACGTTGAGGGGGGACCACCAGCTCGGTGTCGGCACTGCGGATCTCCAGCAGCTCGAACCCGCTCTGTTCCAGCTGTTTCTGTTGCATCAGCAGCTGCAGATATTCAGCGAAATCTCCCTGGCTGAACCTGGGCTTGAAGTAGGGGCTTGGTTTGTACCCCTTTAGCCTGGTGTCGTACTTCAACGCGGTAGGCGCCAGACTCAGGTAATGATTGATGTCTCTGCTGGCTTGCTGACGGCCTATGCCAAAGGTCTGGCACAGATGGCGGGTGGTCAATCTTCCCTCCCAGAGGGCGACGATCTCGATATGTCGAAATCTCAGCTGCTGATCCCACTTGATGTTGCTTCTGTCCATTCCAATCTGCCGGGCTAGAGTCGATGATGTGACTATAAAGGCGACAGATGGACGAAATCAATATTGTGGCAGAGAAAAACCTAGTTCTGTCAGGTGATTGTGCACAAACCGGGCTCGTTCCAGGGCGTTTGGGCTGTCGCCGTGAAGGCAGAGGCTGTCCACCTGTATGCTGTGCTCGCTGCCGTCCTGGCCCACGACTCTCTGTTCCAGTGCCAGTCCGGTAAGCTGGTCCCTGACCGCGTCTGTTCCTTCAAGAAGGGCATTAGGATCGCTCCTTGGCACCAGGGCACCTCCGTGAAGGTAGCGTCGGTCGAGAAACCCCTCTCTGATGACGGCCAGCTCAACCTCTGTAGCCAGAGACAGCATGGGAGACCCTGCCAACCCCATCAGGGCAGCATGGGGCACCACGCTCTTGATCGCCTGACAGATCAGTGTCGCCAGGGCGCGGTCATTGACCGCCTGGTTATAGAGCGCCCCGTGGGGCTTGACGTACGCCAGTTCAGCGTCCCGCTGTCGGCAGATGGCATCGAGCCGGGCCAACTGCTCGCAGAGATTGTCCAGCAGCAACTCGGGCTCCATCGCCAGAGCCTTTCGACCGAAGTTGTCAGGGTCCGGATAGCCGGGGTGGGCGCCGATGCGCACGCCACGGGCCAGGCAGGCCTCAACTGTCCGCTCCATGATGGCCTTGCTGCCCGCGTGTCCGCCACAGGCGATACTGGCTGAACTGACCCATTGCAGAAGCTGCTGGTCAAAGGGAAACCCCTCTCCGATGTCGACGTTAAGATCCAGTTCCATAGAGGCCTCGCTTGATCTGGTAGCGGTAACCCTGGTAGCGCCGCTGAGCCAGCTGTGCTTGATCCAGGGTGCAGGGGCACAGAGTGATTTCGCTGCCTGGTGGCGCCTGGGCCAGGTCATCCAGGTCTGGTTGCAGCAGATAGCCAAGGACAGGGTAGCCCCCTGTGGTTTGACAGCCGCGGGTCAGCACTATGGGCTGGCCGTCCGGCGGCAGTTGAATGGCGCCGGGAAACACCGGTTTGGTGATGGCTTCCTGGGCACAGTGGTATGGCTGGTTGCCGTTCAGTCTTATTCCCATACGACTGACGGAGCGAGACACCACCAGGTGCATTGAGGGTGCCTGGTCTTCCCGGGCTGGCAGATACCTGAGCCGGGTATTGTGGGGATGCTGGGCTATCCCCTCAACCCTTGGAAGGGGGGCAGCCTGGTCCCCTAGTGGCAAGCGCTCCCCCCGTTGCAGCGGCCTGGTGGGCAGTTTGGTGCGATCCAGGTCCGGATCGGTGCTGCAGCTGTTCATCAGGGGGGGCAGGTCGACCCCTCCGCGCAGCGCCAGGTAGCCATAGACGCCCTCGCCAGTGGGCGACAGCACCAGGGTGTCTCCATTCTCGAAGGGGTAGCGCCACCCCGCAAACAATCGGTACTCCTCCCCCTTGCGGAGCAGCCGTCCGCGGTGAGCCATACCGCAATAGGCAAAATAGCCCGCCCGTTCGAAGCTCAGGGTCAGACTGCCCGGACCGATTTCCAGCGCTGCCAGGGGGGATGGATTACCACAGAGCCAGTTGGCGGACTCATAAGCCAACTGATCCATGGCGCCTTGCCAGCTGACACCCAGGTGGCGGTGCCCTAAACGACCCAGGTCCTGCAGAGTCACCGGACCGGCCAGGGCGTCTATCACTATGCTCATGATTCTCCTACGGGGTGGAAGCGCACCAGATCGCCAGGTTGAAGCAAGCTGGGCGAGCTTGAGTAGGGATCAAACAGGGTAAGGTCACAGCGACCGATGAGGTGCCATCCCCCCGGGGATTCACTCGGGTAGAGTGCGCTTTGACCGCCGGCGATCGCCAGGCTGCCTGCCGGCACCCGCACTCTCGGCGTGTCTCTTCTGGGCAGATGCAGGGCTTGCGGCAGGCCTTCAAGGTAGGCAAAGCCAGGGAGGAATCCAAGCCAGGCAACTGTATAGCGAGCGCTGCTGTGTAGGGCGACCACCTGATCGCAGCTGAGCCCGCAGCTGTCGGCGACCTGCTGCAGATCGTCCCCATCATAGTGAACGGGGAGGGTGTGCAGGCGGGGTTTAGGCCTGGAGTGGGTGGATTGTTGCCAATGGGATTGCAGTTTGGTTCGCAACTGGGCGAGATCGACGTCCAGGGCCAGCCACAGGCTGACAGTGTTGCCTGCGTAGAGGGCATCGAGGACACCGGGCCACAGTCGGGCGGCATTGGCCAGAGAGGCCAGCTGGGCCCCTTTAACCGGAGATGTCGGTGTGCACTCGATAAGCTGCTCACCGGCCTGCAACAGATGCAACTGGGGTAGGGAGTCTGGGGCCATCACCGCTCCAACTGAGGAAACTCTCTTACCTTTAAACTAACAGTGCGCGTCAGGTGTGTCCATGAGGTTGCTTGTTGGTCACGGCGCTTAGAAGGTGCTGAATCTCTTTGGCAAAAGGGCTGGGGTTAGCTCTATTGACGCTCAGGTAAACCTGCTCGCTGGCCCGCGTCATCGCCCGGTACAGCAGTCTTCTCTCCTCGGCAAAGGGGAACTGGTCCCTTGTTGGCAGCATGGCATCCAGGGCGGGATGGGGTTTGCTGTCCCGGGGAAAGGTATCTTTGGCTAAACCCAGTATCACCACACACTGGCAACTCAGGTGTTTGCAACAGGCCAGGGTGGACCTGAGTAAGGGCGTATCCGGCACCAACTCCTGCAAGGCGGTCAACTCCTCTTGGCTGGGCAACTGATCATTATCGGGAGCCACCAGGGCCAGAGACCAGCCAGGCTTGGCGCGTCTGGCCACACTTCGAACCACCGCGGAGAGAGGCAACCTGTCATCCACCATGGAGACACTGGAGTAGGGCTGAATGATTAAGCTGGTGACCCGTTTGCTGAGCTGAGCCGGATTTCGGCTGATGAACGCGGTGCCCAACAGGTTCAGATTACTGTTGAGGGTGAAACTCATATCCAGAACCGTTCTGCTGTGGGGGCCGAAATGGGTCCCAAACTCCAGCAGCTGGTTCAGTTCCGCGCCCTGACGTCGTCCGCAGCTCTGCCAGTCGTCCCCAAGAGCAAACAGGGAGTCCGATTTGGGCCTCATCGCCTGCAGCAGCTGAGCGTGGGCTAGGGAGATCTGTTGCAGATCATCCACCATCAGGTGTTTCCAGTGAAGCTGGGTGTTCGGACGTTTTAGCAGCCTGACCGCATCGACCAGCAACTGGTCGCGGTCGCTCTCGCCCCCGAGGCGCAGGGTTCGGTGATACGCCTCCATCAGGGTCGTCAGCAGAGGCTGCCAGTGCACCAGGTCAGGGTGTTGCAGACTCCAGAGTCTGACTTTATGACGCCGGTAGGCGGGCAACAGCTCACACAGCAGATTAAGCAGTCGGGTAAAGGCGCCCAGGCTTTGCCAGTACAGAAGCCGTTTCTCCGGCTCCAAACCGGCCAGCACCAGCTGTCGATACCTTTGTACTGCGGGTTTGCCGCCACTGAGGGCCGCATCTTTCATCAGCAGGCTGATGATCAGCTCCCGGCCCTCTGGACGGGATAACAGTTCGGTGACCTGCTGTTTCAGCCAGCTCCTGAGTTGATCCGGCTCTGAGGATAGGGGGCTGAGCTTGGGGACGGTTTGAGTTCGGCGATGGACAAGGCGCAGGGCCAGAGCCTGGAAGTGAAGGACGGTAATGCGCTCGGCGCCTTTTCCCAGGTGCTTGGTCAACAGGCGTTTCAGGCGCTCAACATCCGCAGCATCGTGCGCCAGCACCAGCATCTCTTCCGGGGCGGCCAGGCCACTGGCTGCCAGGTAGGCGATGCGTCCTGCCAACACGGTACTCTTACCCGTGCCAGCCGCGCCCAGAACCAGGTTCACGTCATCGTGGGTGACGCAGGCCAGTCTCTGGGCGTTGGTCAGAGGGGCCGCGGCCAGGGTGTCAAATAATTGCCTGTGGCGTTTAAGTTGCTGTTGCAGCTGATGTTGCCGCAACCTGGCCAGGGTTTGTGGCGAGTCTTCAGACAGGCTGCGAATCAGTTTAAGACTTTTGCGATGCTCTGGAGGCAGGTCCGAGGGGGCCAGATTTCCCAAGCCTGCTTGGATTCCTCTCCTGGAGAGGGTCACCAATCGTTGCCAGCGACCATGGGACAAGTATTTTTGTCGCAACTCTTCCGAGGCAACCCGGGCAATGGCACTGAGTTGGCCTCGTTGCCAGCCTAACCAGTGAGCTCTGGCCTGCTCCGCCCATGGGGGCGCCCCCTCTTTGGGTAACCATCTCAGGGTGTGCGGAGGCTCTGAAGGCAGCGTCAGCTTGGTGAACAGCCAACCGGGCTCTTCAAAGGGCGGGGCGCCCAGGTCGGACCAGAGAAGCAGGAAACTGCGGCGTCCCTCCTTAACCTCAACGCCTTTGGGAGTCAGATTAAGGCTCAAGTGTTGGGTGGCCAGGAGCCTCCCTGTGTGGGAGCGTTGCAGCAGCGTCATCAAGGTACAGCAAAAATCTTGGAGGGCGGGGATTACACACTAAAAGTGGTTGTGGGTGCAATCCCCAATTGGACCTTTTACTCCTTTTTACGCCACAGGGTCATTTCGGAGATCGTATGTTGGTGTTTTCTCAAGGTTTCCCGAATGACGAAAGGCACCTGATGAGTCTCTATCAGGGCGAAAGTGCTGCCGAGGCGCTCCTTCAGGGCGTCCAGGGTGGAGTAACTCTCTCCATCTTTTTTAAAGCCGCCAAACCAGTTTTCCCTGGGGGTAAACTCCTCCAGCCAGGTATAGGGAGACACCAGCACCAGCAGTCCACCCGGGTTAAGTCGATCGCCGATCAGATCCAGGAAACGCGAGGGCTCAGTCAGCCGATCCAACAGATTGGACGCCAACACCAGATCGTAGCCGCTGAACTGGGGCTTGAGGTTACAGGCATCGCCCTGAACGAAATTGAGGCTGAGGCTTTGTCCTTCGAGGTCGAGGCCCGCCAGTGTCACCGTCCTGTATTCCACCAGCTCCCCCTCTACCGGCACCGCAAAACGCTTTTCGCCTTGCTGGAGCAGTTCGTAGGCGTGCTGAATGAAACGGGCGGAGAAATCGATGCCATCGACGTGGTCAAAATGTCGTGCCAGCTCAAAGGCGGCACGTCCCACCGAACAACCGATGTCCAATGCCTTTTGGGTGTGATCTAGGTGGGGGCGAAGCAGGCTGACCAGTTGCTTGGGGAAGTTCTTTACGCCGAAATACTCGGCACCATAGTGAAACTCCAGATACTGGCTGACCAGGGCGTCTGTTTCATAGGTATTGGTGTATCGGGTGTCCGCCAGTTTCTGGTGTGACACCAGGTATCGAAAGCCGGCATGCTGGTAGAAGTGGCGCCGGAATGCGTATCTGGAGTCTGCCAGGGCTTCGTTGCCGGTGGAGATCCACGAGCCGCCTTTCATCAGGTTGTGCTTGCCATCGAAGGTCGGGGTGGAGAAGTCGTCATACAGGGGGTGAACACTGAAGCCGGAGAAACCGTTGATTGGGGTTTCCGTCCACTGCCATACGTTACCCACCACATCGTTTACCCCCTGATGATCGAATTGGTCCACCGGGCAGGAGGAGGCCCAGTGCGCCAACATCAGATTGCCGGGCACTTCGTGCCAATGGGGGTTGTTATCCTCAACCCGACGGCGAAGCAACTGCCATTCGGATTCCGTTGGCAGTCTTACCGGACTCTGGGTGGCGGCGGCTTTCCAATTGCAGAAGGCCTTTGCTTCCAACTGGTTTACCTCCACCGGCCAGTTCAGCGGCAGCGGGATCTCTTCGGTGAGGTTACGCTGGTACCAGCGATCCCCATCTCGGCGCCAGAATCTGGGGTGCATGGCCCTGGTGTAAGCCAGCCAGGCCTGGCCCTCATCGCTCCAGAATTTCGCGCGACTGTATCCGTCAGCATCAACAAACTCCTTAAACTCCTGGTTGGACACCAGGTATTGGGAGACCTGAAAGTGGTCGACCTGGTGCTGGAAAACGCCGAACTCATTGTCCCAGCCATAGGTATCCCGGCTGTCATCGCGCCCCAGCGTCACCAGGTCGCCATCAATCTCCACCAACTGGTTGGCAGGAGCCGGGCCGCTGTGGGGGCATCCGGGCCAGTCCGGGTGGTTTCTGACCTCCTCCAGGGGTAACTGGCGGATGATCACCGAAGAGGTTTCCAAATGGATGCGTTCATGCTCTATCCCCATCAAAATCACCCAGGCGGGCTGGTCCTGGGTAATGGGCAGGGACAGCGGCATGGTATCGATCACCTGGTTGACCCGGGCAAACACCGAATCCCGGTAGTCCCGAACCTGGTCCACTGAGGGCCAGTGGTAGTTGGCTTCGTCCAGATCGTCCCAGGACATCTCATCCACGCCCACGGCAAACATGGACTCAAACTCCGGGTTGATGCGCGAGTCAATGATCCCGGCCAGCTTGAGCTTGTTGATGAAAAAGGTGGCGGTATGGCCAAAGTAGAAGATCAGCGGATGACGCAGGGGCTCGGCTTTCAGGTAGTAGGCCTGGTCGTCAGCTATCACTTCGAACAGCTTTTCGTAGAGGCGCCAGGTGTTGGCAAAATACTCTTTTAACTGCTGTCTTTTGAGCTTGCTGTCGTTGCCTGAAAGGGAGAGAGTCTGCGCATTCCTTTGAATCATTTGGCCATCCTTTGAATAAACGGAGTTGAGCACAGTGTAGACAACAGAGGATGACACCCCTGTGTCACCAGGGGATATACGCAAAAGCCCGCCAAAGAGGCGGGCTTTTTTTATGTGGTGCGTCTGAGTGGACTCGAACCACCGACTTCCACCATGTCAAGGTGACACTCTAACCAACTGAGTTACAGACGCAGGATTGGTACACCTGAGTGGACTCGAACCACCGACCCCCACCATGTCAAGGTGGTGCTCTAACCAACTGAGCTACAGGTGTATAAGTCAAATACTGACCAGGCAGCACTGAACGGGTCGTAATACTAAAGAGAGCAGGGTAGCATGGCAAGCAAAATTCCCGCTGAAAGGGCTGACCGGCTATTCCCTGCCCAAAAAGGAGTGGCGTGTCCGGTTCATAACCCAACTAAGCTGTATTTATGTTTCTGCGAGGAGAATCACCATGACCAAAGCACGGATCGCCGTGTTCAGCAGCAAGTCCTACGATCGCCATTCCATGGACGCTGCGAATGAGAAGTATGGCTTTGAGCTGGATTACTACAAGACTCAGCTGACCGCTTCTACTGCCAAGCTGGTGGAGGGTTACGATGCCATCTCCTGTTTCGTCAACGACATCGTGGATACCTCCGTACTGGAGCAGTTGGACAAATCCGGCATCAAGATGATCGCCCTGCGTTGCGCCGGATTCAACAACGTTGATCTGGAAGAAGCCAAGCGCCGGGGTTTCGTGGTGAGCCGGGTACCCGGCTACTCTCCTGAGTCCGTGGCCGAACATGCGGTGGCCATGATGCTGTGCCTGAACCGCAAGTTGCATAAGGCATACTCCCGTATTCGTGAACACAACTTTAACCTGGAAGGGTTGCTGGGCTTCAACCTGGGCAGCAAGACCGTTGGTGTCATCGGTACCGGTAAGATTGGCCTGGCCACCATGAAAGCCCTGAGTGGGTTCGGTTGTAAGCTGTTGTGCCACGACCCCTATGTGAACCCGGAAGCGGAAAAGCTGGGCACCTATGTGGATCTGGACACCCTCTACGCCCAAAGCGACATCATCACGCTGCACTGTCCTCTGACCGAGGACAGCCACCACCTGATCAACCGCGATGCCTTCAACAAGATGAAGGAGGGCGTCATGCTGATCAACACCTCCCGGGGCGCCCTGGTGAACGCGTCTGATGCCATCGAATCCCTGAAAAGCGGTCGTCTCGGTTACCTGGGGCTGGACGTATATGAACTGGAAGGGGACCTCTTCTTCCGGGATCTGTCCGGACAGGTTATCCACGATGATGTCTTCGGTTTGCTGCTGAGCTACCCCAATGTGCTGGTGACTGGCCACCAGGGGTACTTCACCGACCTGGCCCTGAGCCAGATTGCCGACACCACCCTGGGCAACATCAAGGCCTACCAGAAGGGTGAAAAGACCGGTAACGAGATCTACTGATCTTCGTTTGAGACCCGATTAGAAAAGGCGCCTTGCGGCGCCTTTTTCATCTTGGTCAGCGTTTAGCCTGTGCCGTATGGGCGCGGCGCATCTCTTCCGCCTTCTCTTTGATCTCCTGCAGATCTCGAACCATCTCGCTCCAGCCATACCACAGGGCGTAATCGGGATTGGCGTGGAACGCCCCCTGGAAGGCACGCATCCTGTGTTTCAGGTGCATCTCAAACAGGGTCTGCTCGATGCTGCTCGGCGCATCATGGAAGGTCAGCAGATCCGGGAAGGGGTAGGCGTAACTCTCTGGCTTTTTCAGCACGCCATCCTTGTAGAGTGCGGCAATCTCCCTTATCGCTTCTGCCATCAGGTGGTCCAGATCCCGGATGAGGTTGTCCGCTTTCTCCAGTTCGGCCTTGGCAAAGTTCTCCGAGTGGCAGTCACTGCAGACCTGGATCATCTTGTTGCGTTCGGCATCAAAGGACGCCTTGTCCAGTCGAGCCACATCGGCCGCCTTGATCACCTCCAGCCTGGCGGTGGGGTTGCCCTCCATATCCAGTACGCCCAGTGCCTGAAGCAGGGTTACCTGATCCGCCTTCCACTGTGGGTCTTCGGAGAGCGGCAAGCGCACGGCCAAAAAGCCCCAGGCGGTTCTCACTTCGTGGTTGCCGTCCACCATATGGCAGGTTTGACAGGTGGGCGCCTTGGCGGTCTTGGGCAAGGTGCCGTTCTGTGCAAGCAGATACCGGACACCGTGCTTGGAGGAGGACCACATCTCCCACTGGGGGTGATCGAACCCCATGTGACAGGTCTGGCAGGCCTGGGGCTCCCTGGCCTCTTTCACTGAGAAGCTGTGCCTGGTGTGGCAGGCGTCACAGGAGGCGTGGCCAAACTTACTGCCTGCCTGCTTCAGGGCCTCAATCTCTTCGTCACTCTTGAGTCCCAATTTGTGACAGCCGGTGCAGCCCTTCATCCCCTCATTCAGGGCCATGGGCAGGGCGTGGGTGGTGGGCATTGCCTGCACCGCGGCCCAGGAGAGGGCGTGTTTGCCCTTGGAGAACTCTTCCAGACGTTCGCTGTGGCAGGCGCCACAGGTCTCTGCGGTAATGGTCACCAGATTGTCTACATCGTCGGCACTCTTATGATCGCCGTCGTGACAGGTATCGCAACCGATGTCATTGGCGTGATGCTTACTGGACTTCCAGTCCTCGACGATGGCGGGAGAGATCTTGGTGTGACAGGACTCACAGGTCTCCTCGGAGAAGGCGAGGGGAGCGGCAAGCAAGAGTGGAACCAAAAACAGGGCGCGCATGGCAGTCTCCTTGAGCCGGGCAAACTCCATAGAGCTTAGCCCAGCCCCTGAAAACTGTGGGGTTATTTAAAGGGATATATCTCTTAGCCGTTGGAGTAGCGACTCATGCGAAAACTGGTTTCACCTGTGCTCAGGGTGTAGGTCAGGGTGGGCAGGTCGACACCGGCTTCATTCTTCTCCCCCACATAGATGTAATAACACAGGCCTGGACCGTACCAGTACTTGATAGGCTTGGAGGTGTCACCGTCAAAAGAGCCGTTCAATGCTGGACGGCTGCTGAGGTCGCTATCCAGAAGCGATTCCCAAAGTTCTCCGCAGTTCGCGCCACTCAACGTCCCATTAAAGTTGGTACCCGCCGGGTAGCCCTGCTCATTACTGTCCACCTTGCCGTCACCAAAGGTGCTCAGGTCAGTGACTGCCCCCTGTTGTCCGTGGGAAAGCCAGGCGCTGTGATACAGCTTGATGCCGGAACGAAAGGCACCGAACGCGCCTTGATAGACACCGCTGTGGGCCTCTGAGGAGAGCGACAGGAAACGGGGCAGTGCCACGACGGCAAGGGTAGCCAACAGCACCAGTACGACCACGAGCTCAATCAGGGTGAATCCCCTGTAACGATTAGCAATCATCATAGAATTTCCGTATTAGAATCATTGCTCTAACAATATCGCAGGCGAGTATATCAGCAGTTTGAGAGGAGACAAAATAGAGAGGGCCGCAAAAGCGACCCTTTTTGGGTACAGGTCTTCACGACCTGTTATGACAGCGTCGAATCGGCTCAATGGATCTCAACCCGGTCCTGCACAGGCGCCTTGGGCTCGACCTTAGGCAGCGTCAGCTTAAGGACACCGTTGTCGAAATGGGCATGGATCTGTTCGGCATTGAGGCTGTCGCCAACTTCAATGTTGCGTACAAATACCCCTTCATGGCGCTCTTTACGGATAAAGTGCTTCTCTTTGGTTTCGCTCGCTTCGCTTCTACGAGCCTCGATGCGCAGCACACCGTTGGCCAGGGTAATAGAGAGATCCTCCTTGTTTACACCAGGAAGGTCGGCACTCAGCAGGTACTTGTCCTCCTCTTCGACGATGTCAATTCTGGGCAGTCCCATGGAAACAGCGGAATGCTCCTCATCCTGGGAGCGTCTGCGGTCCATCAGAGGCCAGAAATCGAACAATGAATCACGGGGAAACAGGTTCACAATGTCCTCCTTTCACTCCTTGGGACACCAGAGCGTATCGTCACCGGTGCCCCTGCTATTCCTCATTTAAATTTTACTCCCCGGGGGCGATCTGGTGCACGGAATGTGCGCTTTAAGTGATCTGGATCAACCGCGGCGCCCTCCGGCCACCAGGGTTTTGGCCAGGGTTGAAATCGCCTGGCGGCGAAACCCGGTCACCGGCTGGGAGAAGCTCAGTCGCAGGCAGTGATCAAACCTATTTGTGGTGGAAAACAACGAACCGGGGGTGATGACAATCTTTTGCTGCAGCAGAGGGCGGTAAGCGGTCTTGGTGTCTATGCCCGGAGGAAGCTGTAACCACAATGCCAGGCCGCCTTCGGGTTTGGTGGTGGTGTAATCTCCCTGCCAACTGAGCTGCAAGCTTTCCAGCAACTGATCACGATTGCGGGCCAGTTTTTGCCTCATGGCCATCAGGTGACGTTTGTAATGGCCTTCTGCCAGGTAGCTGGTTAACCCTTCCTGGACCGCCTGGCTGCCAGATAGCTGGTTGATCAACTTTAGTTGGACTATGCGGCTGTGAAGCTGTCCACCGCTGATCCACCCCAACCTCAGATCCCGTGACAGCGATTTGGAGAAGGAACCACACAGAATCACCTTACCCTGGGTGTCGAATCGCTTTAACGGCTCGGCCTGAAGATGAAATCCCAGATCGCCATAGATGTCATCTTCGATGATGGTCAGAGGGTACCTTTGGGTCAGGGCCACCAGCCGCTTCTGTTCCTCTGAGGGCAGGGCTGCCCCGGTCGGGGTGGCATAACTGGGCGTGACCACACACACCTTGACCTGCCAGCGTTTGATGGCTGCCTCCAGATCCTCTGCCTGGATACCAATTTCGGGGCTGGCCGGCAACTCCACCACCCGCAGCCCCAGTTGCTGCAAAAGCTGTAACACCCCGTAAAAAGCCGGGCTCTCGACCGCCACGGTATCCCCGGGCTGACAGCAGGCCATTAACGCGAGAAACAGGCTGTTCTGACACCCGGAGGTCAGGGCGATCTGTTCCACCCCCAGTGCGCAGTTTCTGCTTCGGTAGCGGGCCGCCAGTTGCTCCCTCAAGGCCGGCAGCCCTTCGGGATCGCCATAGTAGGCTGCCTTACGGGAGGGTTGTTGACGTAGGGCCCGGCTCAGATGTCGATTTAGCAGCAACAGATGCTGGTCCGGCGCCTCAACCGGCGCCCAGGGGCAAAGATCGAATGCGGCGCTGCGGGCCATGATCTCCTGGAACAGCAGGGGCACATTCACTTCACTGGGTGCGGCTTCAGCCGGTTTGGCCGCCGGCTTGGGGCCGGGCTTTCTCAGCGCCACAAAATAGCCGGAGCGTGATCGCGCTTCGATAAGACCGGCCGCCTCCAGGGTATGGAGCGCCTTCTGTACGGAGATCTTTGCCAGACCATGTTGCTGGCTCAGACTGCGGATGGAGGGAAGGCGCTCTCCGGGTTGCCACAGCCCCTGTTGGATCTGCTGGTTGAGGAAAGACGCCAGTTGTTGGTAGCGAAATTGGGCCATGGAGACGACTCGAAAAAACATCTGTACCTATTTTAAAATATATTTTTGTATCTACCAATGACAGATGCGCTCTTTAAACTGAGTCCGCGTTTCGCCATTGGAGAGAGACAGTGTCTTCAGCCAGCCAGGACCCCAACCTGATATTCACAACAGCCACATCGGGGAAAATCTACATACGAGAGCAGTTTGGCCGATTTCAAAGGGTCAGACGTCGCCTGAACCTGATGCTGGTCGGTGTGTTCTTGCTGTTGCCTTTGTTGCCTTACCAGGGGCGTCAGGCCATTTTGATCGACCTGAACAGGCAACGTTTCGATCTGTTTGGTGTATCGCTGTTTCCTCAAGACCTGCTGATCGTCGCCTTTCTGTTTATCCTGGCGGCCTTCCTGCTGTTTCTGGTGACCAAACTCTATGGCCGGGTGTGGTGTGGTTACGCCTGTCCTCAAACCGTCTGGACATTGATGTTCAACTGGATAGAGAGGCGCATCGAGGGCAGCCACAACCACAGCCGTTCTCTGGACAAAAGCAGCTGGGGCCTGGTCAAGGCAGTCAAAAAGTCTGCCAAGCACCTCGCCTGGCTATTGCTGTCGCTGATGACCGCCCTGGGCTTTATGGGTTACTTCGTGCCAGTCAATCAACTCTATGTTGGCTTCTTCACCTGGGAGAACTCCGCCCTGGTTCAGGCCTGGGTGCTGTTTTTCACTTTCTGTACTTACATCAATGCAGGCTGGCTCCGGGAACAGGTCTGCCAGCATATCTGTCCCTATGCCAGGTTTCAGTCGGTGATGTTTGACGACACCACCACTCTGGTCAGCTATGACGCAGCGCGTGGTGAGGGCAGGGGGCCACGAAAGCGGGGCAGCAAGCCCTCCGGGATGGGCGATTGTGTGGACTGCAGCCTCTGTATTCAGGTGTGCCCTGTCGGCATCGACATCCGTCAGGGGCTTCAATACGAATGCATCAACTGTGGTCTGTGTGTGGATGCTTGCGACCAGACCATGGACAGGTTTGGCTACGCGCGTGGGCTCATCGATTATGTATCGAAGAAACGCAGGACGTTGGGGGTGGCCGGTTACCTGGGGTATTCCGTCGCCACCCTGGTTACCCTGATGGTGATCCTGGCCTGGGGCAACAACCGCACCAGCTTCGAGGTCAATGTGCTCAGAGATCGTCAAGCGCTTTACCGAATTAACGACGAGGGCTGGGTGGAAAACACCTACAGATTCAAGATGCTCAACAAGTCTCAGGAGTCGCGCACCTACGCGGTGATCGTCCAGGGTTTCTATGGACTGAGCATAGCCGGGGACGCGCACTTTACTCTGGCGCCTGGTGAGCATCAGACCCAGGTGCTCACCGTGGCGCTGACCCAGGAAGCGGATCAGTGGGAGACCCCGATACGCTTTGTGGTGGTGGACGTAGAGACAGGAGAGCACCTGTTCCGACCCTCAACCTTTTATGCTGAGCGAGGGTAGGGCCGGCCAGTTCCTATCCTTGGTAAAATTTTCAGCAGGGCCACTCATTGTGAGTGGTCTTTTTTATTGGCAGATTCAAGACACAAAAAAGCCCGCTCTGAATGAGCGGGCTTTTTGCGATATGGTGCGTCCGAGTAGACTCGAACTACCGACCCCCACCATGTCAAGGTGGTGCTCTAACCAACTGAGCTACGGACGCATAATCTAAAATGTGGTGCGTCTGAGTGGACTCGAACCACCGACTTCCACCATGTCAAGGTGACACTCTAACCAACTGAGTTACAGACGCATATCGCTGTGCGATGCGCTAAATACTAGGGCTTGCGAGAAGCGATGACAAGGCCCGGTTGCAGTTAACGCGTTTGTTTGGCTAAAGATTGCCCTTGCCGGGGCGCTTTTTGATCAGCCTGCTGACTCTTGAGCCAGTGCCAGCCGTCTCTGAACCCCTTTGAGTCGAATCTTTAACATCAGGGCCGCGGCGGACAGACCGGCGATAAATCCGATCCAGAAGCCGGCGGCGCCCATGGCCGGCACCAGCCAGTCGGTCAGCCCCAACACGATTCCGGTGGTGAGGCCGATACCCCAGTAGGACACCAGGGAGATCCACAGTAGCGCCGTGGTGTCCTTATAGCCCCTCAGGGTCGCGGCAGTTACTACCTGTACCGTATCGGACAACTGATAGATGGCACAGAGCAGCATCAACTGCCCGGCCAGGATCAGTACCTCAGAGTCCGTGGTGTAGAGCAATGCAATCTGTTCCCGGAACAGCACCGTGGCCAGGGCGGTGATCACCGCGATGCCCAACCCCATCATCAGACCAATGCGTGCCACCATGGCCGCGATGTCAAACTCCTTTCGACCCAGGTAGTAGCCCACCCGGATGGTCAGAGCCATGCCTAAGGCAAGGGGCAGCATGAAGATAAGCCCGGAGAAGTTGGCCGCGACCTGGTGTCCGGCAACGATTACCGGTCCCAGGGGCGCGATGGCTACGGCCACCACAGCAAACAGGGTCACCTCGAAAAACAGCGCCAGGGCGATGGGCAGGCCTAGTTTAACCACGGCACCCTGCAGAGACAGGTTAACCCTCTTCCAGCCCTGAAACAGTTGGTACTCACTAAAACGTTTGGTGACCAGCAGATAGAGAGCCATGGCCAGGAACATGCCCCAGAACACCAGGGCAGTGGCGACGCCACAGCCGGCACCACCCATGGCGGGCATACCAAAGTGGCCATAGATAAAGATGTAGTTGGCTGGAATGTTGATGGCCAGCCCCACAAATCCGATGACCATTGAGGGCAGGGTCCAGGACAGTCCCTCGGTGAAATTCCTTAGCACCTGGAACAGCAAAAACGGCGGTGCCCCCCACAAAACGACGGTCAGGTAGCCCCGACTGAGTTCAAACAGCTGCGGATCCAGGTCCATTTGTGCCAAAATCCACTCCGCCTGGGTAAAAATGGCCATGGCCAGTAGGCCACAAACCACCGCCAGGTAGATCCCCTGATGAATCAGCGGCCGTATTTTACGTTCTTGCCGGGCACCATGATGATGGGACACCATAGGGGTCAGGGCCATCAGGATGCCAGCGAAGAACAGGATGGTCGGTAACCAGATGCTGGTACCGACGGCAACGGCGGCCATGTCTGTGGCGCTGACCCGGCCGGCCATCACCGTATCGATGAATCCCATCATGGTCTGGGCGACCTGGGCGGCGAGAACCGGCAGGGCCAGGCGAATTAGGCTTTTGGCCTGATAGAGGCGACTGTGCATATAGGGCGTAAGGTCCGATACTACGAAAAATTGTTGGAGTTGTATGTTTACTGGAATTGTTCAAACCACGGCGAAGGTAGCGTCCATTACTGAAAGGGACAAACTGCGAACTTTTGAGGTGGCGATTCCGCCCCAGTACCGGGAGAATCTGCAGGTTGGTGCCAGCGTGGCCCATAACGGGGTGTGCCTGACCGTGACAGAACTGGCTGATGATAGAGTCTTTTTCGATGTAATGGAAGAGACCCTTAAGGTCACCAATCTCGGGGATCTTCAAGCCGGCGATATGGTTAACCTGGAGCGCTCCCTGGTGTTCGGTAAAGAGGTGGGAGGGCACGTTGTCTCCGGCCATGTTCACACCCAGGCAAGCATCACCAGAATCGAGCGCACAGACACCAACTGCGTCATGAGCCTGGCAGTGGAGCCGTGCTGGATGAAGTACATCCTGCACAAGGGGTTTGTGGCCATCGATGGCTGCAGCCTGACCGTAGGCGCCACTCGGGAAGACGGCTTTGATATTCATCTGATTCCGGAAACCCTGAACATCACCACCCTGGGAGAGCGCAAAGAGGGCGATCGCCTTAATATCGAGATCGATAGCCAGACCCAGGCGATTGTCGACACCGTTGAGCGCGTCCTGGCGCAAAAGGGGCTTACTGAATAGGGACTGTTGGGCTTTTGTGGAGAGAGTTTGGCCGTGAATAACGGCATCCAATCAAGAAGTTCGAGCGATGGCATAGTGGTTCTACGTCAAGATCGTACGACGCCGAGTGGTTGCCGTTAGGCCGGCCCCGAAGGGCATCCCTTAACACCTGGATAAAATGCGATTAGGATCATCCTTTAGACGCACAATTGATCTTTAGGGCAACTTTTCCGCAAAACTATCCACCAAGGGTCAACAGTCTCTAATAGAACTGCTCGTCATCGCTGTCCACATAGAGCTTTAACTGCTGCTTCTGCTCATCAATGGCGAGATGCAGGTGGATGGCGTTGCAGCAGGCCTGACAATCCTCGTAATAGTCCTGCTCTCCGCCGCTGGCATCCACTGCCACGGCGGTATCGTTGCCACAATGGGGGCAGCGAATACTCTGATAGAAGGCATCGGTTCTCATAACGACGCTCCTCATTTAATGGCCTGTTTTAAGTGTAAGTTAGCATCCTCTCTTTTACCTTGAACGCCAGCTGATCAAATAGCAGGTTATTGAACTCTATTTCATTTGTAATGGGGGCTGCGCCTTTCTATACTACTGCCTTCGCCGGTTGGACCGAGCGCCGTTCCAAGCACTGTTTGCCCTGTAAGGCGAATACCTTGCTGAATGGTACTGGTCTGAAAACCGACCCCTTATCAATTCTATGCATGTGATCTTTTGTGTGGATCACCACTGTGGAGAGTCTTAAATGCCAGTTATTACCCTGCCAGACGGTAGCAAACGCGAATTCGACAACCCCGTATCCGTAATGGACGTAGCCAGTGACATTGGTCCTGGCCTGGCCAAGGCGTGCATCGCCGGCCGCATTAACGGGGAACGTGTCGATGCCTGCGAGATCATGGACCAGGACAGCGAACTGTCCATCATCACCGTGAGGGATGAAGATGGTCTGGAGATCATTCGCCACTCCTGTGCCCACTTGCTGGGTCACGCCCTGAAGCAATTGTGGCCCGACGCCAAAATGGCCATCGGTCCCACCATTGACAACGGCTTCTACTATGACATCGACCTGGAGCACAAGCTGACCCAGGAGGATATCGATGCCTTGGAGAAGCGCATGCTTCAGTTGGCTAAAACCAATTACGATGTGGTGAAAAAGCGCGTCAGCTGGCAGGAAGCCCGGGATACTTTTGACGCCCGAGGTGAAACCTACAAGGTTGAGATCCTGGACGAAAACGTCAGCCGTGACGACCAGCCCGGTCTCTACCACCACGAAGAGTACGTGGACATGTGCCGCGGCCCTCACGTGCCAAACATGAAGTTCTGCCACCACTTCAAACTGATGAACGTGGCTGGCGCCTACTGGCGTGGTGACTCCGACAACAAGATGCTGCAGCGCATCTACGGTACTGCCTGGGGCGACAAGAAGCAGCTTAAGGCTCACCTGGTTCGTCTGGAAGAGGCTGCCAAGCGCGATCACCGTAAGATCGGTAAAGCCCTGGACCTGTTCCACTGGCAGGAAGAAGCACCTGGTATGGTGTTCTGGCACAACGACGGCTGGACCATCTACAAGGAGCTGGAAGGCTTTATGCGCACCCAGCTGGACAAGTACGGCTACGAAGAGGTGCGTACTCCTCTGGTGATGGATAAGGTGATGTGGGAGCGTTCCGGTCACTGGGACAAGTACTCCGAGATGATCTTCGCCACCGAGTCCGAAAAGCGCACCTACGCGGTGAAGCCGATGAACTGTCCTGGCCACCTGCAGATCTTCAAGCAGGGCCTGAAATCCTACCGTGATCTGCCATACCGTATGGCGGAGTTTGGTCTGGTGCACCGCAATGAGCCGTCCGGTTCTCTGCACGGGCTGATGCGTGTGCGCTCCTTCACCCAGGATGACGCTCACGTATTCTGTACCGATGAGCAGATCCTCGATGAGGTGACCGCCTGCATCCAGATGGTGTACGATACCTACAAGACGTTCGGCTTCGAAGAGATCGACGTAAAGCTCTCCACCCGTCCTGAGCAGCGCATCGGCTCAGATGATCTGTGGGACAAGGCAGAGAAATCTTTGGCCGAGGCTCTGGAAGCCAATGGTCTAAGCTATGAACTGCAGCCGGGTGAGGGCGCTTTCTACGGGCCGAAGATTGAATTCACCCTGCATGATTGTCTGGACCGTGCTTGGCAGTGCGGCACCATTCAGCTGGACTTCTCCATGCCTCAGCCCGAGCGCCTGGACGTCAGCTACGTGAGTGAAGACAACAGCCGTAAAGTACCGGTGATGATTCACCGGGCCATTTTGGGCTCCCTGGAGCGCTTTATTGGCATCTTGATTGAAGAATACGCCGGCAAACTGCCGACCTGGCTGGCGCCAGTACAGGCGGTGGTGATGAATATCACCGATAAACAAGCCGATTACGTGGAAAAAACTGTCCAAGCGCTCAAAAACTCAGGAATTCGTGCAAAGGCGGACTTGAGAAACGAGAAGATTGGCTTTAAAATCCGCGAACATACTTTAAAGCGCACCCCGTATCTGCTTGTCGTTGGTGACAAAGAGGTCGAAAACGGCGAGGTGGCGGTGCGTACGCGCGATGGCGTTGATTTGGGTAGCATCAAAGTCGAAAAGATGATTGAGCAGATCCAGAACGAAATCAACGACCGTAGTCTGAAATTGCTGGAGGAATAAGCTATAAAAGGCGGAAAAAAGCAAGGTCCGGCCAAGGACCAAACTCGCATCAACGGTGAGATTCGTGCTCGCGAAGTTCGACTGATTGATGCTGACGGTGAGCAAGCGGGTATCGTTTCCGGCCGTGAAGCGGCAGAGCGTGCCCAGGAAGCTGGAATGGATCTGGTTGAGATCAGTCCAAACGCTGAGCCACCGGTTTGCCGGATCATGGACTACGGTAAGTTCCTTTACGAACAGGCTAAGAACCAGAAGGAACAGCGTAAGAAGACCAAGCGGATTCAGGTTAAGGAAGTTAAATTCCGTCCTGGAACCGATGAAGGCGACTATCAGGTAAAACTACGCAACCTGACTCGCTTCTTGGAAGACGGAGACAAAGCGAAAATTACGCTGCGTTTCCGAGGTCGCGAAATGGCCCACCAGGATCTGGGACTGAAACTGCTGAATCGTATTAAGGACGATCTGGCGGAGCTGGCCCAGGTGGAGGCTTTCCCTAAAGTGGAAGGTCGCCAGGCGGTGATGGTCCTCGCGCCTAAGAAGAAACAGTAAGGCTTCCAAGTAACAACTCAGCCCAGTCGCTGACTGGGCTGTTTTTGTTCGCCTTGCAGTTCTATTTTTTATTTACAATGCGGAGTTTAGAATGCCTAAGCTGAAAACCAATAAAGGTGCTGCTAAGCGTTTCAAGAAAACTGCCTCCGGCGGTTTCAAGCGCAAGCAGTCTCACCTGCGTCACATCCTGACCAAGAAGTCCACCAAGCGCAAGCGTCACCTGCGCTCCAAGCAAATGGTTGCTAAGTCTGACGTGGCTCAGATCCGCACCATGCTGCCGTACGCCTAATTGGGAGGGATTAAAACATGGCTCGTGTAAAACGCGGTGTGACCGCTCGTGCTCGTCACAAGAAAGTACTCAAGCAGGCTAAAGGCTACTACGGTGCCCGTAGCCGTGTCTATCGTGTAGCAGTTCAAGCTGTTACCAAGGCTGGTCAATACGCTTATCGTGACCGTCGCCAGAAAAAGCGTCAGTTCCGTCAGCTGTGGATCGCCCGTATCAACGCTGCTGCTCGTCAGAACGGCATGTCTTACAGCCGTTTCATCAACGGTCTGAAGAAAGCTTCTGTTGAGATCGATCGTAAGATCCTGGCCGACATCGCTGTATTCGACAAGGTAGTATTTACTGCCCTGGTAGAAAAAGCGAAAGAGGCTCTGGCCAAGTAAGTTTTTCTTACCTGGACAGGAAAAGGGACCCTAGGGTCCCTTTTTTAATGCCTGTAATACCTAAATTACAGGCAATAAAAAAGCCGGCTAATGCCGGCTTTTTTATATTCTTTATCAGCGGTGACCGCGGGGCAGGGTGCTGCCCTGAGCCAGCTTTTGAGCCCACAATTGCTTGGGGGTCATGCCGCCGTTTCCGCTTACTTTGGCCGCCTTCTTTGGAGCGGCTTTTTTAGCAGGCGCGCTCTTCTTAGGCTCGGCTTTAGGGGCTGCGTCTACGGACTCAGCGCCGCCAGTCAGCTCTTTAACCATATCGGCCAGATCACCCAGACGCAGAGACTTGCCGCCATCTACCTTGAACCAGCTGCCTTTCTGCTCGATCTCAGGGGTCTTACCGTGTTTCGCCAGGTACGCATCATTAAGCTGCTGCAGTACCTCTTCCTTATTCAGTTTGGACATATTGTTTTAAAACCTTTGTCTTTTCGCCGACTCGGGCTGATATTTCAGCCTGTCTTTATACCGATTCCGGGGCAATTTGTCTAATAATTGCCACAAAAAATCGATGGATTTGCGATTTGCCCCATTAAAACCCCGCTTTTGACCGACGAGGACCTTTGTTGGCAATTGGCGATTTAGATAGGACTAGTTTGGGGTTTGAGAAGTGAGTTAAATATTGGAAAACGAAGTAGAGAAGCAAGTACACTTATCTAATTCCTCAGCCTATGAATTGAAGAAAGATGAAACGAGTTGAGTTTATTGAAGTGCTGGATCAACTGCTGACCCCTTGGAAGTTCAAGGACTATGCCCCCAACGGGCTGCAGGTTGAGGGGCGCGAAGAGGTGTCCCATATCGTCACCGCGGTTACCGCTGGTCAGGCCGCCATCGATGCCGCCATCGAACTGGGCGCGGATACCCTGTTGGTCCACCACGGTTATTTCTGGAAGGGAGAGAGCCAGGTGATCACCGGCATGAAGCGCAACCGGATCAAGGCGCTTCTGGATAATGACATCAACCTGGTTGGCTATCACCTTCCCCTGGATGCCCACCCGACGCTCGGTAATAACGCACAGTTGGCAAAGGCCTTGGGCCTGGAGCTCGCTGGCCCCATGGAGTTGAGTAATGAACTTTCCATCCCTGTCTGGGGCAAGTTTGAGCCGCCGGTGTCTGAAGCGGAGCTGTGCGAAAGAATTGCGAAGGCGCTGGGCCGTGTTCCTCTGTGCATCAGTGGCCATGACAGGTCCATTTCGACCCTTGGAATCTGCACTGGCGGGGCGCCGGATTACATCGACCTGGCGGCCAGTCTGAACCTCGACGGCTATCTCTCCGGTGAAGTGGCGGAGCGCACTTACTACAGTGCCAAGGAGCAGGGTGTCAGCTACTTTGCCGCCGGTCACCACGCCACCGAGCGGGGCGGGGTTCAGGCGCTGGGACAGCACTTGGCCGATAATCATGGCCTCAAAGTGACCTTTGTCGACTGCGACAATCCGGTCTGAGTCAGCAAAGAGAAAGGGCGCCAATTGGCGCCCTTTTTTACACCTGCTTTGCCTGGCCTGTTACGGCTGGTGCACCTGAACCACGTCGATGCGGCTGGCCTGATCCAGGTCGATGTGGCCGCTGTTGTCCGCATCAAAGAAATCGAAGGCGGGCAGATCCGACTCGGCCACTTCGCCGCTAGGGGCCGCATTGGGATCGGCCTTGAGCTCGGTAAAGTTGAACAGCTCCCGATCCACCAACTGGGAGGGCGCCACATTCTGCATCGCGGTAAAGATGGTCTCGATGCGGCCGGGGAACTGCTTGTCCCAGACGTTGAGCATCTCTTTCACCTGCTTTCGCTTCAGGTTTTCCTGAGAGCCGCACAGATTGCAGGGGATGATAGGGAAGGATTTCAGTTCGGCGTACTCACTGATGTCTTTCTCCCGGGCATAGGCCAGGGGACGAATAACCACGTTGGCGCCGTCGTCAGACAGCAGCTTCGGTGGCATTGACTTGAGCTTTCCGCCAAAAAACATATTGAGGAACAGGGTCTCAATCATGTCATCCCTGTGGTGACCCAGGGCGATCTTGGTGGCGCCGATTCGCTGGGCAAAGCCATACAGGGTGCCCCGGCGCAGCCTGGAACAGAGTGAACAGGTAGTCTTGCCTTCAGGGATCTTGTCCTTGACGATGGAGTAGGTGTCTTTCTCCAGGATGTGATAGGCCACACCCAGACTGTCCAGATAGGCGGGCAGCACATCTTCCGGGAAGCCAGGCTGCTTCTGATCCAGGTTGACCGCCACCAGTTTGAAATCGACGGGGGCGCGGTGTTGCAGGTTCAGCAGAATGTCCAGCATGGTATAGCTGTCCTTACCACCGGAGAGACACACCATCACCACATCGCCATCTTCGATCATACGGTAATCTTCAATGGCACTGCCCACCTCACGACGAAGGCGCTTCTGCAGTTTGTTCAGACGGGTTTTCTGCTTCTGGGTAAGTTCCACTCCATACCTCAATATGCTGTCAATTTGGGGCTGGCATTATCCCCGTTAGGGGAGGGCGGGTAAAGGCTCTGCCATAAAAAAACGCGGCTTAAGCCGCGTCTTTTCTAGCCTCGGGACAGGTATACCTCCGAAGGCAGCATCTTTGTTGCTCTATCGGTGTCCCTTTATCCTGCTCGGATGCATATACCCCGGTTTAATCCGCCAGCGGGCAGACAAAACTCTTGGGTTTAAAGGCCACCAGGTCACAGTTGAGGCTGTCGATAACATGCTCCGCCGTGTTGCCTATCAAGGCCGCAGACAGGCCGCTGCGGCCAACGGTGCCCAGCATCACCAACTCGGCGTCCAGCTCCTTGGCCAACTCGGGAATCACATCTTCGGGCAGCCCTTCCAATACGTGGCAACGCTTATGATCGATGCCGTGACGATCAGCCAGCGCCTCTATCCGCTGGGAATGGTGCTGCTTGATGGATTGGTTGTAGGCGTGAGCATCGAAGTCCGGCAGTTCGATGGCGATGTTGACCGGAGTGCCAGGGTAACCGTTGACCAGGTGTACCCTTGCGTCGATCACAGTGGCCAGTTTCACCGCGTTGGAGACGATGCGATCGTTGAGCTCCTGATGCTCCTCATCGTCTGCTGCCACATTGACCGCGGCCAGGATGTTGCCGTCTGCCGGCCAGTCATGCTCTTTGACCAACAGAACCGGAACCGGAGCCTTACGCAACAAGTGCCAATCGGTGGGGGTAAAGATCACCGACTTAAGCTTGTCATGGGCGTGGGTGCTCTTGATGATGTAGGCGATATCATTGTTGAGCACATGGTTGATGATGCTTTCGAAAGGACGGTTGTGCCACACCACATCAAAATTTACATCCAGCCCGTCGGCAACCAGAGGCTCGGCTAACTGCTCCAGCCATTTTCGACGCTGTGTCACCACACCATTTCTCATGGCATCCCTCTCCTCCTGAGACAACATGGAAGTCATCTCATAGGAGAAATCGAAGATGCTGAGGAAGAGGGTTAATCGGGCTCCGGCACAGCGGGCGAGGTGGGCGGCCCTTTCCAGCGCAGGTTGGTCATCCCTGCTGGGGTCGATGACAACTAGAAATCGTTCGCTGCTCATAAAGCTCTCCTAACTTTGTGTCCCTCACCTACATCGTTGCATGGAAGGGTGGGTCATTCCTTTGTTTCAGATCAACGGAGCCCTTTGTGGCTCTCTCCTGAATCTAGAGTATCACTTCCAAATGATTTTCAAAGGTTTATTCCGATAGAAAAAGGGGGCACTCGCCCCCTCAGTGTCAGGCAAGAGGGGAATTAAAGGACCCGGGCTTCAGGGCGAGCAGGTCACAGCCGATGTTGTAGATAACATGTTCTGCGGTACTGCCCAGAAGGGTAGCGGTGATCCCCTGTTCTCCTATGGTACCCAGCACCACCAGTTCGGCATCGATATCCTGGGACACGGCGACAATTACGTCCTCAGGATCGCCCTGGCGTGCATGGCACTGATCCGCGGGGATGCCGTATTTGCTTCCCAGCTCTTCCAGGTGTTCCTGATGCTGTTTGCTTACCGAGATGTTGAACCCCAGGTTGTTGAACTCAGGCTGCTCAATGAACAGGTTGTCCGGCAAGCCGGGGTAGCCATTGACCAGATGCACCTTGGCATCAATGAGCTCGGCCAGGTTGTTGCAGTTCTGGATGATGCGGTCATTGAGCTCTTGATGAACCTTGTCTTCGGCATCGATGTCGATGGCAGCCAGAATATTGCCATTTTTTGGCCAGTCATGGTCTTTCACCATCAACACAGGCACCGGGGCTTTACGGATCAGGTGCCAGTCAGTGGGTGTAAAGAAGGTGGCGGTCAGCCTGCCACTGCCTTCCTGGGTGCTCTTGATGATGTAGGAGATGTCATTATCGAGGACATAGCGGATGATCGCTTCAAAGGGGCGGTCGTGCCATTCCACTTTGGCTTCGACATTGATGCCTTGCTGCTGAAGCGGTGCCACCAACTCTTCAACCTGGCGATGGTGCTTTTCGATGAGTCCCTCTCGAAGTGCTTCACGCTCGGTTTTGGAGAGTAGGGCGGTTTTCTCATAGGAGAGATTAAAAATAACGGAAAATAAAGTGATGGGGGCGCCAGTTGCGCGGGCCATGTGGAGAGCCCGATCCAGCGCAGGTTGCTCAACCCTATCAGGATCGATAACCACTAGGAGTCGTTTGCTACTCATAACTGCCTCGTCAGATTTCGGACACTGCACTGTTTGTTCTAGAACAAAATGCGCCAGTTCGCGAATCTTGGAAACAGATAGGGCACCCTGAGGTGCCCCTTTTTTATCGTGCGATGCGGGCGTTGCCCGCCAGGTCCGATAGTCTCTCTAAATCGAGAATGGTGATGTACTTGCCTTTTACTTCAATCAGGCCGGACTTTTGGAAACGACCGAGCAACCGACTGATGGTCTCAACGGTCAGCCCCAGGTAGTTACCGATGTCTCCCCGGGTCATGGTCAGGCGGAACTCGCGGCTGGAGAAGCCCCGGTTGCCGAACCGTTTGGCCAGATTGCTGATGAAGGCGGCAAGGCGCTCTTCGGCATTTTTCTTGGACAGCAGCAGGATCATCTCCTGGTCGCCCATGATCTCGTTGCTCATCAGCCGCATGATCTGTTGGCGCAGTCTCGGCATAGCGCCGCTCAGCTGATCCAGAGTCTCGTAGGGAATTTCACACACCATGGCCGTTTCCAGGGCCTGGGCAAAACTCTGGTGCTGTTCGGAGTGGATGCCGTCGAAGCCGATAACGTCGCCGGCAAGGTGGAATCCGGTGATCTGCTCGTCGCCGTTCTCGGTGATGGTGTAGGATTTGATGGTGCCCGATCGGATGGCAAACAGACTCTTGAGGGGCTCGCCCGACTGAATCAGGATCTCACCCTTCTGAATGGGTTTCTTTCGTTCAATAATGGCGTCTAGCTTGTCCAGCTCATTGGCATTGAGCGTGAACGGGATGCAGAGTTCCGACATGCTGCAATCGTGGCAGTGAATAGCACAGCCACCGAACGCCGTCCTTTTAGCGCGATTGTTATCCAAGGCTCTTTCCCGATTGGGTCAACTCATTACACATGGTAAACCAAAACAATCTCTCGACGCTAGAAAAATTGACCTAGCGCAATGACCAGGGTGTGCACACCGTAACCGATCAACAGTAGGGCACTCACAATTTTGAACCCCTTGTTAACCAAAACCTTTTTAAAAGCATCCGCGGCAGCGCCAACCAGAAACATGCTGGGAAGAGTTCCCAGGCCGAAGAGGGTCATCGCCAATACCGTGTCTGTCAGGCTGCCCAGCGACAGGGCCCAGATGAGCGTGGAATAGACCAGGCCACAGGGAAGCCAGCCCCAGAGCATGCCAGCTGCCAGTGCTTTGGCCGGCGAGGTGACCGGCAACTGCTTGCGTGCCATGGGGGCCAGACGGCTCCACAACGGCTTGCCCAGGCGTTCAACCACCACCAGGGCGGATGAGAAGTTGGCCAGGTAGAGACCCATCAAAATCAACATGATGCCGGCAATGAACCTCAAGCCCGTCAACCAGTGATCCACCCCGAACAGCACGCCAATGCCGCCGGCCAATGACGCCAGCAGCGCTCCGGCCGCGGCGTAGCTGACCACCCTGCCCAGGTTGTAGGCACCGAGCAGGCCCATGCGTTTGCCCAGATTCATCTGGTCTCTGGAGGGGAGGCCATGGCTAAGTGCGGCCATGATGCCGCCGCACATGCCGACGCAGTGCGCCGAGCCAAGCAGCCCGATAGATAGGGCTGCCCACAGGCTAAGGTCACTCATTGCGGTCTTTCTGTTCGTCGTCAAACAGGATACTGGAACCCTGCCGGTCCAGATCCTCAAACTGATCGGATTTAACTGCCCAGAAGAACACCATCACCGCGATAATGACAAACAGGATGGCAACGGGGATCAGGGTAAAGATAATGCTCATAGTTTTAGTAATCTCACGCTGTTACCGACCACGATCAGGGAACTGGCCGACATGCCGATGGCGGCGATGTAGGGGGGCACCAGGCCGCACACCGCCAGTGGCAGGATGGCCAGATTATACCCCAGAGCCCAAAGCAGGTTCTGACGAATCACCCGAACCGTCTTTTTGGCGATGGCGATGCCGTCTACCACAGGGGCCAACTTATCACCCAGTAACACCAGGTCGGCGCTGCTCTTGGCCAGTTCGGTACCGGCGCCCATGGCGATGGACAGATCGGCACCGGCCAGCACCGGGGCGTCATTGACGCCATCGCCAAACATGGCCACCTTATGCCCCCTGTCCTGAAGCCCTTTGAGGTAGTCGTGCTTCTGTGACGGCGTGACGCCATGATGACAGTCATCCATCTCGAGGGAGTTGGCCAGCGCCTGTGCCGCAGGACTGGGGTCACCGCTCAGCATTTCACAGCGCAGCCCCTGGGCCTGGAGTTGTGCCAGGGTCTCGGCGGCGTCCTCACGCAAGGAATCCTGCAGCTGGAACCAGGCCAGTGGCCCCTGGTCATTACCAAGCCAAAGACGATCGTCCCTCGCCTCCAGACCCACAAAGCGGCTGTGGCCCACCCGGTAACGAACGCCGTTGACCTCACCCTGAATGCCGCCACCGGGGATGTGCTCAAGCTTATCAACTCTCAGGCCGGGGGTGTCATAGGGGCGAAACGCCTGGGCGAGGGGGTGGCTGCTGGCGCGCTCCAGAGCGGCCACTAATGCCAGGTGCTGCTCTATCGGTTGTTGGTCCAGGCTCTGTTTGTCGGTCAGCGACCAGTTGCCCTGGGTCAGGGTGCCGGTCTTATCGAACAACAAGGTGTCCACCTTGGGCAAGGCTTCCAGTACCCGGGAGCTGCGGGAGAGCAACCCATGGTTGCGAAGGGCATTGCTGCCACAGGTCAGGGCCGCAGGGGTCGCCAGAGACAGGGCGCAGGGGCAGGTGGCGACCAGCACCGACAAGGTGACCCAGAACGCCTGACTGGGATCGATAAAGTGCCAGATCAGGTAGGTAAGGGCGGAGAGGGTAAGCACGCCGGGGACGAAATAGCGGGCCACCTTGTCTGCCAGCCGGGCAATCTCCGGCTTCTCCTGGGCGGCCTGCTCCTGCATGCGCACTATGGTGTGAATCAGCTGCTCTGTGCCCACCTGACTGACGCGTATTTCGATACTTTGGTCAAAGTTAACGCTGCCACCATAAAGGGGGTCGCCAGCGCGTTTGGTGACGGGCTCCTGCTCACCGGTAAGCATGGATTCATCCACGGCGGCCAGGTCGGAGACCAGCTCGGCGTCGGCGGGGATCGCTTCACCAGGGCGGACCAGACAACGGTCGCCCACCTTAAGGGTCTTGGCAGCTACCTGGTCCTGGCCCTGTTCGGTGATCAGCTCCGCTGTCAGGGGCACCAGCCGATGAAGGTTGGAGGCGGACTCCGCGGCTTTTCGCCTGGCCCTTTGCTCCAGGAAACGTCCCAGCAGCAGGAAGAAGGTGAACATGGACACGGATTCGAAGTAGACCTCCCCCGTACCTTTGAAGGTCGCAACACAACTGGCGCTGAAGGCGCCAAGTATGGCGATGGAGACAGGGACATCCATGTTAACCCGCATCGACATCAGGGCGCGCAGGGCGCTGAAGTAAAAGGGCTGGGCGGAATAGAGGGCCACCGGGGTGGCGAACAGCAGCGACACCCAGCGAAAATAGTCGCGGTAGATGGGGTCGAGCTCAGTGAAGTAGCCCATATACAGGGCAACGGCCAGCATCATTACCTGCATGGTGGCCATGCCGGCCAGGCCCAGGCGGAACAGGAACTGCCTGGCGCTGTGGGCGTAGGTCTGCTCCTTGGCGTCAGGCTGGAACGGGGTAGAGGGGTAACCTATGCTGGCCAGTTGGTTGAGGATCTCGGACAGCTTGATCTTGTCCGGATACCAGCTGACTGTGGCGCGCATGGTGGTGGTGTTGACATTGATGCGGTGGATGCCGTCCAACTTACGGAAATGGCGTTCAATCAGCCAGGCACAGGCCGCACAACTGATCCCCTGTACGGAGAGAACCACAGAGTGGGTGTCCCCCTCGAGGGCAACAAACTCCTGTTGCACCGCCTCCAGATCATAGGCGTCTAGCTGGGCCATGAGGGCATCCAGGTTCTGCTTGCTGCCGGATTCGGTTCGGTAGTTGTAGTAGTCACCGAGGCCGGCGTCGCAGATGGTTTGTGCCACGGCGGCACAGCCGGGGCAACACATCTGGCGGAGTTGAGAATCTATGGTGACGGAGAAATCAGCGGACAACGGTACGGGTTGTCCGCAGTGGAAACAGGCGTTACTGCTCAAATTCGCCCCCTGTTACTGGAACCAGACGGAGTTGCTCAGGGGCAGCTGCAGCCGCTTCTGCAGACGCCAGCTCTGGTCATGGGCGTCGATCATCACCTGCCATTTGCCCTCGACCAGCTGTTCTGCGGGCAGCAGGTAACGGCCCAGGGCGTCCTGGGTTACCATTTGAGTCAGGTCATGCTGGGGCAGGGTGGTGTGGTGGAACTCAATCTCCAGGGCTGCGCCTGATGCGGGGCCGCCGTGCTGTATCAGAACCAGCTGTTCGCCATCCTGTTTCAGCTCAAACACCATTCCCAGGTTGCGTGCCTGAGTGATGCGGGAGAGGTCCTGATTGATCGCCTTGCCTTTCTTGTAATAATCCTCGGCCACCAGGGCAACGGGATTGTCGGTGGCGATTTTAATGGTAATCAGAGCCGCGATGACAACGGATCCCGGAAGAAGGATCAGAAACCACGGCCAGAACTGCTTATACCAGGGGGTGTTATTCATCTATCGTACCTTCCAATGGACTGGGTCCATGATACTGGTTTCCCTGTCGGGAGACCATTCCCGGTGAATCGGGGAGTAAAAAAAAGCCCCGCCGAACGACGGGGCTTTCAGGTAGGAACTTACTTCTTGTTCAGGCTGTAGACGTAAGCGGTGATCAGGTGGACTTTGTCTTCACCCAATACATCTTTCCAGGCAGGCATTACGCCGGCACGACCACCACGAATACTCTCCTCGATCACCTTACGGCTGCCGCCGTAGACCCAGGAGTTATCGGTCAGGTTGGGGGCACCCATCAGCTTGTTGCCGCTGCCGTCCATGCCGTGACAGGCGAAGCAGCCCTTCATGAAGCCCGCTTGTCCCTTGGCTGCCAGTTCCGCGTCGTGCTTACGGCCATTGAGGCCATAGATGTACTCGGCGATGGCAGGAATCTCCTCATCGGTAATGGGAAGACCGCCTTTAGGTGGCATCATGCCGCGACGACCGTTAAGCAGAGTGGTCTTGATGGTGGCGGGATCGCCGCCGTAGAGCCAGGCATCGTCGGTCAGGTTAGGGAAGCCTGGTCCCCCCTTGGCGTCAGAGCCGTGACACTGAGCGCAGTTCTGCAGGAACAGGCGTTGGCCAATCTTCAGAGCTTCGGCGTCGGCCACCAGTGCCTCGATGGGCTTCTCGGCAAAGCTCTTAAAGATAGGGCCGTAATGGGCGTCGGCCAGAACCACTTCCTGATCATACTGAACCCAGCCGGACTCACCGGAGCGAGCCTCGGCGGCAGCAGCCTTGGACTCGTCCATGTTCAGTACGCTCTGGTTGGATGAGGTCCAGCCCAGGAAGCCTTTCCAGTTACCCAGACCGGGGTAGGCAGCCAGGTAGCCCAGGCCGAACACGATGGTGAACACAAACATGTAGGACCACCACTTGGGCAGGGGGTTGTTGACCTCCTCGATGCCGTCAAAAGTGTGGCCCATGCCTTCACCCTCTTCGACGCCCATTTTGTCTTTCATGCACCAGATAAGCAGTGCAAGACAACCGAAGATCACCCCCAGGGTAATCACGGTGATAAAAATACTCCAAAAGCTGGTCATCTGAGATTACTCCTTAGATCCCTGGTGCTTCTGCTCGTCATCAAAGACGAGGTTGGCCGCTTCCTCGAAGGCGGGCTTTCGACGGGCGCTGTACGCCCAGCCCACGATGGCCAGAAAAATCAGCAATAAAACAAGGGTTACAATGCCTTGAAACGTTCCATAGTCCATCAAAGGCCTCCTTATTTCAGAGCGGTTCCCAGAGACTGCAGATAAGCGACCAGCGCATCCATCTCGGTCTTACCCTTGATGGACTCTACGTCCTTCTTCAGCTCTTCGTCGCTACCATAGGGTACGCCGAACTGGTCACGGAAGATCTGAAGTTTCTTCAGGGTGCTCTTGCCGTCCAGTTTATTGTCCTCCAGCCAGGGGAACCCGGGCATGTTGGACTCGGGGACCACGATGCGGGGATCACGCAGGTGAACGATGTGCCAGTCGTCGGAGTAACGGCCGCCGACACGGGCCAAATCCGGACCGGTGCGCTTGGATCCCCACAGGAAGGGGTGCTCCCAGACATGTTCGCCGGCAACAGAGTAATGGCCATAACGCTCGGTTTCGGAGCGGAAAGGACGAATCATCTGACTGTGACAGGAGTTACACCCCTCACGGATGTAGACGTCACGGCCTTCCATCTGCAGCGCAGTGTAAGGCTTGAGGCCGGTTACCGGAGTGGTGGTTTCGTTTTGGAACAGCAGGGGGGTGATCTGAACCAGACCGCCGAAACTGATGGCAATGATGGTGAAGATCGCCAGCAGACCTACGTTCTTTTCAATAATCTCGTGCTTGAATTTCATTGCGCTTCTCCTTAAGCAGCCTGAGGCTGAAGTTCCGCCTCGGCGTTCAGGGAGCCTTTAGGCGCAGTGATAGTCCGGTATACGTTGTACGCCATCAGGAACATGCCGGTGACGAAGAACACACCACCCAGGAAGCGAACGAAGTAGAACGGATAGGACGCCTCAAGCGACTCTACGAAGGAGTAGGTCAGGGTGCCGTCGGCATTAACCGCGCGCCACATCAGGCCCTGCATGACACCGGAGATCCACATGGACACGATGTACAGCACGGTGCCGATGGTGGCCAGCCAGAAGTGCACATTCACCAGCTTGTTGGAGTACATGCGACCCTGCTCGAACAGGTTGGGGATCAGGTGATACAGAGAACCGATGGAGACCATGGCTACCCAACCCAGTGCGCCGGAGTGCACGTGACCCACAGTCCAGTCGGTGTAGTGGGACAGGGCGTTAACGGTCTTGATGGACATCATCGGACCTTCGAAGGTCGACATACCGTAGAAGGAGAGGGAGACCACCAGGAAGCGCAGGATGGGATCGGTACGCAACTTATGCCAGGCGCCAGACAGGGTCATGATGCCGTTGATCATGCCGCCCCAGGAAGGTGCGAACAGAATCAGGGACATCACCATACCCAGGGACTGAGTCCAGTCGGGCAGGGCGGTGTAGTGCAGGTGGTGAGGACCGGCCCAGATGTACAGGGCAATCAGGGCCCAGAAGTGTACGATGGACAGGCGGTAGGAGTAGACCGGACGGCCTGCCTGCTTAGGCACAAAGTAGTACATCATGCCCAGGAAGCCTGCGGTCAGCAGGAAGCCTACGGCGTTGTGTCCGTACCACCATTGCACCATGGCATCCACCGCACCGGCGTAGATGGAGTAGGACTTCATGGTCCACAGACCGGAAGCGGTATCCACCACAGGCACAGCCAGGGAGTTAACGATGTGCAGCACAGCAACGGTGATGATGAAGGCCCCGAAGAACCAGTTGGCCACATAGATGTGGGCAACCTTACGCTTCATAAGAGTACCGAAGAACACCAGGGCGTAGCTGACCCAGACAACGGCGATGGCGATGTCGATGGGCCACTCCAGCTCCGCGTATTCCTTGGCGGTGCTGTAGCCCAGCGGCAGAGTTACTGCTGCAGCCACAATGATTGCCTGCCATCCCCAGAAGGTGAAGGCGGCGAGCTTGGGCGCAAACAGACGGGTTTGACAGGTACGCTGAACCACATAGTAAGAGGTGGCGAACAGGGCACTGGTGCCAAAGGCGAAAATTACCGCGTTGGTGTGCAACGGGCGAAGGCGGCTGTAGGTCAGCCAGGGGATGTCAAAGTTAAGGGCGGGCCAGATCAGCTGAGCGGCGATAAACACCCCCACCAGCATTCCAACAATCCCCCAAATGACGGTCACTACAGCGAACTGACGCACAACCGTGTAGTTGTAGTCGTTGCTGGTATTGGTCAGGTTCATATTTTTAGCTTCCACTGCAATTGCATGTTAACTTCCACGACAGATGTCGCTAACCAAAAACCGATGCAAATTAACGCGAACGGTCGATGTTTCAGCGCCTCTAACGTGATATGCATCAAGGCACGACCATGATACTTGAGGTCGGTCAAAAAACCTAGCACAAACCCCTAGATTGAGTTTGATCACGATCAAGTTTTGTTGGGGAATTGTTGCAGATAAAATCCTGCAAATTCAAGGTGGTATTGAATGAAGTTTAAAAGGATGACGGGCTTCACACTTTTTGCTCTCCTATTGGCCGGTTGTGGAGAAGAAGTCAGGGAAGCGGAACCTGGCTTATGCCAGTTTGAACAGGGGGCCTGCGTCCAGTTACAGGCCGGAGAGAGCCTGTCGTTGTCCATGACTCCGGTCAATGCCCCAAGCGAGCAGCCTTTAACCCTCAAACTGGCGAAGCCGGCGAACTGGCAGGTAACCTCAGCCATGGTCGAGGGCCGGGATATGTTTATGGGGCGCCTGCCCGTCAGCTTTGATGAACAAGGGCAGGGCACTCTGATGTATGGCAGCTGTGCGTCAGGCTATATGGTGTGGCGACTGAATCTGGTGATGACCGACGAAGCCGGGGTGGAGCACCATGCCAGCTTTGATTGGCTGGCCGACCATTAACAGTCAAAGCCACCCGCCAATGCTCAGTTTATATTGCAGAGGCAGCCAGAGAGTTGGCCGCCTTTGTGTTTTCATAACCTCTTATAAAAGAGGGTCACCTGAGCTCCAGCCTGCCTGTCGCCGGTCATGGGGTCCACCTTGTGCAGGATCTGGATATTGGGTTTGGTCATCTGGGCTTTCAGTAACTCTGCCGACTCTTTCACCTCGACACCCGCCCCTTTAATAAAGGAGATGGTGCCATCACCATGGCGATACTCGAGAAACTCTCCCACCTGAACCCGGTAATATTCCGCCACCTGGTTGATGCCGAGGTCGGTATCAAACACCGCCGAGGCCAGAGTCAGGGTCATATTGCCCATCTGACCGCCAAAGTCCTCAGGGAAGACATGATTGACTAACTTGGCGTTTGGGGGCAGTGGCAGGGTGATCCCCTCAGTCCCGCGAGACTGGGCCAGGTGTCCGAAGAAGCTGTCCATGTCGGCAAAGGCCTGTTGACGGCTGCGCTTACTCAGGGTGATGCAAGCCTGCTGGGTTGAACGGGGCATGCCTGCCGCAGACAGGCAGGAACGATAGGACTCAAGGCGCTCCCGTACCTGGACCTGATTGAGGTCGGCGCCATCGTCCACCTGATCGAAGCACTGGTCCAACAGGTCATAGAACGCATCCTCACTCATCAGGGTGCACTCTGAATCATATTCCAGATAGCTTAAATCACTGTTTAAATAGGCTTGGTCAAAATACTGCGCATAAGAGGTATTAATAGAAAATATAAGAAACAGAATCAGAAAAGTCCGTAGCATGTAATTATCCTTGACGTTGCGTCTGATTATTACCAATGCTATCTGTATTGCACACCGGAATCCAAGAAGTTTCCATTACATATTCTTTTGGTTTCAGAGGGACATATATTTGTCCTAAAGGAACGAATAGAGTGAGCCCTTCATGGAATTATGACAATGTTATTAAAGCCAAGACGAAAATTGGGTTTAATTTTATTGAGTGTTGTCTGTTGCCAGCAGGCCATGGCCATAGTAATTGAATAGACCCCTTTATGAAGATGTAGAAGCCAATCAGCAGCGCGTCCAGAGTCATCCATTGGCTGGAGCAGCGGATCATCCTGGAAGGGACGTTTCTTCAGCAACTGGCAACTTTGCCTGAGGCGCCCCCCCAAATGCCAGGGCGCGATCACTGCCTATGAGGCGAACCGGCTGCACCCCAGTATTGATGTTGCCCGTCACCTGAAACTGTATCGCAGAGACCATAAGATCTTTCGTTTTCTGGTGCTTTGGGTGTTCCAAATTGACTATGGCAATCGGATCCTGATCCGGAGTGAACTTCCCTTTATCGCATCAGTCTGCGCCGATCCCAATGGCTGGCTGCCTGTGGCAGATTTGCAGTTACCTCTGTCGGAAGCAGTTTATGTCGGCAAGCCCATCGAGGAATCGCTCATGTTCTGATATGCGGATGTGGGGCGTCAGAATTATTTTTGGCGCCTGATATTTGACACCGGGTAAGAGGGTGTAAAATAACTTCTCTTCTAAAAGGCTAAATGTCGATCTTAGGCTTGTATTACGCCAATTGAAATTTGCCAGTGTCGTTTCTCAAAATTTGCCTGGATCACAATATCGCCACTGGTTCTATATCCTGTGACAATTATCACTGTCGTTTGCATTTATGAATGCGAACCTTTGTCACTGCAGACATTGTTGATGTCTGAACACTCAGATAATCCCTAAGAATAAATAAACCACACAGGAAAATTCACGTGAAATTTAAGACTAAGATAGTCTTTGCTTCATGCACTATCTTGATGCTTGCGTTATCGGCGCTCTCCTTTAACCAGTACCTCACAGTCAAACAGAGTATCGCTTCCCTGACCGGGACCAGCGTGGAGGAGATCACCAACAACCTGGCAGCCAGCATCGAGCAGGAGATGGCGTTAAAGGGCCAGACCGCCCGCTATATGATGAGCCTGATTGAGGATGAGGTCAGCGAGGAAAACATTCGCCGCATCTTCTCCAAACCGGCCATCAAAGAGGGGTTTCTGTTGGCCGGGGTCGGCTTTGAGAGCGATGGCAGCTTATTAGACAATGATCCGGACTGGAAAACCCCTCCAGGCTATGACGCCCGCAAACGGCCCTGGTACCGGGAAACCAAAGCCGCCAACCGGCTTACCTTCACCCAGCCCTATCAGGACACCATGACCGGGGAGACCCTGGTTTCCATCACCGTTCCAATGCAGCACCAGAATCGGCTTGGTGGGGTCATGTTCCTGGACATGAGTCTGGATAACCTCAGCGACAGCATCAATGCCATCAACCTGCTGGATGCTGGCTACCTGTTTCTGCTGAATCGCGATGAGTTGTTCATTACCCATCCGGATACTCGGTATCACGGAAAGCCCGCATCAGACCTCTTTGGTCAGTCTCTGCGACTTAGCCAGGGGCTGCAGCAGGTTGAAATTGAGGGCAAACCCCACGAACTGCGTTTTGTGCCGTTGCCCACTCTGGGCTGGACCCTGGGTGTGGATCTGAACGCCAATAAACTGCATCAGGCGGAAACCCAGTTGAAACGGGATGCCGTCATCTATTCTCTGCTGGCGTTGCTTCTGGCTCTGGTGGCATTGACCCTGCTGATGTCGATGCTGATGAAACCCCTGGCGGTGCTCAACATGGCCATGGCGGAAGTGGCCACCGGCGAGGGCGATCTGACCCAGCGTCTTGAGACCAATACTGACGAGGAGTTTGCCTCTCTGGCCAACCATTTCAATGGCTTCAGTACCAAGCTCACCCGGCTGATTGCCCAGGTTAAGGAGTTGGCTGCCAACATCAGTGATAATGCCGCCACCACCTCAGCAGTCGCAGCTCAAAGCCAGGTTGCCCTGGGCACTCAGTTGAGGGAACTTGAACAGCTGGCTACCGCCATGAATGAGATGGCCTCTACCGCCATGGAGGTGGCCAACCATGCCCAGCAGGCGTCCTCTGCAGTACAGGAAGCAGACCACGCTGTATCTCAGGGCGCCGTAACCGTCAGTGCCACCACCGGTGCCATCGAAGAGTTGTCCGGCAAAATAGAACAGGCGGTTGAGGTCGTGGAGCAGGTCTCTCAGGCCAGCCGGGATATCGAATCCATCCTGGCAGTGATCAACGAGATCGCCGATCAGACCAACCTGCTTGCCCTCAATGCCGCCATCGAAGCCGCCCGGGCAGGTGAGCAGGGCAGGGGTTTTGCGGTGGTGGCCGATGAAGTGCGCACCCTGGCCAGTCGTACCCAGCAGTCCACGTCAGAGATCCGCACCATGATAGACCAGCTTCAGCAAGGGGCATCGGCTGCCGTTACCGTCATGGAACAGAGCCGGGAGGTGGCCGGCGCAACGGTAGAGACTGCCAACAGTTCCAATGCCGCCCTGGCCAGCATCCGCGATGCCATCAAGCGAATCACTGATATGAACCTGCAGATCGCTTCCGCCGCGGAGGAGCAGAGCCTGGTGGCCGAGGATATCAATAAGAGCACGCTCAACATTAAGGAGCTGTCCCAGCAGATCTCAGAAGCGTCCGATGGTGCCGCCCAGGCTACGGAGCTGCAGCTGGCACAAGTCCGGCAGCAGGAAGAAATACTGAGTCAATTCAAAATCTAACTAGAAGAGGGGCGGGTAACCGCCCCTCTTTTTTCCTTAGATTAATATGGCGCTAAAGGGATAAAAACAGACAACTATGTTCGTCAAAGTCCATCTAAATTTCGTTTCGCTTCAATCAAATAAAAGCGGCTCTAAAAACAACTGTTCTTTCTGGCTTTTCATATTTTAAATCAACCCATTAGTCCCCATCTGCATTAGAGCTGCGTCCAGCCCTGGTTAAGAGTTGAGCGACAATGCCGATAACTTAAACAGTCGTTGTTGATCCAGCTTTAACGAGTGTGTGAGTATCCAAGGGTGCGGCAAATTAAATAACTAAGAATCAAAGGAAAGTTCATTTAGCTGTCACGCTTTCTTAATGATCAGTACGCCGCACCAAAAGGAACACTGCTGTTTAATCTGAATCCTCAGAAGATTCAGAAAAGAAAAAGGGTGCTAACTGTCATGAAATTCAAGACAAAGATCGTCTTCGCTTCCTGCATAATATTGCTGGTTGCCCTGTCTGCTCTCTCCGTAAATCAATACCTTACCACTAAACGCAGCATCGTCACCTTGACGGAAAGCAGCGTCACTGAAATTGCCAACGGCATTGCTCAATCTGTACAGAACAACATGGCATTTAAAATGGATGTCGGCCGTTACATGATGAGCCTCATCGAAGAGGACCTATCAACGGACAACATCAACAGTGTCTTCACCAAGCCGGTGGTTAAAAGCCAGTTTGTCCTGGCCGGCGTCGGCTTTGAAAGCGACGGTCACCTGGTCGATAACGACGCGAACTGGCACCCCTCCGCTGATTACGACAGTCGTCAGCGCCCCTGGTACATCGATGCCAAGCGTCAGAACAGGGTAATTTTGACTGAGCCCTATCCGGATTCCGTCACCGGCGAGATCCTGGTCTCTCTTGGGGTGCCGATGCGTGAGAATGGCATTTGGAAGGGCGCCATGTTCCTGGACGTCAGCCTCAAGGAGTTGGATCAGGCGGTCAACAGCGTGAACCTGTTTGATGCCGGTTATGCCTTCCTGCTGACCGATGACCACAAGTTCATTACCCATCCCGACGTGGCTTTGCACGGTAAAGCGGTCAGTGAACTGTTCGGCAACGGTCTGAACTTCGGCAGCGAGGCTCAAGAGGTCTCTGTCCAGGGGGCAGACCAGTACATTCGCTTTTTCCCTCTGCCTGAAACCGGTTGGTTGCTGGGGGTAGCGCTCGATTCAGAAAAGATGCACGCCACAGAGACAGCACTGCGTAACGACGCGGTACTCTACTCTTTGCTGGCTTTGGCACTGGCCATTGGCGCCCTGACCCTGCTGCTGAGCAAATTGATGGCCCCTCTGGGCACCCTCAACGACGCCATGGAGGACATCGCTTCCGGAGAAGGCGATCTGACCCGCACCATGGACACCAACACCGACGCCGAGTTTGCCTCTCTGGCTGGAAGCTTCAATGGCTTCTCCTCCAAGCTCAGGGAGATGATCTCCCAGGTGAAGCTCATCGCCGAAAGCATCTCCGAGGGGACCCGGCTCACCGCGGATGGCGCGCGCCATAGCGGTGAAGCGATGAACAAACAGCTTGAGGAGCTCGAGGCCCTTGCCACAGCCATGAATGAGATGGCGTCCACCTCTATGGAGGTGGCCCGTAATGCCCAGGGTGCAGCGGCGGCGGTGCAGGAAGCGGATAATTCCGTTGAGGCCGGGGTACAGACCGTGGCCAACACTGCCGATGCCATTGAGCACCTGTCTGCCCAGATCGATCAGGCTGTAGCCGTGGTGGAGGAGGTGTCGGAGTCTACCCGGAACATCGAGTCGATTCTGGCGGTGATCAACGACATTGCTGACCAGACCAACCTGCTGGCACTGAACGCCGCCATCGAGGCTGCCCGCGCGGGTGAGCAAGGCAGAGGCTTTGCGGTCGTGGCCGATGAGGTGCGTACTCTGGCCAGTCGTACCCAGCAGTCCACCTCTGAGATTCGCGCCATGATTGATCAATTGGCAGCAGGCTCGCGCAATGCGGTGGCCGTAATGGGCGAAAGTAAAGCAGTGGCTGGTCAGACGGTGGAAACCTCTGCCAGCTCCAGTGCTGCGCTGACCCAGATCCGTGCTGCCATCAAACAGATCACCGACATGAATATGCAGATCGCCTCTGCGGCGGAGGAGCAGAGCCTGGTGGCTGAGGACATCAACAAGAGCACGCTGAACATCAAGGAGCTTTCTCAGCAGGTGGCGGACACCGCCGTTGACGCCAGCCAGGCGATGGGAGAGCAGCTCCAGTTGGTGGATAAACAGGATGGGCTGCTGAACCAGTTCAAGGTATGACCCAAGCCGATCAAGAAAAGGGGCCAATAGGCCCCTTTTTGCTGTCAGCTGTTCAAAGCAGCGCCAGGGCCCGTCGGGTCATTGCCTGGGAGAAGCGGCCGAGCTTCCAATGGCCAGGCTTCCATCCCTGGAGAAAGCGTTCAAAGTCTGCCCAGGCAAAGGGGAACAGGGCGGATTGTTCCGCCAGCACTGCGTCAAGCTGCGCGACGTCCCAGCCCTTTGCTCGCAACTGCTCAATCAGAGCCTGACAATAGCGGTCCAGCAATTCGAAGGCGTGGGCCTCCAGGGCGTCATCGCTCAGTACGCTGCCCAGCAGATAAACCAGATCTCGGATGCCGGCCCCGCCACCGACGTATTGAAAATCCACCGCTGCCACCTGACCGAAATCGTTGCCCAGGAAGTTGGCCACCTTGGCGTCACCATGCACCAGGCTCTGGTAGCGGGCGCCTTGTAGCTGGGTGTCGATGGCCACCGCCGCGTCCTTGAGCGGTCCCGGTTCCATGGCTGCCCATTCGTCTGGGCGGGTAGCCAGGTGCCAGTAGCAGCCCTGCTCCCACAAACCATCTGGCGCAGAGCCCATAAACCGGGCATGAAAGCCTGCCAGCCAGCGGATCATCGCCTCCAGGTGGGAGTGTCCCTGATCCTGACTTAAAGGAGAGAAACCGGCAGTGGCCAGATCTTCGAGCACCATCAAGGTGCCATTATCCAGGAGGTGTTCACCCAGGTAAGCCGGAACTCTGGACACCTCGCCGCAGTACTCTGCATGGTGGCGATACCAGTCAAGCTCCACCTGGTAGGAACGCAGTTTGCGCTGATGACCCAATCCACCCTGATCAGCCGGGGGCACTACCCATTTGGCAATGACGCTGCGACCATCATCAATATGTGCCCGGTACAGCCCTCCATACTGGTTCCAAAGGGGCTGAATCAGCTGCAGCTCAACAAGGCTCTTCGCCTGGGTAGTGGCAAGCAGTGGCTGAACGGGAAAGCTCATGAAAACTCCATTAAAAAACCCGGCTCTGGGCCGGGTTTAGTGCAAGCAGAACCTTTAGTCCTGGCTCTCTACGTTGTGGTAGACCTGCTGAACATCGTCGCAGTCTTCCAGCATCGCCAGGAATTTTTCAAGGCGCGCTACGTCATCACCCTCCACCGTGGTGTAGGTCTGGGGGATGAAGGTGATCTCTTCAACGGAGAACTTGATGTCGCCAAAGGCCTCAACCAGAGCGGTTTTGGTCTTGAAGAACTCGGTGTGCGGGGCGAACACGGTGACAGTGCCATCTTCAACTTCAACGTCGGTGACATCAACATCGGCCATCATCAGGGCTTCCAGTACTGCGTCTTCGTCATCGCCTTCAAACGCCAGCACCGCCTGGTGATCGAACATGTGGGCAACGGCACCAGGGGCACCAATTTTGGAATCGGTTTTTACAAAACACTGACGCACTTCGGTGAAGGTACGGTTGCCGTTGTCAGTCAGGCAGTCAACGATCACCATGCAGTTGCCCGGGCCAAAGCCTTCGTAGCGGGCGGGAGCATAGTCTTCGCCGGCGCCACCAGTGGCCTTGTCGATGGCCTTATCGATGACGTGAGCAGGAACCTGGTCCTTCTTGGCCTTATCGATCAATCGGCGCAGGGAGAGGTTAGCATCGGGATCGGGGCCGCCGTTCTTGGCGCTCACGTAGATCTCTTTTCCGTACTTGGAGTACACCTTGGTCTTTGCCGCTGCGGTCTTTGCCATGGACAGCTTGCGGACTTCGAAACTTCTTCCCATAAGGATCGGCTCTGTCTAGTCAGTCAAACAAAATTGGTGACCGCCGATAATACCAGCTTGAGGCCAAGCCTCAAACGCCACGGGGGCTTTTTGTGGCCTGGGGGTGGCTCCCGGGACTCAAGAGGCCAGTTTTTCGCCGCCACGGCCATTGAATCGCCCTCATTGCTCAGCGCTGCTGAAATTTCAAGCGTACCCATATCGTTACACTTGGGTCGACTGATAATACTTAAGTATTATCAAGCTCATGTATTGCTGTAATTACACTTGGAATGAAAAGCTTACACTGTTATGGTTCGGCAATACGTTTGGGGTTAGCCCAGAGAACAGATGTAGTGCAGGAGCAGTAAATGAGTCGCTTTGAATTTGCCCCCATGCCCGATGAGCAGGGCTTCTTTGGTCCCTTCGGCGGACAGATCATTCCACCCGAGCTGAAACAGGTGATGGATGAGATCAACCTCGCTTACGAGGAGATCCGCCAGACCGAGGCATTTCAGCAGGAGCTGATGCAACTGTTTCAGGACTACGTGGGCCGTCCCAGTCCCATCTACCATGCTCAGCGCCTTAGCGATCAGCTGGGCGGTGCCCAGATCTATCTGAAACGGGAAGACCTCAACCACACCGGCGCCCACAAGATAAACCACTGCCTGGGTGAGGCCTTGCTGGCCAAGTACATGGGCAAGAAGAAGGTGATCGCCGAAACCGGCGCCGGTCAGCATGGTGTTGCCCTGGCGACCGCCTGCGCCCTGGTGGGGATCCCCTGCGAGATCCATATGGGTCAGGTGGACATTGAAAAGGAGCACCCCAACGTCACCAAGATGAAGATCCTCGGCTGTGACCTGATTCCAGTGACTCAGGGGACCGCCACCCTGAAAGACGCCGTAGACAGCGCCTTTGTGGCCTACATGGAAAACCCCAGAGACTACATCTATGCCATCGGCTCAGTGGTGGGGCCCCATCCGTTTCCGAAGATGGTGCGTGACTTCCAGAGCATCATCGGCCGGGAGGCCCGTCAGCAGTTTCAGGAGCGTCATCAACGACTGCCCGACGTGATCTCCGCTTGTGTCGGCGGCGGCTCCAACGCCATTGGCCTGTTTACCGCCTTCCTGGCAGATGACGACGTTCGCATTGTCGGGGTTGAGCCCGCCGGCAAAGGTCTGGATACGCCGGATCACTCCGCGACCTTGACCCTGGGTACCCCTGGTGAGCTTCACGGATTCAAGTGTTACGTCCTGCAGGATGAGGCCGGTGAGCCTCTGCCGGTGCACTCCATCGCCTCCGGCCTGGATTATCCGGGGGTCGGCCCTCAGCACTGTTACCTGAAGGAGCTGGAGCGGGTCGAGTACGACACAGTGACCGATAAGGAGTGCTTGGACGCCTTTATGACCCTCTCCCGTGTCGAGGGGATCATTCCCGCCCTGGAGAGTGCCCATGCGGTGGCCTGGGCGATGCGTGAAGCCAAGCGCCTGCCCAAGGAGCAGAAGATCCTGGTGAATCTTTCAGGTCGGGGCGATAAAGACGCCGATTACGTGGCGGATAAGCTCGGCCTGTAATCGGAAGCCAAAACAAAAGCGGGGCGGCCCGGTTTCCGGCCGCCTCTACTTCCGCGGATTCAGGGGCGACGCACCTCCTGCCCCAGCTGCTCTGACAGTTGACTCATCAGGGTTTCATCCTGGGTCATCAGTTTTTTAACCAGATCCAACTCCAGCCAGCCGATTCGGCACAGACTCTTGCCCCGATACTGGGCCTGAGCCTTACCGCTGACCAGGGCAGAAAGCGCTAACATCTCGCCTGGGATCAATATCTTTATCCTTGTTGACTCGGGGGAGGTCCAGCAGGCCTCAACACTGCCCTCAACCAAAACGCCTATTTGGCTAAGTTCACTGTCTGCCTCAATGATCACCTCTTCCTCACTGTAGGTGGTGATCACCAGTTGGTCGATCAGCGACTTGCGGGTGGACTCGGAGCAATCTCCTGCCCAAGGGAACAGCTTGCAAGGTTGGCTCTCGCTGTCTGGTTGCTCCACCATCGAGGTTCTCTGCAGCTTGTGCATGCGCCCCTCGACCCCCTCGAGCAGCTTTTGCGCCTCTGGCTGGGCCAGCACCGCCATCCCCATCTGCCGACGTATCACGGTTCTCTCTCGATTAAGCAGCAGCCGACTGGCTGCCTGGGTTTCCAATGCCTGGACCAACTCGGGGTGGCAGTCACGTATCTGACGGATATGGTGCTCTGCCATGGAGAGGTTCTGTTCAACCTCTAGGTCCAGGCTCTGCGCTAACCTGTTATCCGGCGCCAGTTCCTGGATGTGAGACTTGAGCTCCACTTGCGCCTCCATAAATCCCCGCGCCAGGTCGTACCCCAGGGCCAGGTGACTGTAGAACACGCTGTTGGCAGCTGTTTGAAGAATTGGAAATCGACGGCACCAACCTAACCAGAAGGGCGTCGCCCACAGAGGCTGGAGTGACACCCTGGGGCCAATCTCCGCAGCCCCGTCCAGGGCGCGCTCGACCAGTTGCACCAATAGCTGAGTCGAGTGGCGACCCAGAGTGCCGCTTTCAAATTGGGACCAGTAACTTTGTCGCTCGGTTTCCAGCAGCCGCCTGCGACAAGCCAGCCCCTGGTCGGAGGAGGGCTCTTCGGCTTCTCCTTTGTCCAGGGTGCGTTCCTGCAGCAGGATGTTGCGCTTAACCTGGCTCCAGTCTGCCCGACTCAGGAAAGGGTGAGTCATCATCTTGGGCAGCATCTGACTGAGTTCATCGGTGACGATCCCCTTTACCCTGTCCACGGTAGCCTGTTTGGCCGCTGGCAGGCGGTTCAATCCCAGCAACCTGAGCAATCGGCCCATGGTGCTGCCGTTGATCACTATGGTCAGCACTACGGTTCCGGCACACAGGAACAGGATCTGGTCCGCCACCTCGCGAGGAAGCAGTTGATCCACGGCGATGGTCAGAGCCAGGGCCAGGGAAACGGCGCCGCGCAGGCCACCCCAGAGCAGCACCAGCGCCTTCTCCCGGGTCAGCCCAATGCCCATTCGCTTAAGCAGTGGCAACAGTGCCCCTATGGTGGCGCCGCGAATCACCAGAAGCGCCGGGTAAAGCAGCGCCAGAGACCACCAGAGGTCGGGCTGGTCCAGTGGTACCCTGGCGGCGATAAGTATCCCCACCAGCAGGAAGATCACCGTATTGGCCACATGGGCCATCATCTCCCAGAAGTGGTGAAGGAAGCCCGCCACTTCCGGAGAGATCCGGGTTCTGCCGGTACCGGCAAAGACAAAGGCCAGAGTCACCAGGGCGACCACCCCTGACAGGTGCAGCCGTTCGGCGATAAAGAACACCAGGTAAGCCGCCACTACGGACAGGGTGATCTCGATGATGGGGTCATTGAACACCCGTCCCACCCAAGCGATGGCGATGATGCCGGTTAGCGCCCCCACCAGCAGCCCTCCGACCACCACCCAGATAAATTCCAACACCACATTCAGGGGTGAGACACTGGCTACGCCGCTGACCGCCATGGTGTAGAAAAGCCCGAACAGAACGATGGCGGTGCCGTCGTTCAGCAAGGATTCGCCCTCAATCAGGGTCTCCAGTCGTTTCCGGGAGCTGACCTCTTTCAGCAGGGCCACCACGGCCACAGGGTCGGTAGCGCTGATCAAGGCTCCGAACAGCAGACACAGGGCCCAGCTCCACTCCCAGGGAAACCACTGCCAGGCCAACAGCGCGGTGAGCAGGGTGGCCAGGATCAGGCCGGGGATGGCCAGCAGGGCGATCTGCGGTGCCATCCGCCTGAACAGGTGAACTTCCAATGAGAAGGCGCTTTCGAAAATCAGGGTTGGCAGGAACAGATAGAGGATAACCTGGGGGGTGATGTCGCTGACCAGCGCCAGGGTTTGGGTGAGCATGGGCGTGGAGTCGGTAAACACTCCTGCCCGTTGTACCAGTCCCAGCAGCAGGCCGATGAGCAGCAACACCACGGTGTAGGGCACAGGCAAGCCCTTGAGGCCATGGCGGACCAGGGCCCCCACCAGCAAGGACAGAATCAGGAAAAGCAGGGCCAGTAAGGCCAACTCGAACTGCATCGACAGCGACCGACGGCAAGTATTCCCTAACTATAGGAGGTTTTCTATTTGGGCTCAGTGGCCGGCTTTAGTGGCAGCTCTCCTTGAGCTGAATGATCTCTTAGAGGCTCAAAAGGGGGATATGGTATAAAGGGTCATTGTTCAGTGAGTTATCGGCCCAGACCATGTTTGATGCAATGTGGAAAGATGGCGAACAGCAGCACCTGTACTCCATCATCAGCTTTGAAGCGCTCAGTCTTGAGGAGCGAGAAAACAAGCGGCAGAAACTGTTTTGCCCCGAGTGCCAGCAACCTGCATTTTATCGCAAGGCCAGCAGCCATGGTCGTTCCGCCTGTTTTGGCTCGCGCTATCACACCCAGGAGTGCACCCTTGAGCGGCGCACCGCCCAGCGTGAGAAAGAGGAGAAGGATGCCAAAGAGGTGGACCGACTGCTGGACCAGGCGGTCACCCCGTTCAGCTTTGAGGAGCCGCCTGAGGGCAAACCTGATACCCCGGCGAGCACCGTCAACATCAGGGCCTCGACAGCCCCGGCCAAAGCGGGCAGGCCTAAGCCATTAACCCTGACCAAGGCATTGCACAGCTTGCTGAGAGACAGCGACCTTGGGGCCAGTGACGCCCTGATTGAGCTGGATAAGGGGTATCAGTTCAAAGCTAAAAACTTGTTTGTTCCTTTTGCTGAAGCGGAGGCGGCCGACAATGCCAAGGAGGCCAGACCCAAGATGTTCTGGGGCACTCTGTCTCACTCGGACAAGGAGATGCAGTGGTTGAACCCCGCCGGTTGTACCGACGTGGGCATTCCGATCCGGCGCTATCGGGAGCACCTGCTCAAACGCTTTGGCATTGAACAGCGGGAGCAACTCGAGGGGGCTGGCATCATCCTGTTTGGCAAGTGCTACTGGAATCAGGCGAAAACCAGAAAGATCATCGAACTGTGGAACAAGGAACGCATCCACCTCTCTTTGGTGGTGGATTAAAGCAAAAAGGCGCCAATTGGCGCCCTAGTGAGCAGTCTGCTCCTGGTAATCGAAGGTGGGCACTGACCAGTGAAAACGGATCGCCAGTAACCTGAAACCAAAACCCAGAGGCAGACAGATGGCCAACTTCACCCACTCAGACAGCTCTGCCAGGGTCAGGCCCATGTAGAGGGCCGCGGTCATCAGGGACACCAGGGCATACAGCTCCTTCTGGAACACCAGTGGCACCCTCTGACAGAAAAGATCCCGCAATATGCCGCCGAAGATGCCCGTAATAAGGCCAGAGGCTATGGCGATCACCGGAGTGTGCCCAAGTGAGAGCGCCTTCTGGACACCAATGATGGAGAACACCGCCAACCCCAGGGCGTCCAAGGTCAAAAACAGTCGGGTGAGGTAGCGCATGACCGGCGCGCAGGCCACGGTCAACAGCGCCATGACCGCAATGGCCACCAGGTATTGAGGGTGAGCCACCCAGATCAGGGGATAGCCACCGAGCAGGACATCTCGCACAGTGCCTCCTCCAATGGCGGTGACACAGGCCACCATCACCACACCGAAGAGATCCATCCGATTGCGGCCAGCCGCCAGGGCGCCGGTGATCGCTTCGGTCAACACGCCAACCAACCACAGCACCAGAATCAATTGCATTTCAGTCACCCATTACACTCCCGCTGGTTTATGAATCAGGGTAGGGCAGGGGATTGTGTCAAAGGACAAAAGCCCTTGGAAATGAAACAAAAGAGGGATCGGATTAGCTCGATTTATGCCATGTTACCTGGCCGTTGCATGGGTTGCGGCCTTAGGCATTCCGGTTAATTCGTCTAACTTAAGAGAATGCCACACAAGTAAACAAGAGACGCCAATGCTGACCACCTTAGGACAGACGCTGTCCCTGGTTATCCTGGCTCTGGCTGGGCTGGTTATTGCCAAAGCATTCAGATTGGAGTCGACTCTGGCGTGCCTGCTGGTGGGCTTCGTTGCCGGCCAGGGATTAGGCTTCCTGTCACTGGATACCGGAATACGAGCCCACAATCTCAAAGATCTGGTGTTCTTTATCGTGTTGCCGGTACTGATTTTCGAAGCGGCCTGGCACCTGAAACCGGAGCAGTTAAGGCGCTGGCTTGCGCCTGTCCTGACACTGGCCTCCCTGGGTGTGGTCATTAATCTGCTGATTATCGGGGCGCTGACCTACTGGGGGGTGGGCCACCCTCAGGGGTTTCCTTGGCTGGCCGCGCTGCTCACCGGTGCCATTCTGGCTGCCACGGACCCGGTTGCGGTTATCAGCCAGTTGAAGAGTCAGCAAGCGCCTGAGGCGCTGACCACCTTGTTTGAAGGCGAAAGCCTGTTTAATGATGCCAGCGCCGTTGTGCTCTTTAGTTTGTTGCTGGGATTTGCCCTGAGAGATGGAGGCAGTGTCGCCGTTTCGGATCTTGTGAACTTTTTGAAGATTTTTTTCGGGGGTTTGGTGGTAGGAACGCTGCTTGGCTGGCCTACCGCGGTTCTCTGCCGCTTCCTCAATCGCTCCGACGTCACCATGATGGCCATGGTAACCCTGGCCTTTTCCAGCTTCTATCTGGCAGAGCACTGGCTGCACCTGTCCGGCATTCTGGCGGTGATGGCCAGCGCCATAGTGGTCAGGTGGCGGCTTGAGAGAAGAGCAACCGTCAACCTTGAAGCGTTACACCATGGCTGGAGCTGGTTGGGGCTGACCTTTACCTCCCTGCTGTTTGTCATCATGGGACTGGTGATCACTCTGGAGATGTTCACTGAGCGCTGGCTGGCGATGGTCATTGCCATCGTCGCGGCCCTGGTCGGACGCCTGGTGGCAGTCACCGGCTGCGCCTTGCTGCTGAAACCCGCTGTGTCTCTGAGCCTGGTTTGGCAGGGACTGTTGGTGTGGGGCGGTCTCAGGGGGGCCATCGCCATTGCCTTGGTTCTGTCGTTACCCACCCAATTGCCCTATTGGTGGACCATACAGTCCATGGTGTTTGGCGTGGTGCTGTTCAGCCTGTTGATTCAGGGCACCACCAACGGCCTGTTACTGCGCAAACTCAAGCACCCTTAGTGCGTTTTGACCACAGTCTGCTAGCTTGGAATAAGGGAAGAGCTTGGATGAACACCCATGAATCAACCGCTTCCGCCTCCCGTTGTCGGCCCTAAGCAGCAACTGGAAGAGATCACCGTTAAGGCCCTGGTTCTGGGGATACTGTTGTCTGTGCTTTTGGCTGCGGCCAACGCTTACATCGGCCTGTTGGTGGGCATGACGGTCTCCGCTTCCATTCCGGCCGCTGCGGCTTCCTTGGGCATTCTTCGTCTGTTTCGCCGATCTAACATCCTGGAAAACAACATGGTTCAAACCTCGGCGTCTGCCGGGGAGTCGCTGGTTGCCGGCATTATCTTCACCATTCCAGCGCTGGTGATGATGCAGGCCTGGCACGGTTACCTCTATTGGCCCATGGTCTCCATCGCCATAGTTGGCGGCATTCTAGGTGTTGCCTTCACCATCCCCCTCAGGCGCGCACTCATTATTGAAGCCAGGCTCACCTACCCAGAAGGATTGGCCACAGCCGAGGTACTGAAGACCGGCGGCGTCGAGACTGACAGGGACAAACCCACCCATCAACAGGGTGGGTTGCCCACCCCGGGGATCAAACTCCTGGCCCAGGCCGGCGCCCTGGGCGCCATCTACAAGCTGATGGAGTCCGGGTTGGGCCTCTTTGCCGGAGGCATAGGCGCGGTTCGCAGCTGGTTTGGCGGCAGCTATCTGTTCAGTGGCGGGATAGCCTTGAGCCCGGCTTTGATTGGCGTAGGCTACATCGTTGGCATCAACATCGCCGTGTTGGTGTTCCTCGGAGGTGTCATCGGCACCCTCATCGGAGTGCCCCTGAACTGGCTGTTTAACAAGGAATCGATTCTACTGGCGTCCGGCCTGAGCCCGTCTCTCGCGTTTGACCAGATAAGCGACCAGCAGTGGCGAACCATCGCGGCTGCCGCTTGGCAGAAGTGTCGTTACATTGGGGTAGGGGCGATGATGGTGGGTGGGCTCTGGTCTCTGGTGGCATTGGCCAAGCCGCTCATCAAGGGCATTCGTGCCTCCCTCAAGGCTTATCGCCACAGCCGTTCCAGCATAGATCGGGCGTTTCCCAGAACCGAAGCAGACACACCATTCTCCATAGTGCTGCTGGTGGTGGCTGTCTCCATCATTCCCCTTTACTCCATCTTCTACATCGCCATGACCGACTACGAATACAAACTGTTGGTCGCAGCTCTGATGACCTTGCTGATGCTGGTACTGGGTTTTCTGTTTGCCTCGGTGGCGGGTTACATGGCTGGCCTGGTGGGCAGCTCCAATAATCCCATCTCCGGGGTCACCATCGCCACAGTGATCACCTCAGCCCTGATTCTGGTCAATATCATGGGTAGGGAGGGCCCCGGTGCCATGCTGGGTCCCATTGCGGTGATCTATCTGGCGGCGCTCATCTGCTCAGCCGCCGCCATTGCCGGGGATAACATGCAGGATCTGAAGTGTGGGCATTTGGTCGGTGCCACCCCGTGGCGACAACAGCTGTTTCAGGTGGTTGGCGTAGTCTCAGCGGCTCTGGTGATCCCCTTGATCCTGAGCGTACTGGACGCCGGTTACGGAATCGGCCGTGCCCTGGAGGGGGGCGATCCGGACCGCGTACTGGCCGCCCCTCAGGCTGGGCTGATGATGGCATTGGCACAGGGCATCTTCGGTCAGGGGATAGAGTGGAACTTTATCTATATGGGATTTGCGCTGGCGGCGGTACTCATTGCCCTCGACACCTACCAGGAGAGGCGCAACGCCTCGTTTCGTTTTCCCGTTTTAGCAGTCGCCGTGGGTATCTACCTGCCATTGGGATTGTCGGTGCCCATTTTTGTTGGCGGCGTGTTGGCTGCCACAGTGGCGAGACAAAAAGCGCGTCGGCAGCCGGACAACGCCAAGGCGACCAACAACCGCGGGGTGCTGCTGGCTTCGGGGCTGATTACCGGAGAGGCGTTAATGGGGGTGGGCATCGCGCTGTACATCGCATTTATCGGTTCGCCATTGCCCACTTGGCGCCTGGGCGGTGTGCTGGGGTTTGCCGCAATCGTCCTGGTGTGTCTCTATCTGCTCAAGCAAACCACCAACACCCGTGACCAACAGGCCTAACCAGGGAGCCAATACAGAATCAGGATTCCCAGACAGCCGATGGCCAGCAGACTGCGATAGCCAAGGTTTCGTCGCGTCATCAAACGATCGATGAGGGAAAGTGGGTGACAGTGAATACAACGGCCATGGTGGGAGGGGATCGCCCTCTGACATTTTGAGCATTGCCTCATAATCAATCCTTGAGATCCAAGCGCACTCCTGTGCGCAACACTCTCAACGTAGCACCAGATCACTTGTCACAAAACGATATGGATCAAAGGAATAAGTGTTCTCTTAGTTTCCTGTAATTGAATCTACTCCCAAGGTCCTAAACAAGCACACGTTACAGGCAATGCTATTGACTGCTTTGGCGCCAGTAGCGGTCATTGGGCCTATACGTTAACTCAGGAGACACGAATTCTCAGTTTCACTCCAAGAACAGTGCAAACGCCGACTTAAGTCATTGATTGAGCAAGATTCGATTGCTAAAGTGCCCCCACTTTCGCCACTGTTAGGTTGCTGATTTGATGATCTTTGGCAACGATGGTCGGCCATACAAGACTTACGATGGTATTCACCTACAAGGAAGAGATAGGAGCACCATATGACCTGTAGTTGTTGCAACGGACGCTTAAATGTAGGCGTGATAGAGAAAAGAGACCCAAACACCGGGCAGAGATTTAAGTCCTGTCCTCACTGTTCAGACGCTAATGGCAGTGAGCATGTATTCCACCCATACCCTGCTGCATTTGGGAAGACACCTGCTCGTGTAACAGCACGAAACCCAGATGGTTATCAAAGTTATTGCCGGGATTGCCGTAACTTGGATAAGGGAGTTTCCTCCCAAGTTTTTCAAAGTGGTAGACTATGCAGTAGCTTGGCCTAGATAATAGATGAGTATTATTCAAGGCGATGCCGTAGCTTGGCTGACAACGCTCGCAGATGCGAGCGTTGATTTAATTATTACTGATCCCCCATATGAATCGTTAGAGAAACACAGGAAGATTGGCACAACCACAAGGCTAAAAGTCAGCAAGTCTTCTAGCAATCAATGGTTCAAAGTATTCCCAAATTCTAGATTTGAAGATTTACTGCGTCAGGTGTACAGGGTTTTAAAGAAAAATTCCCACTTTTACCTATTTTGTGACCAAGAAACTATGTTTGTCATTAAACCTATTGCAGAAAAAATTGGCTTTAAATTTTGGAAGCCAATAATTTGGGATAAAGTAAGTATTGGGATGGGGTATCACTATAGGTCTAGATATGAATGTATTCTTTTCTTCGAGAAGGGGAAGAGAAAACTTAACAATTTAGGAATCCCAGATATCTTGGAGTTCAAAAGAGTATATCGAGGATATCCTGCCGAAAAACCGGTAGAGTTGATGCAGACTTTGATTGAGCAAAGTACCTGTGAAGGTGAGTTGGTTATCGACCCATTTTTTGGCTCAGGATCGGTATTGGTTGCAGCTCACAATATAGGTAGGGCTTTCTCTGGTAGTGATATTTCAAAAAACGCTCACGAGCATTTCTTAAGCCGTATTGCTCAAACGCGACTTAACGAAACAATACAGCCGATCGCTGACATTTCGGCTGATTAATGCGTGACTTCAAGGCCTCCTGAATGGCCTATAAAGTGGCGTGCGCTGCCTGTCAACCAGGCAGCGACTTGAGTCCAAGGCCATGACTCTGTGTTAGCTCGCTTCGGCGCCCAAAGAGTCATTCGTATCTACGAAGCGTGACATTACCGTTTTTTCGCAGAGCCGATCCGCCCTTCGTGCTGACAAGTAAGCAATCGATGGCGTTGAACCAGTCATAATATACTGATATATTGGGTAAATATCGCAGCGGTTCACTGCTACGGCGTGCAGATATACGGCAAGGGTGACCCTAGTGACAGGCGGCGACTTACCGCATAAAAACGACTATTAAATGTCTTAGCAATTTCAATATCACTATGGAATGTTCGATGAAGCTGTTTGAATTATTATCATTAAAGAAACCTGAGATTACGGAAGCAAACTCTAAAGTACATCTAGCCGTATGGAATGGAGAAGAAAACCCTATTGATGTGTACTTAGCCGGTGATTTTGAAGAATGGCAGCGATGGCAATCTAGAAGGAACTTCGAAAGGGAGTATATCGTTTCTTTAATCCAACTTCCAGGTACAAATCGTTGGTTATTTGCTGGCTGTTATAACTCGTTGGGGTGCTCATACCTTGAAAAACACGAATACAATTACTACTCCACTGAAGAAGTCCAACAGGTAAATTGCTTGTCTGGCAGACTCATCATTGATTTTAAACGTTCCGGTAGGCAATCATATCTTCTAGCTGAAAACTGGTCTGATGCTATGCTCGTTTCAGAGTTGCTACCTAAGAAAATGGTAGTCGAAGAGTTCTCTGGTTATCACAACTCTCTCATTAGTAAAGAAAAGCTAGATATTATTGTCAACCAACAGGTTGAGTCATGGAAATCAGCACTATCATCTGTATCAGGTGTATACCTAATAACAGACAGAGCAAGTGGAAAGTTGTATGTCGGTAGCGCCACTGGAGAGTGTGGATTATGGCAGCGTTGGGCTGACTACTCAGAGACTGGTCATGGCGGAAATCTAGAATTGAAAAATTTACTCAAAGTAAATGGAAAAGATTATTCGTCCAACTTTCAGTATTCAGTCCTAGAAATTGCCGATACCTACACTGACAGAGATTCTATCCTAGAGCGTGAAAAATATTGGAAAGACGTCCTGTGTAGCAAGTCGTTCGGTTACAACGCCAACTGAATATACTTAACAAGATAATATATCAGCATACAAAACTCCTCGTCACGCTCGAAACGCTTTTCGTTTTCGCTGATGCCAGAAATTATACATTACAAGGAAAACAATGAGTATTCTCGAAGAACTACAGCAGCTCAGAAAGGAAAGAGCAGAGAAAGCTCCTTTTTCTTCCTTTTTAGAGTTTGAAGAATGGGCCGATGCTGTGTTGCCACTGATTTCATTTCATGAGCCTACAGAGCAGGAGTTTTCTGAGATACTTACAAGGGCTGGAGTAACTCATCGCATGGGGAGTCATGAAGATGCAAACACCAATATGAATATGGCTGTTGGGGTCCTAAACCAAGCGATAAAAAGAGCAGAAATTCAAGAAAGGGCTAATACCCTACCACAAATAGGATTTGAGAACTTGCTTCACCCGGTGATAGTAGGTAGTTCGCTTGAATTATACGCAAATGGGCATCTCAGAGAGTCTGTTCTTAATGCAATAATAGCTGTATTTGATCTAATTCGCGAAAGAACTGGCGTCGAGGATGATGGTGACCGCTTAATAGGGCAAGTCATGTCTATTAACAATCCCTTGCTTGTGCTTTCAGAGCTTGAGTCAGAGTCTGGTCAAAATGATCAAAAAGGTTTTATGCAAATCTTCAAGGGAGCATATCAGGGTATACGCAACCCGAAGGCTCATACTTTAAACCATGACTTAAATGAAATGAAAGCCGCTCAATATCTTGTATTTGCTAGCATGCTAGCTCGAAGAGTAGACGAAGCAAATGCATAGCATGCCAATCAACTACGCGCTGAAGTTAGCTCGGTTTACTGGACGTAAATGACCGCTTTGTGGCGTTAACAGACATTCCCAAAAGTAGTGGTTGCTAAGATATAGCGCCCAAGGATCACCTTAGGCGGCTTGTATAGACATCACTAAAGACCGTGCCTTAGCCATATCTCCGGATGATGCAGGGTGAAGTTAAATGGACACCCACCCTAAGAGCTTTGGTTCTCGTTGCTTGTGACGTCCCCGCAAAGCTGAGACGAATGGCAAGCAGTTGGACAGTGCTGGTGGCTTCTCGAGATGGATACCCCGCGGATGCAAAGGTGGGTGTCCAGTTAGGCTCTGCTAAAGTCGCTTCCGATTGCGCCAACTTCTGAAGCAGACAATCGTCGGCAAGCATCTGCTGCTCATTTCTATGCGTATAATGATCGGTAGCCGCACAAATACTCATTACATGGCGATTTAAATGGTCTGGATCATCATCTTACTCATCATCACATTATGCGTCTTCTTGCCGGGTATGTGGGTCAAACATGTGATGGAAAAGTACGCACAGCCGGCAGATCGTTACCGCAAACAGGGAAGTGGTGGCGAACTCGCGCGCCACCTGCTCGACAGCTACGGCCTGGGCGACGTCCAGGTAGAGGAGACCTCTGACGGTGATCATTATGATCCGGCCGCTAAGGCTGTGCGTCTGACGCCGCAAAACTACTCAGGATACTCCTTGACCGCAGTGACTGTTGCCGCCCATGAGGTGGGGCATGCTATTCAGGATTCACGGGGCGAATCGTTGTTCCTGGCGCGGCAGAACCTCGTTAAGGCTGCAATGGTCGGCGAGCGCCTTGCTGGCATTATGCTAGTGGCGGCTCCGCTTATCCTACTATTAACCCGCGTTCCGCAAGCGGGAGCATTAACGATAGTGATTGGCGTTGTTTCCATGGCACTAAGTACCTTGGTGCACCTGATTACCCTTCCCGTTGAGTTCGATGCCAGTTATGGCAAGGCGCTGCCGCTCCTAGAGAAAGGCGAGTACCTGCACGACGGTGACCTGAAGCATGCGGAGAAAATTCTCAAGGCGGCGGCACTGACCTATGTCGCTGCCTCGCTGACCAGCTTGCTAAACTTGGGACGATGGATTGCGGTGCTTCGTCGGTAAGGTTTAAGAATTCAGAGTAATTGAAGGCTTCAATGACCTGTATGTGGCGATACCAGTGCCCCTTTTTACGTTATGAGTGGGACGGTTTGGTGGTCATCTGATGCTACTGTAGTGGTCAACTAAATCCGGACACCTGTTTAGCCCGATTCTCGGCTTCCGCAGGCGGCACCCCATCATTGTGTT